>CALBUI010000365.1 GCA_937968125.1 uncultured Anaerolineales bacterium | reverse complement strand
CCTGTATGCGGATATCGCCTTCTGCTTGATCGTAAAAAAGGGTATAAAAACCGACAATTGAGGCCACATCGGTCGAAGTGATGCCTAGAATCCCGCCAATTTCAGCCATCTCTTCCTTTGTGACATAGCCATCTTCACGTTGGGCGAGGTAAAGCAGCGGCATCACCGCCGATCTTTTTTGATCAGGAGGGTATTTGGCTAGAATGCTCTCTATCTCTGCAGCGTATTTTTCAGCTAACATGTTCCCTCAAAATGAAACATCATCGATCAATGTCTCCCAAGACGAAGTCAGTCGTACCAACCAATGCGACCAGGTCCGCTACCAGATGGTCTTTTGCCAGCACGGGTAACATCTGGAGGTTGTCAAATGACGGTGTCCGCCAATGAACCCTGTGCGGTTTTGTGCTGCCATCACTCTCCAGGTAGACCCCCAGCACACCCCGGGGGGATTCTGTAGCCGCGTAGACAGAACCCTTCGGCATCTCAAAGCCGTCTGTCCAGAGCTTGAAGTGGTGGATTACAGCTTCCATGCTGGTTCCCAATTCAGAGCGCGGCGGCGGTACGTATTTGCGGTTGTTGCTGCGTACCGGTCCATAAGGTAGTTTGTCCAGCGCCTGTTCGACGATCCGCAGGGATTGGCGCATCTCCTCCATCCGGACGAGATAACGGGCATACGTGTCGCTGTCGGTGTGGGTCGGCACATTAAAATCGTACTGCTCGTAGCCCATATAGGGCTCAACTTTGCGCAAATCGAAGTTGACTCCGGAAGCACGCAGCATGGGGCCAGTTATCCCCCAATGGACGGCTTCATCAGGATTGATCACCCCGATACCCTTGGTTCGCTCGATGAAGATGGGATTCTCACTCAGCATGGCCTCATATTCTGAGATTCGTTTCGGGAAAATGCTGATGAAATCCCGGACTGCATCTTCAAACTCGACCGGCACATCCCGCCATAGCCCACCAGGACGGAAATAGGTGGTCATCATACGCTGTCCTGAGACCATCTCGTTGATGTCTAGAATTAGTTCCCGCTCGCGGAAGGTGTACCAAAATACCGAAATCGCTGCCAGGTCGAGGGTATGGGTTCCCAGCCACACCAGATGTGAACCAATACGCTGTAATTCGGTCAGAATGACCCGGATGGCCTGTGCCCGGACCGGGACATCCAGATCTGCCAATTTTTCGATCGCCATGCAGTAAACCAGGTTGTTGCCCAGGTTGTTGAGATAATCCAGCCGATCGGTCATCACCGCAGCTTTCTCGTAGGATTTGGCTTCCATGTTCTTCTCGATACCAGTATGCAGGAAACCAATGTCTGGGAAGCAGTTGACAACTATTTCCCCATCCAACTCAAGCAGCAGTCTCAAGACACCATGGGTGCTGGGGTGCTGAGGGCCCATGTTAAGCAGCATGGTTTCGCCCTTGATCGCCCTGTCAGAAACCAGGTGTCGTAATTCGTTAAACGCAAATTCCGATTGATCTAACATGATACAGGCTCACTCTTTTGCATACGGTTTATCCCGGTCGATTTCTTCGGCATTGAAGGTGAATTGGACCTCTTCATAACCAAGGGGGTAATCCTTACGCAGTGGATGTCCTTGCCAATCGTGCGGCATCAGGATGCGCCGCAAGTCAGGATGGCCTTCAAAGTGAATACCAAACATGTCCCAGAGTTCTCGTTCACGCCAATTTGCATTTGCGAACAACTCAACCATAGTTGGCAAACTAGGCGAGACGCCGGGCAAAGGCACTCGTAGGCCGATGCGCATCGATTTTTCTATTGAGTAGAGGAAATAAATCACATGGAAGCGCGGCTCTTGCTCTGGCCAGTAATCAACAGCTGTTAATACTTCTAGCCAGGGAAACCCATACTCATCATGCAGCGACTGGCAAATTTCTGAAATTTTTTCTGGAGAGACGATCAAACTGGTTTGGTCGCGAATTTCTTTTGGTTCAACTCCAAACCGCTCTACCAATACAGAGACGATATTTTGCAGTTCATTATCCATAGGTCGTCCTACCATTATCCAAAATGGATTAAGCCCAGGTTTTTATCGTTTCACCGCGTACTTTATCATGCAGGGTCAGTATTCCATGTACCAGTGCTTCCGGTCGCGGGGGGCAGCCGGCGACATACACATCGACGGGCATGATTTCATCCACACCCTGCACAATGGCGTAATTGTTGAAGATGCCTCCACATGATGCACAATCTCCCATGGAAACCACCCACTTCGGATCTGGCATTTGATCGTAAAGCAGCCGGAGCACCGGCGCCATCTTGCATGTCACCCGACCAGAGATAATCATCAGGTCTGATTGGCGCGGGGTCGCGCGCATCAACTCCATCCCAAAGCGGCTCATGTCATGCTTCGCGGCCTGCCCCGCCATCATCTCAATGGCACAGCAAGCCAATCCAAATAACATCGGCCACATGGCGTACGTTCGGGCCCAGTTAACCGCTTGCTCCAGGCGCATCGTTACTGCGCCCAGATCTCCAGCTTTCTGTTCTATTCCCATTCCAATGCTCCTTTCTTCCAAGCATAAACATATCCAACCAATAAAATCAAAATGAAGATGAGCATTTCGATTAAACCGAATAAACCCAGTTGGCGAAAAGCTACCGCCCAGGGGTAAAAGAAGATCACTTCGATATCAAAAAGGATAAACAGTACAGCCACCAGGTAGAACCTCACCGGAAGACGGCGGGTGCCTGGACCGATCGGAGTCATACCCGATTCATAAGGCTGTGATTTGCGCTTTGACGGGTTGCGAGGGCCAAAGGCATGTCCAAGTAATACGACAAATCCCGCCAAAAGCACGGCGAGAATGAAAAGAATTGCAAGTGGTAAATAATCGAAAAGCATAAGACAATCCCAGCAGTTTAAAATAGTAAAGGGTGGTCGATCTCCCCAAACTATCCAGGTGCCCTAGCCCTCAGAGCTGATAATTTTAAGGAACGCCACCCCAGCCTTTACTTCTTAAAAACCTACCTATCTTATCATATGGTCTAGTAGGTGTCAAATTTCACAATTCTTTCTTTAACTTCAGGTGCCTGGATTAATTATATCCTTAATACTGTACAAAAACACACCCCGGCTTTCATATATTAATTCCACGCCCGGACAGCTTTCCAATTGATCAGGCTGGATCGCTCCCTGGCCCTGCCTCAAGTACACATGGGAATAACTATTCGCCCGCGCCAGTTCCCAGAACTCTGCAGAACACCCTACCATCGTGTTCACTTGCGCAGCGATCGCATTGACTCCTTCAACATATTCCTGGTCACCCATACCGGAAAGCCCACTTGGTAGGGATGTCATGCGCCTGGTCAATGGCGTGATCCACCAGCCTCCGTCGACACCACGATAGCTTCCATATTGCCAGTGGGTGACATTGATCAAAAACCTGGCCTCTGGGGGCAGGTTGGCATCGATCCATTCGATCGCCTCAAGATCAGCCTCTGTCGCCAGGATTGTTGAGGAGTTGATCACAGTGCGCGTCTCCCAAATCCCCCACCCAACCAGGGCTGCAAAAATGATTAGCACGAGTGCCGTCTTTACCGGTTCAAGCTTTTCAACCGGAGACCAATCGATCAGGCTGATGAAAAGATCTGCAACCAATAGAGCAGTTGGTAAAAACAAAATGATCACTGCATGATCGGGTCTGAAAGGTGCAATTAAAATTCCTACCGGCAGGCTGAGTAAGCCCAACAGTAGAGCCCAAATTCCGAATACACGCGTCCTGCTGCGATACAACACGAGAATCAACCCAGGTAGAGCAACGAACAACAAAATATGGTTCCTGTCCGGTCCAACCAGGCGCCACAAATAATCCAGATATTCTGGGAAATACAGGCGATCCACCGCCTCCATTGAGGGCGGGATGGGGACGAGCTGGACCCAGGTGTTCGCGAACCCCCACATGCGGTAAAGCCATGGGCTAGCCAACAGGAATCCGGTAAGTGAAGCCAACAATAGCGGTAGCCAGGTCTTCCATCCAAATTGCTCATTATTTTTGATCCCGGAAATTAACGCCGAGGCTCCGAGGACGATCAGGAATAACGCCAGCAAACCGGCAGCAAAATAATGGGACAATAAGATGCCTGCAGTGAGTACAGCCAGGGTCATCAACCGGGCTCGATCGGCGCCTTTGTTACAGATGTCCAATGCGGTCGCCATCGCCAATGGGAGCAGCAGCATCCCGGTCAGCAGGGTATAGCGTCCCCAGGTGACGTAGTAGGCCGGCATTTGGGTCACGAAGGCAACCAGGATCGCGCCGAGCGCTGCCCTGCGCCACCCCCCCCACAAAGCCACCCCCAGGCGATAAACAGCTAACACAATTCCCGCATTGATCACCTGCCCCAGGTACAACACAGCATCTTGTGCACTTAAACCTGCGGAGGTTGAAAACGCTGCTGCCAGGGAATGAAATGCATAATGGTAGAAGAATGGCACCGGCATGAATGGCTCAAAGGACTCCGGTATGCCCCCATGTTCAAGCATCAAATTCACGATCTGCACGTGGTGTACAGAGTCAACCCAAAGGGGTAATACAACTTCCCGAATTTGATAAAAGCGCCAGAGTAATGCTGCCAGGAAAATCAACGCCAGGATCAAGTAACGCAGGATATCTTGTCGTTGGGTGAACCAATCATCATCATTAGTATGCGTGGTTTCTGTCAGGACTTGATCTTTATCTGATTTGTTGGGGGATTTCTTGTTGGGCTGGCTATCCCTCCACCACTGCCTCAGCGACCAGATCGCAGGAGGAACCAGGAGCATATAGACAAGGATCAAGACAGGGGAGGTGATACTCCAGTTGAGAAGATAAGCCAGCAGAGCCAACAATGCTGTAATCGATATGCTGACACCCAATGCTTCAGCCAGACGCTCAAAAAGGTCTTGTTCTGCATCTCTGAACAAAGCCTGCCAGGCAAGACCTGGCAGAAAAAGCACTATCACCCCGGCAATCAGGGTCCAAATTGTGGTGAACAAAGGGATCATCTAGCCGAAATAATCACGCAGCTGCCTGCTGCGGGTGGGATGACGCAGTTTCCGTAAGGCTTTAGCTTCGATCTGGCGCACCCGCTCGCGAGTTACCTTGAAATGCTGGCCCACTTCCTCTAAAGTATGATCTTTGCCATCAATCAAGCCAAAGCGCAGTTCCAAAACCTCGCGCTCCCGGTCCGAAAGCACTGCCAGGGCGTTCTTCACCTGCTCGCGCAGCATCTCCCGAGCGGCTGCATCCATCGGCTCCAGGGCGTCTTGATCTTCAATGAAATCACCCAGCTGGCTGCTCTCTTCCGTGCCCACCGGGCTTTCCAGAGACATTGGCTCTTCAGCGGCTCGCATGATGCGGCTGACCTTGTTTGCAGCGCGCATCCAGCGCCGGCGAACATCCAAAGGCACCGGCGTCCCATCCGCACGCGCTTGAAGAATGATCTCCACGTCTTGGGGATCCATGAAGCCAGCTTCCACCGCTAATTCATCGCTGTTCGGATCTCTGCCCAACTGCTGAACCAGCGTTCGCTGGGCGCGCATCAGGCGATTAATCGATTCAAACACGTGGACCGGAATGCGGATGGTGCGGGCCTGGTCGGCAATTGAGCGGCTGATCGACTGGCGAATCCACCAGGTTGCATAGGTGCTAAACTTGTACCCCCGCGTCGGATCGAACTTTGAAACCGCTCGCAGCAGTCCGATATTACCCTCCTGGATCAGGTCGAGGAATGTGCTCCCCCGGCCGATATATCGTTTAGCGACACTCACCACTAACCGCAGGTTGGCTCGGATAATTGTGTTGTGCGCATCTTGGGCACGGTAGCGAGCATCTTCGATCTCATCCTGCAAGATTTCATCATCAGGCAAATGGCGGAGGAAACTTCTTTTTGATGGCAGTTTGTCATTGCCAGATAGATATCCAGTCAGGTAATCCGCTAATGGTTCTGGCTGTAGATAAAGGCAGACGAAAACGTTGAACGCGTTGCGAGCCACACCGTCCCAAAGGGAATCTTTGCCCCATAAACCATTATCCAAATAAGCGTGCAGGTAGGATGGTGTATCTGAAGCCCAGGTCTGGCGCAGCATTTGTGCCTCACCCAAGATCAAGATTAATTCCGGAAGATCAAAACCCAGGCGCAGGGTATCTTCTTCAACCCGTTTCCAGGTAGTCAGCAGCTCCTCATAGAGCGCCTTGTAAATACCTCTCGGAAGGGAATCGCCTTTACGAATCAGAGGATGCTGTCGCTTCAGCGATTCGACTCTGCGAGAGGCATCCATCTGAGTTGCCAGCCAGAATTCTTGGTCTGGGTTGAGCAGATCAATCCCGCCGATCTCTTTCAGATACAGCCTGACAGGGTCGTCGCTCAATTCGACGGCCATTTTCGGGTCTTCTAAAATATCGGCAGGTTTTTCCTTTTTTATCTTTTCAAGGTCCTGCTCTTCTCGGGATAATGCATCTTCATCCGGTTCCCCCTGCTCATCGAGACCAGATTTTGAAAGCACTTCTTCGACTTCCTGCATGGGTAAAGCAGCATTGACCAGATCTTGTGGATCCTCAGCCAAATCGTTCTTTCCAGATGCGGCTATCTCCTGCGTATCCTGAGATTCAGTTTTTCGAGTCAACCAGTTCCTCCGTTTGTCATTGAATCATATGACTCGTATAAAAACCCAGAGCCTGATCGAGCCTGCTACGCGCAGCAATATACTGCACCATTGTCTTCTGGTAATCGGCAACATTGCTGTCTTCAATCAGCTGGGCTTCTTCCATTAGATACCTGATATGCTCAATTTCCTGGAACAAGCGACGCTGGCGCAGTACGAGCAGTGTCCGCACCAGATCTTCCAGTACTTTATCTTCGTTTGGATCCAGCTTCTCGGTTTTCATCAACAGCTGATCGACCAGTTCCATTAATTGCAGGTCCAAACTATTTTGGACGAAGAGCTGCGGCTCAGCATGGTCCTGTTTCAAGGATTCATCTACCAGCCGCAGCAGAGCCTGGTGATCGCTCGATTGGAAATCATCCACCGAGAGCCTGTTGAGACCGTTCTCTTGTAAAGCTCGATCGACCCGGTAAACCAGATCTGGACGGCGTAGAAGGACACTTAGACAATGGGCCTCTAATAATTCTGGGGCGGCATGGATCGACAGATCCCCGGTTTGTGAGCCTTCAACCTGTGTAGGCTGCGGTCCAGGCCTCATCCTTCGTCGTCGCCGCGATTTTGGCGCGGCAGTTTCTGTCAAGACTCGTTCATCAATTTTTAACAAGCGAGCCAATCGCTGCCGGTATGCTTCCCTTTCGACTGCATCTGGTACATCTTCAATTAACGGCATGACCTGCTGAGCGATTTGGGATTTCACCTTGGGATCATCCAGATCCTGTTCTTCAGCCAGGGTCTCCATGACATGCACCACAATCGGGCGCGCATCAGCAATTATCTGCTCCCATTGGGCAGCATCCTGGGCGACGACTTCATCCGGATCAAGACCATCGGGCAAGGTTGTCACGCGAATATCGGCATTCAAGCGGGCTTCACTGCCGAGCAACCCCCGGGCGTTGAAAACCGGATCTGGTTCCCGGTCAAGCGCCTGGCGGGCTACCTGCAATCCCCGCAGGGTGGCTTTGTCTCCGGCCGCATCTGCATCCAGGGCCAGCACCATGCGCCGGGAAAACCGCTTCAGCATGCGCAGTTGGTGCTCGGTAAGGGCAGTTCCCATTGGCGATACCGCATTCGGAAATCCTGCCTGGTGCAGCGCAATCACATCCAAATAGCCCTCAACGATGACTGCCTGGTCTGCACCTCGGATGCCTTTCTTTGCCCGGTCAAGGCCGTATAAAATATGTCCCTTATCGAAGATATCTGTTTGTGGAGAATTGAGAAATTTTGGTACATCCTGGGGATTAACGATCCGGGCTCCGAAGCCAGCCATGCGCCCACGTTCATCCCGAATAGGGAACATGACCCGGTTGCGAAAGCGATCATATATAGAAGATATATCCGAATCCTGATCATCCTGGCGGACTGTAAGCAGACCGCAGGCGATCAAATCTTCCTGGCTGTAACCCTTTTCTGTGAAGTGCTTTAGACCCGCCTCCCAGGCGTTAGGCGCGTAACCCAGGCCGAAGGCTTCAATCGTCTCATCAGTCAAGTCCCTTTTTTGATGCAGGTATTCCAAGACGGGCTTTCCAGCGGTGGTGTGGATCAAATTGTGACGGTAAAAAGTGACCGCTTCCTCCAGCAATTCTCTCAGGTGATCGTGTTCTTCAATCGCCTCTTGTTCTTGGGGTGTAAGGGGTTTCAGCTCGACCCCAGCCCGATCAGCCAGGTTTCTTAGGGCTTCGGTGAAATCCCAGCCTTCTTTCTTCATTACGAAACCGAAAATGTCGCCGCCCTCATTGCATTGACCAAAACACCTCCAGGTTCCTGTTTCCGGAAAGACAACAAAAGCAGGCGTGCGGGTATTGCTGTGAAAGGGACAGAACCCGGTGTAGTTTTTCCCCGACCGGCGCAGCTGGACCGTTTCAGATACTAGATCAACGATATCTATCCGGGCTTTGATCTCATCTACGGTTGACATTTCAAGCCTGATCTTTGCAATTTGTGACTTATATTCTTAAACACCCCTGGCCGGTGATAGGTTTCGCGTCATCCGCTGAGCAGAAACCTCCGGCGATAAACGGGGCTCAATTATACCAGTTGAGTGCTTTCTCAATCCTCAACTAAGAACCAACCTGGTATACAATTTATCGTCCCTGGGGGGAATTTGTTACGCCAGATGGAATACCAGCTTACAAAGCTGAAACAATTATAATATTCTCTATCATGAACAATTCTACATTTGACGAGGCATATATCTCTGTTGATATTGAGACAGCCGGACCAAATCCCAGCCAATACTCCCTACTCTCGATCGGAGCTTGTTTGGTATCAAATCCCGAGCACTCCTTTTATGTCGAGCTGCAGCCAACCAACGAGAATATGCTGCCGGAAGCATTTGGAATCCACGGCTTATCGCTCGAAGAACTAAAAAATAGTGGAATTCCTCCGGAAGCGGCGATGGCTAGATTTGAATCATGGCTGCATGAAATCCTGTCTGACAGTCAGCGACCACAATTCGTCGCCTTCAACGCCCCATTTGATTGGATGTTCGTCAACGACTATTTCCACCGTTACCTGGGACATAATCCATTCGGTCACACTGCCTTGGATATCAAGTCGCTTTATATGGGATACACAAGATCTTCCTGGAAAGAAACATCGATGAAGAATGTATCTATCGATTACCTTGAGGGGCGCAACATAAGTCACAATGCTCTCGAGGACGCGATCGACCAGGCAAAGATATTTGCCCAGCTTTATTATCAGATCAGAAAACAATAACCCTGTAACAGGACAACCAATTCATCGTATTTATTAGAAACGCCGTGATAAATTACTTACTAACAAAAGAATAACTATCAGGCATCCTTAACCAATTTCGTTTCCAATCAATCTTCGAAGGAGAACTCATTCATGCATGATGAACAATCGACCAATGCCTCGATGGAATTTAAACTAATCATCGAATCCGCTGAACAGCTAGGTGTGGAGGTCAGTGAAACCGAAGCTTTACAGTGGTTGTCCGCCATGGCAGCCGAATCCGAGTCAGAGATTTCAATGGATCTGGATACAGGTGTATTTGGGCATAAAGTCGTCATGCTTGACTTCAGTCCCGTCGATCTGGCCCGTTTCCGAGCAATCGGCCGCCTGGTCGAGTTCAAGGACGAGCCCGGTGTGGTGGAGACAGCATTAGCTCTGTCAGGCTCATCAGCCCAATCAAAGATCCAGACCTTCCCCGGGGACTGTGATTACTTTGAGCGCGTCAATATCATTGCGGATACCCGGGAGGAAGCTTGCCAGATTCTAGCCCGGATCATGCGCGACAAAGCCCTTGGAACGTTAAAGGGACCAACCTGGCAGTTAATAGAAGTCAAACTGGGTTCTTATCCATATGACTTCGTCAAGGGAGAGGAAAGGATCAGCAAAGGATCGCCTGTTTCATGGACTGCGCCGGAAATTCAGGCCGGTAAAATCGAAGGCTTCCGCCCGGATGGAACTCAAGCAGTTGTCCTTTGGGATGAGGCCGCGGCCGATCCCGGGTGGTGCAAACTGGATTGGGTGATCGCCGATCCGGCCAGAGGAAAGCTGGCCAATGCCAGCAACATGCTGGATGTCACCTGGGAAGCGCCAGATGGCAGCATCACCCCCCTTGATAATTACCTGGATGCATACTTCCAGGAGGTTTACCTGGACGCTGAATCGGTGCCCATCTTTTCGAAGCTGATGAAGCATGCCTCTCCAGACGCGTTGGATGATTATGTCGTCCAACTCGAAAAAGAGGTCAACAAGTATCTAACAAAGGATATCAATTACGGGAAAGCAGCCAAACGCATGTATAACGTCTTCCGCCTGACCGGTCGTTATGAGGAAGCCGCTTTTCTGCGCGAGCTTTTTGATGAACCGACTACCATGCTCTACCAGGTATGGTCGCTGATCAGGACGATTGATGATAGTTTCGCCCCGGGATCGGAAATCCCCCTGGAGACTGTTATCACACACACAGACCAGCTGATCTATTCCGTAATCGAAGCCTTGGAGGGAGATCAGGAAACGGAGATCGTTCGCCACCTTCTAACGCTGCGCGACAGCTTGACCCGCCAGGAATCGACGGAGCACCTCTCGGCAGAGTCCGAAGCAGCTCGCGAACATGTGATCAATATCGTCAATAATTTCTTCTACGAGAAGATGAACTCAATCCCCACCATAAAAGATTACATGGATGATTTTCAAACAGAACACTAGATAGAGCAACAATTGCTCGACACCCTGAGGTAGCCAACTGTTCGCTGAGACGCCGGATTACAAATCTTGTCCCGCAGTTCCCAATGCGGGGCCGGCTTGAGCAAAGGGAATTTACATTGATCCGCCAGATTGCAAATCTTGTACCGCAGGTCCCGATGCGGGGCCGGCTTGAGCGTAGGAAAGAGTGGTACACACGAAGACGCTGCTCTGAGGAGATTTGTAATCTCCGTAACTTTTAAAAACCCTCCAACCGGGACATATCAACCACCCCACCCGCCAAAGCCGCGATCCGCTGCAGGACGCCTAAGCGGTTTTGGCGTATTTTTTCATCCTCAACCATCACCAGCACCTGATCGAAAAATTCGTTAATTTCCGGAATCAATGGCGTAAAGACGTTTAAGAAGTCATCAATAGAACCTGGACTACGCGGTTTTCCCTCTGCAGTCATTAAAGCTTTGTACAATGCACCCTCTGCTGGTTCTTCGAAGCTGCCCTCATCCACTGGATATACTTCATCAAGGTCACGGGTGATTCGAACACAGCGAGCATACGCCGGGAGTATTTCCTTCCAGTCCGCACGATCTACCCAGGCACTCAATTCCTTAACCGCACCTGCCGCACGGCTTGGATTATGACCCTGGGCGGCCATGACCGCATCCACAACATCATAAGCTTCCCCTTTTTCGAGCAGCAAATTCCGCTGCCGCTCAACGATGAATTTCAGGCATTCCTCCTGGCTCGCCTGGCTGAACTCCTTTGGTAAGCGCTTTCCAGCTGCCTGGAGAGCCACCCGCAGATCGAAATCCAAATCCCGTTCGATCAAGTTCCCGACGATGCCTAAGGCAGCTCTGCGCTGGCCAAATGGATCCTTCGTGCCTGTTGGAGCCAATCCGATCGCAAACAATCCTGCCAGGGTATCTAATCGATCCGCTAAACCAACTGCAATACCTGGCAGCGATTCGGGAAAATCATCGCCTGGTGAGCGCGGCAGGTAATGTTCAAATATGGCCTGCGCAGCTGCATCAGACTCACCGGATTTTAGCGCGTAATAACGCCCCATAATACCCTGCAGGGAAGTCATCTCCACCACCATACGAGTGACCAAATCTGCTTTGCACAGATCAGCCGCGCGGCGGGCCACCTTTATCTCTGCGGGGTTCAGTCCGGCCTGCTGCGCCAATTCGTCAATCAATCCTTGGACCCGTTTCGTCTTGGCAAGCATGGAGCCCAAATCCGTCTGGAAGGTCAAGGTGTCCAGCTGCAGGAGGTAGTCCTCCAAAGGTTGTTTTGTATCCTCAGTAATGAAGAAAGCTGCATCTTCAAACCTGGCCCGTATGACGAGCTCGTTCCCTTCGACAACCAGAGCCAACTCCTGCTCGTCCCTCTTTTCACCTCGGTTGGTAACAGCTACAAAATAAGGCAGCAGTTTACCGTCCTTTTCAACTGGGAAGTAGCGCTGGTGTTTCTTCATCACCGATATCAACACTTCTGGCGGCAGTTCCAAATGAGCCTTATCGAAGGAGCCAAGCACCGCGAATGGTGCTTCCACCAGGTTGGTCACTTCTTCAAGCAAGTCTGGCTCAATCACCGCTGAGCCCTCAACTTCCTCGGCCAATTGATTCACCTGGTCTCTTATTTTTTGCCCGCGCTGTTCCTGATCAAGAACAATTCCCTGTCCGTCTAAAGAAGCGAAGTAATTCTGCGTTGATTGAATCTCGATCTGTTGAGGCCGTAAAAACCGTAATCCGCTGGTTGTTGATCCAGAGGCTATGCCCGCATAAGAGAATTGCAGAGGCTGCTGGTTGAAAAAAGCCAGGAGCCAGCGGATGGGCCTGGAGAAGGCGACATTGCTGCTGTTCCAACGCATCGACTTCCCAAACCGCAGTGAGGCGATCAAATCGGGAAGCCTCTCTGCCAGCACTTCAACAGCCGGCCGGCCTTCTGACCGCACTACTGCAGCGACGTACTCGCCCCCGTCCATCTGGCGCACCTCTAAATCGCTGACATGTACCCCCTTGCTGCGAGCAAATCCCTGCCCGGCTGGTGTGGGTTGACCTTCACTATCAAAAGCACGATCTGCAGGTGGTCCTTTGACAACCTTTTCTTCGTCCGGTTGGTTCGGCGCTAATTCACTGACGCTCACTACCAGCCGCCTTGGGGTTCCCAGGACACGAACCTGCCCATGCTCGAGGCGCGCTTCCGACAATAAAGATGGGAATCCTTGTTCCAACTGCTGAAGTGCCCGTTTCAGATCACCGGAAGGCAGCTCTTCTGTACCGATCTCGAAAACAAATGATCCTGGTTGGCTTTCAACCATCATCTCCTGAGAAACTGCCTGCCCACTTTTCTGCCTCTCAATGGAGATGGCTGTTTGTGAATCTTCATCCAGCCAGGGAAATTCCAGCCTTTGGCGTTCCTCCAGGTATGCCTCCGATACTTTGCGGGCGACTCCCCGCATGCGACCGAAGAATTTCTGGCGTTCAGTCACCCCAATTGCCCCGCGCGTATCGAGCACATTGAAAGTATGCGAACACTTTAGCAAATAATCATATGCGGGTAGCACCAATCCTCGCTCCAGTGCTAGCTCCGCCTCGGCTTCAAATAACTCATACATCTGGCGCAGCCGTTGGATGTCCGCAATTTCAAAATAATAGCGGCTGTGTTCCCGTTCTGCCTGGATGTTCACATCACCAGCAGTGAGATTTTTTTGGGGCAGGACTGCAAATTCAGGAACGGTATTCCATTGAATATCCTGGAAGCCGCCTACCCGTTGCAACGCGATGGCTATCCGGTCAAGGCCGTAGGTTATCTCCACCGCTACTGGATCGATATTAATCCCGCCTGCCTGCTGGAAATAAGTAAATTGGGTGATCTCCTGCCCATCGAGCCAGACTTCCCAACCCAATCCCCAGGCGCCTATGGCGGGCTGTTCCCAGTTATCCTCCACGAAGCGGATATCATGCTGGAGGGGATCGATGCCCAGTTCCCTCAACGAATCGAGATAAATCTCCTGAGGGTTTCCAGGATCAGGCTTCAGTATCACCTGAAACTGGTAGTGCTGCTGCATGCGGTAGGGATTCTCACCGTAACGGCCATCATCCGGCCGAATACTGGGTTCAACATAACCGACATTCCAGGGTTCAGGACTCAGCACACGCAGAAAGGTGGCTGGATTCATCGTTCCAGCCCCAATCTGTGAATAATAAGGCTGCCAGATCAAGCATCCCAGTTCAGCCCAGTAGTTCTGCAGGGTGAAAATTATGGATTGGAAATCAAGCGCTTTTGTCATCTTGAGTAAGTTCTTCTCTGTTTAGTTTTGGACAAACTTCTCATTGCCAGGTTGAATTATAACCTCTCAGGTTATCGCCACCTGAAGTCAATAGATTGATTCCCGCGCAACAAGAGTATCCAAAAAGAAATCAGAAGATGGTTCAAAATTATGGAAATTGGTTAATCGATGTTGAATTCAGTCAGTTGCCGGTACAACTTCAACGTGGGTAGCTTCCTCATGGGTCTGGGTTGTGAAATAGGTCAGGGTGAAGCCGATGACTCCAGCCAACAAGGATGCTACCAGGATCCCAGCTTTGGCCTCATCTAAAAGCTCTGGATTGCCCCGAAAGGCATTGCCCGCGATGAAGAGCGACATGGTGAAGCCGATCCCTGCCAACCAGCTGGCACTGAATATCTGCCGCAAGCTGACATTGCGCGGCAAATCCGCCAGCCTGAGTCGGACTGCAATCCAGGCAAATAGGGTGATCCCGATCGCCTTCCCCAAAACTAGTCCTAGAACTATTCCAATACTCACCATACTCAATAAACTTTGATCAAACTCGAGGGTCACACCGGCATTCGCCAGGGCAAAGAGGGGCAAGATCAGGTACGTAGACCAGGGGAGCAGTACATGCTCAAGCCGTAGGGCTGGTGACTGCATTCGATCAGCGACTGTTTCCAGTGTTTGGGCCGCAGCTTGGGTCCGGTTGACTGCAACAGTGCCAGGAGCGTCGAATTCGTCCAGTACCGAAACACATTGTGCGAGTAAAGCCCGGGTGTCTGGAGTCCCCCAGGTGGGGATTGTGGCCGCCAGCAATACACCCGCGAAAGTGGGGTGAATCCCTGATTGTATAAAGGCGAACCATAAACCAATACCCATTACAGCATAAGGTATCGGCGAGTATATGCGCGCCCGGTTAAATCCGATCAGGACCAGCAATATTACCGCTGCGATCAGCAGGCTGATCCATTGAATATCAGATGAATAGAATATCGCTAGCACCAAGATCGCCCCCAGGTCATCGGCAATCGCTAAGGCCGTAAAAAAGATCTTCAAAGAAAGTGGGGCTCTGCTCCCCAAAAGGGCCAGGATGCCCAATGTGAAAGCAATGTCGGTCGCCATTGGAATCCCCCAGCCCGGTTCGCCTGGGGTGCCAGCATTAAAGATAAAATAAATGGCAGCCGGGACAAGCATACCGCCCAGAGCAGCAGCTAACGGCATGATCGCCCGCCGGGGTCGGGATAGCTCACCCGTAGTCAGCTGGCGTTTAATTTCCAATCCGACCACAAAGAAGAATATCACCATCAAGCCATCATTGATCCATTCAATGAGCGGCAGGCTAACGGCATTTTCTGCAAAACCGATCGAGAACTCCGTCTCCCAAAAATGGAAATATGTTTCTGCCAGGGATGAATTTGCCAACAGCAAGGCAATGATGGCACAGATCAACAAAATGATGCCCCCCGAGGCCTCAATGCGTACGAAGTCTTGCGCCAGCAGCCTTACCTGTACTCCTAATGGTTTTTCGACCGCATCGATCAGCGACTCCAGGTCCCAGGCACCATCATAGCGGACGCCATTAATAAAAAAGCTTGGAGTACCATTCACCCCACTACGTATGCCACCCTGGAAATCCTCTTTCACCTTCTCAGCGTAAACATTCTCGTCCAGCTCGCGCTTAAATCGTTCCAGATCGAGATCGAGTTCCACTGCATATTGAAGGATATGATTCTCGTCCAGGGCGTCCTGGTGCTCAAGAAGTAGTTCCTGCATCTCCCAGAACTTCCCTTGTGCACCGGCAGCTTCTGCAGCCTCGGCTGCCATTTGGGCATGAATATGTGAAGATCGAATTGGAAAGTGGCGGAAAACGTAACGCACTCGACCGCCTAACCTGCGCCGCAGCTCGCGGATAACCGGACTAACTTGCCGGCAGTATGGACACTCTAGATCGCCATACTCAACCAATGTGACCGGAGCGTCATCTGGACCTAAAACATGATCTCCCGGCCCAACAGGAATAGACAATTTCGCAGCGGTTGTGGTCGCCATACAGCTTCCCCTTTCAGCTCTTGATTGACTCCAGTGCAGATAGAATGCCATCCGCGCCAGGGTTGATCCCAGATGGAGAAACATAGCTCCACTGGATGATCCCCTGGGGATCGATGACGAATAAAGCTCTTAGACTCTGACCTGCTTCTAAGTTATAAACACCGTATTGTTTGGCAACTTCACCCTTGGGCTCAAAATCAGCCAATAAAGGAAAATTCAAGTTGCGATCCTCGGTGTAAGCGCGATGGCTCCAGCGCCCGTCAACAGAAATTCCCAGCAGCTGTGCATTATATTCTTCAAAAAGCGGCAGCACTTCATTATATAAGCTCATCTGGTCACCACAAGTTGGACTCCAATCTGCGGGATAGAAGGCCAGGATCACGGGCTGGCCGCGAAAATTCGTCAGCGATATCCCTTCCCCTTCAGGAGCGGCCAATTCAAATTCAGGCGCGGTTATTCCTGCAGGAAGTGCATCGGTTGGGTTATCTATGACTGGGATTCCTGGAGAATCTTGTATTCCTATTTCATGCTTGTCTCGTTTTCTAAACAAGTTCACTCATTATCCTCCGGATTGATAAATTTTGATTAATAGTAGACTTGAATGTGGATAATCTTACCACTTCTAGGTCCCTGGTTCAAAACACAGATTGAAATTCTATAAAAATTTAATAGAGGGCATACGAAGTATGCAAAACTGGATTTGATAGAAAAGAAACTGCCCATTGGGACAGTTCCTGGACAATTCTATTAATATTTACTCTACCAAAAAATAAATCTAGGGGATCTCGCCTGCCAATTCCCTTTCAATCACTTGCTGGAAAATTTCAAAGGGTTGGGCGCCGACGACCGCAATGCCGTTTATAAAAAACGTCGGTGTCGAACGAACTCCCAGGTTTGCAGCAAATTCGAAATCTGACTGCACTTCCTCTCGGTAGCGACCGCTATCGATACACTCCTGGAACTGCTCTTCATCCAAACCCAGCTGGCTGGCATACTCCTGGTACGCATCTGGACTTAAACCCAGCTCCATGCTGAACAGCTTGTCATGGTAATCCCAGAAATTTCCCTGTTCAAAAGCGCAGTTTGCTGCATGCGCAGCTGGTATAGCATTGGCATGAATGCTCTCAAGTGGAAAGTCCCGGTAAACAAAACGGATTTGATCGCCGTATGTGTCCAGCAGCTGGGTGTACACCTCGGAATGCCATTGGCGGCAGTACGGGCACTCATAATCGCTGAACTCCACAATCGTAATGGGAGCACTCTCTGATCCGAGACTGGGATCATCATCGACTGGGATCTCATAACGCACGACTTGTTGGGTTTCAGCTGGAGTTTGGGGGTCCGATTGAGCACCCACTGAAGCAGAATCGCTGCTGGAAGCTGCGACGGTAGAGGTCTCTGAGAGAGGCTGCACCCAGCCGCGCCCCAGGAAGCCTAGTCCCAATCCGATGATGAAGATCAACGGCATAACAAATACGTATAACTGCCACCGGCGCAGGGTAATCGTCATTTCGCCGGTGGTTGGTTGCGACTCATCTAGTTGTTCAGTATCGTCAATCTCGGGGCTTTCCTCGATGATTTCTGGAGATTGGTTGTCTTCGGTCATAGTAGTCCGAATTATATCATTCCAGGTTTTTCATGGATTAAGGTCAAATTAGACTTATGGGTATGACTCTGCCAGCAAAACCTGTATGGCTGCTTCTGTCTCCCGGGCGCCACCTTCCCCGATCTGGACGAAGCGGATGTCTCCACGTTTATCGATCAGGTATTGAGTCGGCCAATAGCGGTTGTGATATGCTCGCCAGGTGGTGCCTTCATTATCCTGGGCTACGGGATAGGGAACATCCAATTCCCGGATGGCCTGCCTGAGCAAACCCAGGTCGGCTTCATAGTTGAATTCCGGGTAGTGGTTGCCGATCACGGTAAAACCTTGCGGGCTGTACTCCTCATGCCATTCCCTCAACGAGGGAATCACGTTCTTGCAGTTTCTTCAACCAAAGGTCCACATCTCGAGCAGTACAACCTTGCCTCTCAAGTCAGCCAGTCGCAGGGGCTGATCGGAATTCAACCAGACCTCGTTGGTCAATTCCGGAGCGGGGCCCAGGTTGGGTAATGCAGTAGGAGGAGGTGTTTCTATCTCAGGTACTGGAGAAGGATCTATTGCTTGTGTCGGATCAACCTCGGTTATTTCTGTGGGGTTTACCTTTGCCTGGGTATTGGGCAGCTCCTGATCAGCCTTAGCGGCACAACCCGCCAGCAAAATTGCAAAAAATAACAATAATTTGGAACGCATAATATGCTACCTCCTTTGTATTCCCCACCCGTGAACAATTAATATGGAGAAAGATTGTATCAAGCGAACCTTACGAAAGAATTAAGACCCTGGTTGGTACCACAAACGGTGATCATGGAAACCAGCTGCCCGGACTAGATGACAAAAAAGGTGCAAATGCCTTTGGTTATGCTGGTTTGCTTGACTGGTGATGCTTCCATAAATGTGACTCCCTACCTGTAAAACCCTGCTCGATTGTCAAGAATCGATCGCAATATTCAAGAAAATAAGTCACGCTATTATCCAAGATATTATTCTTGGATTTGAAATATGGATTTGATTGGCACTCTAAGCGCAGCAAAGAGTCTCTGCACATTACGGTTTTTTTGATAGCTAAGGAGAGGATAAACCAACAGTGGAATTGATGTTTCGTCCCTGGCGGGGCTCAGAATGACATCGATCTGTCACTCTGAGCCGTAGGCGAAGAGTCTCTGTGACGATAGCCATCCCGCTCCAGCCGGAGTTGTAATCTGGCGATTCATTTAACCACAGAGATCACAATTTTCTTACGAGCACGCACCCAGCTGCTCCAGCCAGCCCCGCAGTGGGACATGCGGGACAAGATTTGCAATCCGGCGTCAGTTCTATAACGGGGATGGCAAATCCCCTTTGAGCGAAACCCACCGCTCAACAGGATTTTCATCTCCGCGAATATTTAAACTACCGGGGCAGAAAATCACCGTGGTGATTAAATAATCCCAGATTTCAAGGGTTTCGCAAAGTGATAGGCAGGTAAGTACGCAGGGATGCCCACATGTCTTCCAGGTTCATCCCGTACCAAAAACCTGCTCCTAGATTCGCCTGGCTGGCGTTGGAAATCCCAGTAGCCATCTGGCCTAGCGATCCATTCAAAACCACCACTCCCGAGGCAGATTCAACCGGCTCCCCTCCACCACTAAAGACTTGCCATCTCACCGTGTAACTTGCCGAATTTCCCGCCCAAGCAGCACCAGCAAGTATTAAGGTAGCCAGCAAAATCAGGATGAGAGCGCCTATCTGAAGTTTATTATTCACCCGTTTTTGCTTGTACATGGGTTGTCTCCTCTACTGGTGCGAGTTCAGCTGAATCTCGAACGACCTGATAGTCTGAATACCCTTTTCGGATTCCATTGATCATATAGTCAAATTGGATATTACTGGTACCACCTTGCAGCTCCTTAACAATTATCGATGTCGTGGTGATTTCTGCAACAAAGAGCCCGTTGCAATCAGCACGGGGAGTCACCTGGACTGTCAGACTTTCCTCCTCAGTCACCAGGCTGAAATGCTCCGGAAGCAAAACAATGGCAGTACCACCTAGCAATTGTGCTGTGCCGCGGTAGTATGTGCCAGCCTCCCCTCCCTCCAATACACTATATTCGATTATCTTGCTCGGATCGGTGGGACTCATCGTTGTAGTGGTGAAACTACTGCCGCGAATTGTGCCATTGCTGTAAATGCCATAATTACCATAGCCGACGTAGGCATATTTGCCACTGTCGGAATCTTTGAAGTAACCACCAGCAGTATTGCCCCTGGCGTTTACACCGTAGTAAGAGCTGTTTTCTACGTATACTCCCCAGCCAGCATTTTTAACATACAAACCAGAAGCGTCTGTATTGTCGACATGAACGCCCGACCAATTGGGGCCGTAAATATTGATCCCATGTTCACCCGTTGCACCAATGTACATGCCGTCACCTGCAGCGCTGCTCATGAATATGCCGTCATTCCCGGCACCGGAGATCCACATCCCTGACATGTCTGGATCCTTGACTCGCAGACCATAATCAATATGGTTGGAGAGTGAGTTGCTAACCGTG
>CALBUI010000364.1 GCA_937968125.1 uncultured Anaerolineales bacterium | reverse complement strand
TTATTATTCACTGACCGGCCACACCCGGCAGATAGCCGAAGCCATCGCCGCCGCGCATGACGCCGATCTTGAAGTCATTGAAGATACCTTTAACCGGGACACAGGTCTGGGACGCCCTCGCTCAGCAATTGAAGGTCTTTTTGGCCTGAGCAGCAGTATCACCCCGCCCAAGCATGATCCCAGCGAATACGATTTGGTTGTGGTGGGCACGCCCGTCTGGTCTGCCCGACTATCCTCGCCGGTGCGTGCGTATTTGAGCCAACAGCGCGCTTCGCTCGAGCGCGTAGCGTTTTACTGCACGCAGGGCGGCATTGGTGGGAAGTGGGCACTGCAAAACATGGCCAAGGTTAGCGGTCAGTTGCCGATCGCACGGATGATCATCTCGGAGAGCCAACTGAATACCCCAATTGCGGAAGAGAAGATCGCTCAGTTTGTGAGCAAAATCAACATGGGCTGAATCGGACAAAATGGGACAGGAAAAGCGCACTTTTTCCCACAATGTCACCGGCGGAAGTTGAAACCATCCGGCTACGACAATCCAGAGCTGATAAGCATGCTAAGGAGGCTAGAATCACGCCTCCCACCAGACAGCGTCATCATTCTTTTGGGGTGAGGTCACTTACAAGTTTCTTATCCATACCTGCAATCATGCTCTCACCCCACATTTTCATCGATTTATAGTACTAGTAATCGTAGTTTTGAACATTAGTAAGGAGCAAAATAACATTCTCCAATAAACCGAGGAGGATGTTCAAAAGCGCGATCCCACTTTTCACAATTCAGACAAGTCCAACTATACTTTATTACCCTCCAAGATTTTTTTGATATGGTCAACTGTCTTGAAGTTGAGTAATTTGAATATATAATCTGTTTATGCTCCCCGAGATCCTGGTCACTAAACTATTTATCCCACCGTCTCGAGCTGAACTCGTCCCCCGACCGCGCCTGATAGATCAATTAAACGAGGGATTAAATCGAAAACTTACCCTGATCTCTGCCCCGGCTGGGTTTGGTAAGACCACTTTGCTGGCTGAATGGTTGGGGAATATGATTCGCGACCCCCAGGTTGAAAATCATTCCCAAATAAGTCCCTCTTGGCTGTCTCTCGATAAGAATGACAATGATCCATATCGTTTTCTCTCGTATTTTATTTCCGCCTTGAACCAGGGTGGAGCCACAGAGGATCTCTTGGGGAGAGGGGCTGTCAATATGCTCCAATCCCCACAGCCACCGGCGATAGAGTCTGTTCTGATACTCTTAATCAACGAGATTGCCAGCCGTCCTGGTAGGATTATCATTGTTCTCGACGATTACCATGTCATCAATTCATCCCAGGTAAATGATATTCTTTCCTTTTTGCTCGATAACCTGCCGCCACAACTTCACCTGGTAATCGCTAGTCGTGAGGACCCAGAATTGCCATTACCTCGCCTGCGCGCCCGAGGTGATATGACGGAATTGCGCGCAGCAGATTTGCGATTTTCCTACTCAGAAGCCGCTGATTTCCTCAACCAGGCGATGGGATTAAACTTGTCTAAGGAAGACATCAAAGCTCTGGAAACCCGGACTGAAGGATGGATAGTTGGATTGCAGTTGGCAGCCATTTCACTACAGGGGAGAGAAGATACCACCCAGCTCATAAAATCGTTTTCCGGCAGTCATCGCATTGTTCTTGATTACTTGATCGAAGAAGTCTTAGACCAGCAGCCTGATAGTATACAGGCATTCTTGCTGCAAACATCCATCCTCGATCGATTGAGTGGGGCTTTATGTGATTCGCTGACCAGTCAGGAAAGCGGCGTTCAGACATTAGAATATCTAGATCAAGCCAATTTGTTCATCATTCCCCTGGACGATGAAAGGCAGTGGTACCGCTACCACCATTTGTTCGCTGATTTGCTCCAGTGGCGTCTGGAGCAGACCCTACCAGATCAAGTGTCAGTATTGGAGATGAGAGCAAGTGAGTGGTACCAGACAAATGGATTCCTTGATGAGGCAATTGTGCATATGTTGCGTGCAAGGAATTTTGAACGGGCGGCAGATTTATTGGACGATCAGGCTGATGCTCTCTGGCAGCGAGGTGATCATGGTAAATTGCGAGCCTGGCTGGAAGTAATTCCAGTCGAATTCATCAAATCCAGACCACTGCTCTCTATCTATCGTGCTTATTATCTGCATTCAAGCGGCCAGCAAGATGCAGGAGACTATTTGCTGGATGAGGTTGAGAAGTATTTAGGTATCCAGGAGGATATTTCTCCTGAAGTCTCAAAAATTAATCAGCCTGTTATGTCTGCGGATGAGAGAGATAAACTAGTTGGCCGTTATGAGCTGATCCGCGCTTTGATTTATACCTTCACCGGAGATGTGCCAGGGATGATAAAGCATTCAAACCACGCGCTTGAATATCTTCCCGAGGGTGATTTGGCATGGCGCAGCCTGGCAGCCATCACCTTGGGTGATGCATATTCCTATCTGGGCGATATGGCTGCTTCTTACCATGCCCGGGCTGAAGCTCTACGAGCTTGCGAAGAAGCAGGAGATGCTTATTACTCTATCGTGGCTGGCCTGAAACTTGCTTCTACTTTAAAAGAGCAAGGTAATCTTCAACAAACAATTGATCTTTGCCAGCGACAATTACAACAGGCGAACGTATACGGTTTCTCGCAATCTGGTTCGGTTGGCTGTATGAAGGCGTTGTGGGGCGATGTGCTGGCGGAAGTAAATGATTTGGAAGGAGCTGTATTTCAAGCGAAGGAAGGGGTGCGCGTATCAGAACGTAGTGGAAACCTGACGATTGTAGGCTATACCTACAATTATTTTATGAGGGTTTTGATGTCCCAAGGGGATCTCACCGGCGCTGAAGAGATAATCCAGAAGGTAGTCGATTTAAATCGAGAAACTACAATCCCTCCCTGGCTTATGAGCATGAAGGCTATTTGGCAGGCGCGCTTATACTTGGAAAGAGGAGAAATAGAGGCTGCCTCTCAATGGGTTGCAAAACGTAAAATAGATTCGTCCGATCTCCCAGAAAATGTTGATTACTTATTGCTTTTTGATTACGTTTTGTTAGCTCGCATCCTGACCGCTCAAAAAAAACTCAACGAGGCAGTGGGA
Source organism: uncultured Anaerolineales bacterium (assembly GCA_937968125.1). Classification (GTDB taxonomy): domain Bacteria; phylum Chloroflexota; class Anaerolineae; order Anaerolineales; family UBA4823; genus PFL25. The sequence goes on along the minus strand of CALBUI010000364.1, from coordinate 4,643 downwards.
TTATTACAGCAATTGGAGGTAAAGGCGGTAAATGGGGGCAGGACGACAAGTGTGATCGAGATTTTAACCCTCCAGGCTTTAGCTCATCAATCTGGAGGCAATACTTCTCAAGCGATAGACACCCTGAAACGGGCACTTGAAATCGCTGAACCATTAGGATATTTCCGAATCTTCGTGGATGAAGGTCAAACCATGCTGGGACTTCTCTTTGAAACCTATCAGCAGGATATCGCACCGGATTATGTTCAGCGGTTATTGGCGGCATTCCCTGATGTCGAAACAAAGAAAATTGGTTCAACCGGAATGCAAGCCTCCGAATCAGAATTAGTTGAACCGTTAAGCGAGCGCGAGCTTGAAGTTCTCGATCTAATTGCTGAAGGATTGACGAATCCAGAAATCGCGGCCAGACTTTATCTATCACCACATACAGTAAAAGTGCACACACGTAATATCTACGGTAAAATTGGTGCCCACAATCGGGTTGAAGCGGTATCTAGAGCCAGGGCGTTGGGGATAATGCCTTCAACTTAAATGGCTGGATGCTCAAATTGCGCACCAGAGTTGCATTAAGTAAAAAACATTACGGGCTGACAGATATCAGCCCGTTTTTTCGTTCCTCCTCCACGCGTGGAGATAACCCTTAAAATACCACCTTTGGGGTATGACACTAATACCTTCTGCATGCTAAATTGTCAAAATGAAATGTAGTCCTTCTCAGTCACAGTCAGATAAGGGAGAAAAACAATGAATACAGTCAAGAAAACCACAAGTGGTTTAGAAGATATAAAAATCAATGTAAAGATAACGCTTTCTGCGTTATGGGTAACATTGATGCTCGTGTATATTTATGCGGATATCCTGGGATTTTATTCCCCAGGCATTATTGAGAAAGTGATGTTGGGAGAAATTGGTGGAATTCAAATAACTGAAGGATTTCTGGTTTTAATGGCAGGTTGGATGGCGATACCGAGTATTATGGTCTTCCTTTCTTTGGTACTGAAGGCCAATATAAATCGCTGGGTAAATATTCTTTTGGCTGTAGTTTCCATTGTTGTATTAGGAGCTACCTTTTTTGTCGGAGAGCTGTCTGCTCGCTACACGCTCCACGCAATGGTTGAAGGTGTGTTCATAGCATTGATCCTTTGGTATGCGTGGAGGTGGCCTAAACAGCAAAGGTAGGGGAAAATTGATGACACGTAAGGTGAAAATCCAATTTAAGGGACTTCAACGTTCATTTCTCTTAATCGCCTATTCGATCCTTCTCTTATCATTGCAAGTCGGATGCGGCCCATCGACTCAGGATCTTGAAGCAGTTGACTACACACCAATCCCTGGTGAGAACTGGGTGGTTTCGACACCCGAAGAGCAAGGGCTGGATTCAACGCTCCTGGAAGAGCTTTATCACAATGCAGTTGAATCGGAGACTCTCTATGGGCTGCTGGTGATCAAGAACGGCTTCCTGATCGCTGAAGGGTACTTCAATGAAGGGTCGATTGATCAGTTGTCTGCTCGGCAATCGGTGACGAAAAGTTACGTCTCAGCATTGGTTGGGATTGCGCTGGACCAAGGTTGTCTATCAAGCATAGATCAGAAGATGCTTGAGTTCTTCCCCGATTTAGCCGGACAAATAGACGATCCACGGAAAGAGCAGATCACAATACGAGACCTTCTGAAGATGCGTGGTGGTTATCCCGATGAGGAACGCACGCCTCCTTACCTTGATACGCTATATTTCACTAATAATTGGCATTGGGTACCCCACGTCGCTGACATTCCTCTTGTAAGCGATCCGGGAACTGAGTTCAACTACAGCAATCTGACATCCCATATCCTGGGTATTATTGTGGCAAGGGCGTGTGATACAGATCTCAGGTCATATGCTCAGGAGCATCTTTTCTATGAGATTAATGCAGAAATGGGTGATTGGAGCGCTGATGCAGATGGCTATAATTTTGGCAGCAATGAGATCTACGTTACTGCTCGTGACATGGCTAAATTCGGCCTGCTATATCTCAACGATGGAAAATACAATGGGAAACAGGTCCTCTCCAGAAACTGGGTTGAGAAATCATTGCAGAGGTATTCAGAGGGTATAGACATCTCTGGATGGATTCCAGGTGTAACCAGCAGATACGGATATTTTCGTGATCTCGGGTATGGTTATCAGTGGTGGTCTGCCAGGGTAGGTGACCAACATTTCTACTATGCGTTAGGTCACGGTGGAAGCTTGATTATCCTACTTGATCAGCTAGACATGGTTATTGTCACCACCGCGGATCCATTGAAAGATCCAGACTTAGCAAGTGGTGGGGGATGGAAATATGAATCGGTAATCATCGACCTGGTTGGCAAGTTCATCAGCTCCTTACCAATGGAGTGACGGTCAGGCCGGAATGATTCTTCGACTGGCTGACCACATGCTGGAGCAGACAAGACCCGGCCAGCTCCGGTTTGCGATTTACACGATACTATTCTTTCTTGTTTATGTCCTTATAAACAGACACAAACCAAAGCACCCCTACCCCCAAGAAAAATAATCCTAATCCACCCATGAGGTTGAATATTAATTGAGTTGGTAACACCGCGTTCTCCATGCTATCTCCTTTTAGTAAATCTCACTAAGCTAACTCCTTAAATTTCATGACGACAATATGGCTCAGGTCGTCATATTCCTAAATTAATTATCGCGACAATCTTTAAAAAAATCAATAGTTACTACATTACCTCAAATATCGGATTGGCTATAATAAATAATTTTTTAACCTGCAGTCTGAAAATAACCCGACGAATAACACCTTTGGGGTATGACACTAATACCATTCTTAGGCTATGCTGTAGGTGAAAGGGATAATTATGAATGAAAATATGATACTCTCCCTGGATCAACCTGCAACTTACCAGATCATGGTTCCAGGAGAACTCGGCGAAAATTGGTCAGAATGGGCCAATGGAATGACAATTCAGGTGGACAGGGGGAACGAAAGTCCGCCAGTCACTACCTTAACTGGCAACTTTGACCAGGCCGCATTGCAGGGTTTGCTGCGCCGGCTTTACTCTATGGGGTTGCCGATAATTTCTGTGACTTGTATCCAATGGGACTCAGAATAATTATGAAAATTTTTACGAAAGTATAAAGATAGGTTCGAGTCATATGTCAGACAAAGTTAAAGTCAACCATTACAAAAGAGAAGTCACTGGTGCCGAGCGGTTTTTCTCGCATTCGCCTTTTTCTACTGTAACTATGGTCGTCCGAATCAAGGGAAATGTCATCGAAGAGATGTTGAAGCACGCAGTTGTCAAAATTCAAGAACGGCATACTCTGCTTCAAGTTCGAATCAGAGATAATCATGATGATGCATTATGGTTTACCTCCGCAGATGTAAAAGAGATTCCCATCGATATTATCCCTCGTAATTCGGAGAATGATTGGATCAAGATTCATGCCGAAGCATCCAAGATCCCTTATGAATTCGAAACACGTCCGGCTATTCGGTTTATCCTGGTCCAATCTCCAGATATGTCAGAATTGATCATCCTCTGCCACCACATCATTTGCGATGGGATGTCTTTGGCGTATCTTGCTCGAGATTTGATGGTGCATCTTGGTGATCCGTCTCGCGAGGTTGAAGTTCTACCAAATCCAATGCCAATTACCCTGGATAATCTACCCGATGATGTTTCTCTATCTGGTGTAATTAAATTCTTCATCAACCGGATCAAGAAGAAATGGTCTGATGAAATTGTGATCTTCGACCAGGAAGACTATGAGGCTCTGACAAAAGCATATTGGGATAACTTTCAACATGAGTTGCTCTCTATCGAGCTTTCAGAGGAGCAGACTTCTGCCCTGGTAGCGCGCTGTAGAGAAGAGAATGTAACCGTGAATTCCGCCATCACAGCTGCCTTTTCCGGCGCCCTGAGCACCGTTGCAGGCGAAAAACCCCATCATGCAAAATCTGCAATTGCCGTAAGTTTGCGAGATCGACTTCCGAATCCTCCTGGGGGTGCAATGGGATATTATGCAGCTGGATTTGAGTTGAATTTGAAATACAACCCTCAGAAAAGCTTCTATGAAAACGCTCGCATATACCATAAAAAGATCAAAACAAATTTTTCGAACAAAAAAGCGTTCGGTGATTTACCCGCCTACCTTCAGATGGATTCGAATATTTACGAGGCATTGAATTTTAAGAAGCTGGGCAGCCTTGTCTCGAGTGACTCATCAAGATACGAAAAGTTGGCAAACTTCAGCCAGAGAGATGATGTCGTCGTGAGTCTTTTAAAACGGGCGAAGATTGAGACTCTTGAGTCGAAGTTGTTGGGTCCCGCAATTACTAATCTTGGTCGTTTGGATTTTCCAAAAACATACGGTTCCTTGGAGCTGGATCGATTAATCATGCAGCCAGGTGGCGCCTTCCCATTGGTGCATGTCGATATGGTGATTGGTGCGGTGACTTGCTCTGGAAAACTGAGCATGGTTGTCGAATACGCTGAGCAGGCTGTGGATCCTGACACGATGGAAAAAATCAAAGATAAGGCCGTGGAATACTTGCTAGGGGATTAAAAAGAGTGAAAGAAATGGACAACGCTAAACGCAACAAAACTATCCGAAATATCTTGATCTTCTCGGTTTTAGTGAATAT
>CALBUI010000363.1 GCA_937968125.1 uncultured Anaerolineales bacterium | reverse complement strand
TTTGCTCAAAGGCTGTGTCCTACCCGTGACCGAAACCCAGGGTGATTGGAAGAGAATCGAGGGCTGGATTCACGGAGAATATACGAAGAAGGCGTAAATCGCTATTTCTCCCTGGTGAGGTACCAAAGGTTCAATTCGAAGTCTATGTGGTGAAAACGGCCTGCTGCTCGGTAAAGCAGACGACTAAATCAGAGGAATATCTTGTGTTGACTGGTGCGCATGTAGTTTAGCCAAGTCCCGTATGTTTTTTATGCGGGGCCCTTGTGGGCGTTAGGGAAATCCTCCCTCCTTGAATTCCTTCTATGCAGAAGATATCCTTCAACCTACTCGTAAAGAAAATCTTATCTCGAACTGATATCCCTCACGGCGTTAATCCAGATTGAGTCAACGCCCTCCAGTCAGTTGGATTTTGTGGTTGAGTAAGCGGTTGTACATTTTGTAATGGAATATTCTCGCTCTTCCCCTCCCCATAGTGAAAAACATCGTATCTTCCGTTCGGTTCTACTTCAATCTTGATCGTGCCGGTATTAAAGGTTAAAGCCACCGAAGGTTTTCGGGAGCTCTCTGCATAACGCAGAAATGTAGCCCGACCGATTAAATCTGGGAGTTTATCTTTTCCATTTGGATCCGAGGAGACAATCAGTACCTCCGCCGCCAGCCTGGTAATTCGTTCGAATTGGGTGCCATTCGCGCTGCCGTGATGAGCCGCCCGCAGCACAGAACACGGATCAGCCAGCATCTGTTCGCTGTCGAAATGCGACCAGGTCTCCATTTGAGCATCTCCTGCGATAACCATCAAGAAATTTCCCAACAGCAGACGAGCGATGATCGAGCGGTGGTTTGTGGTCAGCTCTTTGGCATCATGCAGCAGCTCGATAAACTGGTTTGACGGACCTAACAGCTCCATCCGCAAGGTATTTGGATCAACCAGGGGGCTCTTATCTGGGAACACCTGAGTATAGCCAGAAAGGAAGGAGATTGGGATTTCCTTCTGGACTGCCGTGTTGATAATATTGTTATATCCGGGTTTATTTTCAGTGTAGCGCCACAAAGATGTCAGTGTCAGCGCGTGAACCTCTTGGTAGTGATTTATCAGTCGTTCCACCCCGCTGTAATGGTCGTTATGCGGATGTGAAACGACGATATGTTCAATTTCGCCTTGGTCAGTCATCCCCAAATCTGAGAGCAGATTGATAATCTTCTTTGCTCTCATCGCATCGATGATGATTATGTTGTTTTCAGGTGTGACGACAACTGTGGTATCTCCCTGCCCCACGTTCACGCAATAGATCCACATCTGCCCGTTCGTATTGATCGGCATCATTCCTCTCCGTTCTGATCGGTTTTCTGTTTGACCTGGCGCACGGAAAAGCGCTGGAACATATTTTGCGGATCTTCATCCCCCACCATTTCCGGACCCTCCTTCAAATATTGCAGGGGATCGCTTTCTGTCACTCCAAAGCTGAGCGCTTCAGGCTGCGTGATCTCTTCAGTGGTGCGTCCTCCTCTTCGTTCTCCAATGAAATTAACCAGTGAAGCGACCTCGATCATCCCCGATTCTGGCAGTACAGCTTGATCATTCAATTCGAGGTATGCCTGGCGCAGTTTTTCAGGCGTGGATTCTAAGTGGATGCCAAACTCCTCCAAACCATCTTCACTCAATTCGACTTCCAGACCATTGGGATAATCAGATTCCAACTCCTCTTGCACTTCTTGATTAATGGCCACCTGTGCGTAACCATCCGCTGGAATCCAGCACAGCAGGTAATCAGGCTTGCTGCGCTTTTGTGGGTAAATCACGATTTTCTTAGGAAGTTTGATCATTTAATCTCCTAAATTTATGAAATTCTTTTCAATGAGTGCCAGCAAATATAAACTCCAATCAGAATAACCGCGATACTCTCCTGCGGTAAACCCTGAATAAATCATAACCAAATTTAACGATTGGCAAGAATATTTCAAAAACGTAATACGTGAATTTTCATATGCACTCACTCCAACTTCACCCATTCCGGATCATTCACATCCACCTCAAAAGTCGAACCTAACCTGCCATGATTATTTTTTGGTGAGCTGTCAAACACCCTCTGCCCACTCCCCTCGTCGAAGCGCCAGTACCCCATCAGCCCCCCCTCACTGTTATCTACTCCCCTTTCCATATCGGCCAGTATTTGCGATTGGAACCTGGCGGTATTCCAGATCGACACTTCATCAATCAACCCATTGAAAGACTCGGATCCAATCCCAATCAGCACAAAATTGATTGCTGGAACAGCACCGTTATGAGCTTGCCGGGATACTTCCTGGCCGTTGAGGAATATCAGAATCTCACTCCCATTGTATGTTGCTGCCAGGTGCTGCCATTGGTCCCTTTGCAAGCTCCCTGATCCCGATCTTGTGACCCCGCAAACAGGCACGCACCTTAATTGGATCCCGGAGCATGGCACACATATGTGCTGCCCCCACTCGGTGTAATCCAATCTATTCTGGAACATTGCCCAGATACTTACCGGATCAGGCGGTTCCGTATCTGCGCCTTGAACAACCGATTTCATCCCGTTCCTACCGATAAAGGATAAAGGCTTTACCCAGGCTTCCACGGTGAATGCATTATCGAAATCAAAATTCCCTTTATCTGTGCTCTGTACTCGGACCGCAATCTGTTCATTTTTCTGTAGTTGGGTTGGAATCTTAAAGAGCAGGTCCATCGAACCATTGGTACCCGAATTGAAACTCCCAACTTTAATCCCGCCAATCCCTTCCGTCCCCATACCCCCCATTGTCACCTCAAATTCTTCATCAAAGGGTAGATTTCCAGCTCGTAATGCAATACTGGTAGCCGGTGAAACATTCAATATCCTTAGTATCGGACAGTCATTGCAGCTTGGATTTGGAGTTGGATCCGGTGCTGGTGCTCCAGGCACAGTGGTTGCGTTGTTATAAAACCAGGTGTGTGCATATTTCTCTCCCTTATCAAATATGCTGGCGAAATCATCGGTCCCATCGTATTTCAAGGCATAACCTGGTGGCGCTTCACTCACGGTTATTGTTACCGGTGAGTTTTCTGGTTCGGTTCTGCCGCTGGGTGGATCTTGAGTTATGACCAGCCCAGGATTTGGGTAATATACTTGTCGTTTGATAATTATCGGTTGGAATCCAGCGCTTGTGATCGTTTCTTCAGCTCGCAGCACTGCATTTCCAATCACATCCGGTACAAGCTTCGGTACCGCTAACTTAGTTACCTCCAAATCAATCCTCGAATTTATCATCACTTCGGATCCGGCCAGCGGGGTTTGCTTGCTGATAGTCACCGGTCCATTGTTAGAGTTCAGGATTTCTTTTACCTCTCCCACCTGCAGTCCAACCCCACTGATTACCCCAATTCCTGCTTCAAGACTCAGCCCCAGGAGATTTGGAACCATCACAGTTCGAATTGCGCTTGTGTTGGTGATTGTCGGAGTGTGTGTAACCGTGGGAGTGTATGTTTGAGTCGGTAGAGGCGTCCCAGTTGATGTAGGTGTAGCCATCTCAGTCGGAGTAAGCGTAGGAGTTGGTGTGATGGTTGCTGTTGGTGTGAATTTCGGAGTTTCTGTTGGCGTTAATAAATTCTCCAAAGCCGCGATGGGAGAATTCATCAACCGGGCGCGATCTTCGAACTGTTCAAGGGTAAAGGGCATTACAATCTGCTCACCTGGCGGACTGTTGGGTGGTACTTCAACATAGTATCCATCATTAATGATTTCTTCTTCATTGTCAACGATCACCGCCAGGAACCCGTTAAATTTTCCAATAGTGGTTACGCCGGTCAATGGGTTGTACACCACAAGGAATTCAGTCCCTGCTATGAAAATTCTCACTCCAGTTGGAGTCATGATGGTCGCAGTTGTACCTTTTCGATAAAGCGTTCCAGTTATTCCCCCACCAAGGAGCCTGACTCGGAGGTCAAATGGAAGATCTTCACTGGTATCAGCAGCTGTTCCTATGATCTCACCTGCTATTGTCTCGTTATACAGTCGTAATATCATGTGATCTCCAAAATCCAGCAGCCCCTCGCCACCGTTCTGAATACTTAGAATATCATCCTGGTGGACCGAACTCTGCCCGTGTACTTCGACCTCATTTTGGTAAACTTCTGCAATTAACCGCGTTATCGTGATGGTAAAGTCGTTTCCGTTCTCGCGTGCGCTGATTCCCCTGCTTCCAAGGATGATGTAGACTGCACCTGCCATAAATAATATCCCCAAGGCAAGCGATAATAAATAGATCTGCTTTCTTTGTTTTGAGGAGTATTTTTCCAGGAAATTTGCGATCATAATCGTGTTCGCCCTCCTATCACCCCCAGATTCGATGACAACATGTATAAATCAAGATTTGCGTTCTGGTGATTTCCGATTTACCAGCATTAATGCTGCCAATGTAATTGCGGGGACGAGTGCACCAGCGATAAAAATATGCCACTCAGCCGGAACAGCATATGCGTGTTCTCTCAAATAAGCATTTCCCAAAATTTCCCCGATATATAACGTAATTCCACCCAATAAACTGACCAAGACGAATTTTAGCCACCATGGATGCAGTGAGGTTAATCCCCAGATCAATCCCAAACCTGAAACGAGCCCCCAAATTGCACCTTCCAAGATTACTTTCTCAATCGAATTTCCTCCAACTGTGTTTCCAAATAAACTCACAATCACCACTGCGAGACTATATCCAACTACTCCCCCTATGCCAGCTAGGATCCAGTTCGCTGCCTTTGGAGATTTCTCTGGCAGCATAAGTCCCAAGGTCACTCCTAGAGAGGGTATCAATCCCGCCGTAAATATACCAATCACACCATACATGAAAGCTAAGAACAAGTTCACCATCTGGTTTGAAATTGGAATTTGATTCCAGGTTATGAATAAATAAGCCAACCCGAAGCCAACCCCACCACCAATCGATCCTGCGGGCAGATTTCTCAAGAAATTTGTCCGGCGTTGGCGGGTCCGCTCGACCTGCATGCTCTCGGCGTAGAACCTGGACGCAGCTTCATTTTTTAGTGCGATATCCCCCAATATGGAAAGATTCTCAGCCTCCGCTAGGTGGATTCCAGTCAGGAGATGTGTTTCCGAGTAATCGTGGTTTGCCCACATAGTTAGCTCTTGCTCAAAGCGCACTCGACTTTTCAATAGTGCTCTTTTCGCCTTGATGCTCTCTTTCAAGATCGGCCAGTTGTGAATTAATGAATCGTGGATGATATTAACAAATTCAATTTGCTTGTCACCACCTGCCTGTGTGTGAACGCTGAGCAGCCGGGATTGAATCAGATCCTCGATTAATTTCGTTCGTTGCGGAGAATCTATTTCCATCTCCTGGCGAGTTCTGCTGCGGCGTACATCTCTCTCTGGGACATCATCCAGGGAGACAGCCACCAGATCGCCAAAGATTTCCAGAATTTGAGCCTGATCCTGCTCCGGTCGTATATCTCTTGGATTTGGATCATTGAAATCATTAAATTGGTGTACTTTATCAGCCCTTTGGCTGATGGCAGGGGTCAATCCATGGTAATTCTCGAGTTTCAACCTGCCTGTTCTCCACAGCTCTTCCAGGGTAACCTGCAGTAATGGCAGGTAAGTTGCCTCTTCACTGGCCTCTTGTGCGAGTTTCTCGACTAATCCTGGTTCAATTTTTTTGTTCTGGTAGCGTTCATCTTCACCGGCGCGATTTAGAAGGGGTTGTTGAATTGCCTCCTTCAATTCCTGTAAGCCCATCGCTCGCAGCTCGATACCATCTCGAGCAAGATCCCAAAGTGACTTGAGCTCAAACAACTCATTGAGGTAATCTGAGCGCATCGTTGCGATGAAATGTGTCCGCACTTCATCGAATTTGGGTACCTGCTCAAGAAGACTTACCAAATTGTCTCTCTCAGACTGGGATGCCAGGGTAAACAGCTCCTCGAATTGGTCGATCACAAAAAGATTGACCTGGTCTGTTGCAGTGTTCTGCTTCAAATGATCAAAAAAACCATTCGCATTGATTTTCTTTATCTGATCTTGTGTTAAACCAGGCACACCAAGCTGGTCGAGAGCATCTATCAGGTTAGCGGCAGGATTTGCTGATGGGCGTATCACAGCAAATCGTACTTGCTTATTCCGAGTCAGGTAGTGGTTCTCAATGGCTGGGATCAATCCCGCCTGGACGAAGGAAGATTTTCCGCTCCCGCTGGCCCCGGTGATAAAAGTTAGTGTCTGGCGCGCCCCAGGTTCAGTTATTCGCTCCACTGCCTGCTCAATCAAAATTGATCTGCCGGCATATGCCTCCCGGTCAGCATAAGTGAACCTTTTTAGTCCCAGGTATGGATTGGGCAATCCGCGCACATCATAGGTCGACTCTTCAGTGATTAAGTCCCGGCCGACAAATGTCCCCCCGCCGGTTTCAACATCCCCTCCAATGTATGCACCGCCTCCTGTATCCACTTTGGGCGTGCGATCAGGATCTTTCCCCGCCGAGGTTGAACTCAATTTATCCTCTAGCATGATTGATCCAGTTGGAACCACTCAATAATGGAGAAATTCTATCATATTACCTTATTTTCACATTATTGCAGATAATAAAGCCAGTTTATTGATGAAATCCAGTAACTGATGCTTCTCATTAGAAAAGCTTCTCCGCCATTTCAATGCCGCGTTGGATGATTTCCACCAGACCCAGAACTGAAGCTCCTGTACCGGCAGTTGTCTTCAGTAAGCTTTGCACCCCTTTAAGCTTATTTTCGATGACCGGCAAACTTGGTTTCCCGCTGTTTGCGTTCGTCTCTGTGAATGCGATGTCATTTTCTATTGACATTTGAGTTGGTTCATCCAAATCTAATTTGGCTAACCTGTTTCTTATCTCCACCAACAATTCGTTGAACTGGTCCAGTGAGATTTCCTGGTTGATCGTCGTATCCTGGCTTTGATCACGTCCAACGAAGGTGCCGCCACCTGTATTGACACTGCCTCCGATGAAAGCCCCCCCACCAGTATCAATGCTTTGTTCTCCAATCACGTCCCCCCCAACTTCTATCACGTTTCCCTGGCCGAAATTCACCCCACCGGTTTGGGTGATCACCTGGTACATTCGCTGGCTGCGCTGTTCAGAAACCGGTCTCACCGCAGCCCCCTCAGGAAGTTCAATTTTTTCCTCTGCTAGGCCCAGGTTCGTCTCCTCTGCCCCACGGAAAAGTGACACCGCGAATGGGCCCTCCCCCTTCAACACGGTCAATTCCGGATCTTGGGCTTTTTGGTAGGTCTCCGAAACAGTTGCTTTCACTTCTTCGTAAGTCGCCAGATAGAGGTCATACGCGCTGATAAACCCACCCCGTGGGACAACGCCTTTTCCTCGCAAACCATTCACCACTGCCTGCGTGAAAAGGGAAATCTCACCTTTTCCGATATAAGAGAGCTGTTCTTCCTTACAGGCAGTGATAATGATGCGTCCGCTGCCGGTTGAGAGTAGGGCGTCCTTTGTTGAGTCAGGCACGATCCTCGATCTCAATTCCTCATCGAGGCTCAGAGTTGGTGAGACTTCTCCTGAGTGGCAGGCATTGAAGATTACCAGCACGCGTTCAGCAGGGATTTTTCGTAAACTGTCGACCAGCGCTGCCTGGCTGACCCCGGTTCCAGCCTGCACCTTGTTCTTGCTGATCCGGGCATCATAACTTACCAGGTAATACTCACCATCGGTACCGTAATCTCCATGCCCGCAGTAAAAAATTGTAACGGTATCTTCAGGTTTGACTTTGCCAGCCAGTTCAGCTAGTCCATCCAAAATCCCTTCCCTGTTAGCTGAGCTATCATGCAGGATGCTTACCTGATCGGATGGATACCCACAGTAAGCCTCATCCGACAGGATCGCGGCGAGTTCCTCTGCATCTTTTACGCTTATGGGTACGTCCAGTTGCGGAGCATAAGTGTGGCTGCCAACGCCGATGAGTAATGCGTGACCATGCTGGAAAGACATGGCTTGCCTCCATAAAGAAGAAATAGTAAATACTAGTCCGATCCAGTCCCTGACCGGGTGATCATCAATGTATGGGAGAAGAATCGTTTGTGGATTGGTTGGGAGTCAGGATGACGGTATGTCAATATTATGATTCAACTGATCGATTTTGTCAAATTACATTCGCTGACCTTCGGACAAAAAATCGGACATCAGAACCCAAGTGCCTGTCATTGCGAGCCGCAAGCGCTCTCCTTGCGGCGTGGCAATCTCCCAGTGATGAGATTGCTTCGAAAAAAACGCTCGCAATGACATCCGAAATAGGTTTGTCCGAACTCTTGTCCGAACTTGAGACATCCGATAATCTTCCTTCATCAGAATGAATAAATCGGATAATATGTGTATAATATTACCGGGGCAGTTTGGGGTCGTTGACTAATCAATTCGCATCTCAGAATCGTATTGTTATCCGGAAATAATCGTTTCAAACGCTGACAACAACTTTCATTACACCTACTTCTACAAATTCAATCTGAACCGTGTTAGGAGGCAGTAAATGATGATTGCTTTACCACTCCCAGGTGGCGGTTATCGAGTCCCAGTAGTTCCTCTTGGTGACCTTGCCAGATAATTCTTCGCAAGGGGGAATCTTTCATGGGATTAATTTTACTTTTTAAGAGAGCAAATATTCAACTCAACAAAGATTGGAGGCACCAATGAACAAACAAAAAAAGCGCGGCTTCGTGATGACTGGCGGGGGCGCAAAAGGGCTATATGAAGCTGGAGTAATCCACGCCTTTCATATTACCGGAATGGAATTTGACATTATCACTGGCTCCTCTATTGGTGCCATGAATTCGGTTTTCTTTGCGGAGTATTTATACCGAAAAAACGAGTTGCCGCCCGCGGTACGTGCCGATCCAGATAAAGCCGTAGAAGCGATGGATCGCATGGTGCGGCAGTTCCACCATGCCTGGTTGCTGCTGCCATCGATCAGGATCATCGATGATAGTGATAGCGGACCATTGGGTATGCTTGTTAATGATCTTGTGAAATTCAACCTCAGCCTGCCTCAGCTCACCCGTATGGGATGGTGGTGGTCAGATCCGAGTAAAGGGGTAATCCCCTCCCCGGAAGTGATCGCCGCGGTAGGGAAATTGATTAAGGAACTTATCGAGCGCTTGGGAGGATTGGGAGAGCTGCTCCGTATTTATAAAGACCATCGTCAAGATTTGTTTCGTGAGGCGCTTCGCACTTACCTAGCCCGCTTTGGCATGGATCAATCGCTCGTTCCTGGCAAAGATGACCGCAAGCTGAAAGATGCCTTCACCGCACCGGTGACTCCACTAACCATCGACCATCTTATCGGTGATGTTGAAGATAGTCCGCCAGATGGAGAGAGAGGCTTGATAGATCCGGAACGTTCAATGAGGGACTATTTCCAGTCTGGAATAGACGTCCGCTTGACCCGTGCCAACTATCGCACCGGTCGCTTGGAGATATCTGGCTATCTTTCTCAGAATGACTTCATCCGCTGGCTGGAAAGACAGGCCTGGCGCTTGCAGTCCGGAGATCCCGATCAGATACCTTTAGGCAGCTTCCGACTGCAAATGCTTGGCAACGCCAACGCAGTCAATTCTGGTTTGGCTTCAGGTCGCTTTCCAGGGGTATTCGCCCCCTACCCGATTACCGATCTCTACCCGGAAACAGATGCTGAAAATTCACCCCTGCATGACATGCTGGCCAACTGGATGGGTGGAGATCTTATCCAGGACGTTCTTAAGCAGGCATATATGGCTGTACATGCTGGTGATGAGCACGTCGAAGAAAGATGGAAAGCCAATTTCGAAAGCTGGAGAGATTCTGAAGTGATGGCCTCTTTCTTCGCCAACGAGCAGGATACCTATGTCGATGGTGGCGCAATTGATAACACCCCTTCCAATAGTGTCGTCGATGCGACTCGCGAATGGGTCGACAGGGAAGGTATATCGAAGCGAGATGTAATCCTGGATAACTTCGTAATCTTCCTTCACAAGGAGCCAAAGGTGGAGCAAGTGGAGGTGGAAGATCCGATCACATACGAGGTCGTGCAGCGCACCTTGGACATACAGGGTGTCGCAAAACAAGCCAGTGATTCCGTAAGCGTCAATTCGATCAACTATTTTGGCAAGCAGGGCGAGGATTTGGGTCAAGCCCTGATGGCGCTGCTGGAAGCCATTGAATCTGGGGGCGGTGGTGAGTATCCTGAAGGACTTGAAGAGGCTGTCAGGGAAGCTGCCAGGCAGCGCGGTTTGCGTGGCTTCCTAGGTTCAGATCCGGAGGGCATCCTGGAGCGCCTGGAAGAATGGGGCCAGGATAAAATTGGACACAGGTTGCCGCTGCAGGTGAATCAAATAACCATCCACCCCGAAGAAATGCCGCTGTCAACTTTGCAGTTTACGGAACGACTCGGTTATCGCAAAGGAAACGCCATCGAGATGCTGACCATGGGCTGCTACAATACCCTTTGGACGCTGCTCACATACCTGGATGAAGGGGGAAAGCATTTCGATGATAAAGATCAGCTGGTGCTGGACCTGGTCCGTAAGTGGACGGGTATTGAAGAACTTCCAGAAGATCCTCAAGCTCGAAATGACCTGCAAAACAGCTGGCACTGCCAGCGCACAGCCTGTATCTACCATGCAATGCACTGCCCAAGAGGTATGCAGGGGAAAAACCCGGGGTGAATAACTGATCCGAATTAACAAATCATTTTTTTAACTCGCACACCTAGATGGAGGATAATGAGATGTCCGCAGGACCTCAAAAACCTTGGGGGCGGAAAAATAGCCAGCTGCCGGAATATGTAAAGGACAGCCTATACCAGGTTTATCACTTCCTTGGTAAGAGGACTCTCAAGCGCGTGGGTTTGATGATGGAAATTCCGGTCTTCATCAAAGATCCGCTGGTGGCGTTAGAGAACCCTTTACTCGGCATTCAAGAAATTTCCGTTCGCCTGGAGGATGGCTTATTCGATGGACCTACCAGCGCCAGAGTCGCCGTCGTGGATTTCAATTCAAATACCCAAACCCTGACCGATCCTGTTGTTTGGGATGCAGATCAAGGCTGGTTTTATATTCCTCGCGACAATACCCAACTTGATGAGATTGAATGGCTGCCTGAGGCACCCAGGGATATCTCCCGGGTCAAAGATCCGGAAAAATATCACCAGGAATATGCCGATTTCATTGAAAAGACAGTTCGCAATCCATATTTTCACCAATTAAATGTATGGGCAGTAGTCCAGCGCGTCTTGGAATTTTACGAGGAAGAGCAGGCCTTGGGCAGACCAGTCCCCTGGGGCTTCGATGGCAATCGCCTGATCGTTGTACCGCACGCCGGATATGGTGAGAACGCCTTCTATGACCAAAATAGCAAATCCCTGCAGTTCTATTATTTCGGCGATCAAGAAGATCCGGGTTTCACATGTCTCTCATTTGATATCATCGCCCACGAGACCGGGCACGCCATTCTCGATGGCATTCGACCGTTCTACAACCAGGTTTCTTCAGTCCAAACCGCTGCCTTTCATGAATTTGTCGGCGACCTGACTGCCATTTTGCTGGCCCTGTTTAACCGGGATATTCGCCAGTTTGTCGGCCAGACCACAGAAGGCAGGTTGGAGGAAGCGGATGTCCTGGCCAACATTGCTCCAGAATTTGGGAAAGAAGTCCAGGGACGTCCCTATTTACGGACAGCCTTCAACGATTTAACCATGTCCGAACTCCAGGATAGCCTTAGTCCCCACAAAGTCTCCCAGGTTCTAACCGGCAGTATGTTCGATATCTTGACCGGCATCGCTTCGAAGCATCTGGAGAAGAACCTCAATTCAGCTCGAAAAATCACTCCCGCCCAGGCCTTATGGTGGGCAGCGGATCGCTTCCGCCGGGTGGCCTTACAACCGCTAGATTTGTGCCCACCGTGTGATATCCAGTTCATAGACTATGCCCGGGCGGTGATACGCAACGATTTGCTGACCAACCCGGTCGACGAACAAGGTTATCGCGGGATAATGTTGGATGTTTTCCACCAGCGAGGGCTTTGCAGTTGTGACTACGAATCCGGAGGGGACTTACCTGTTGACTGCCAGTTTGCCGATGTTTATACCTTAGATAGAATGCAGTTTATCTACCATGACATTGGCCGCGTCTCCCGCTCTCGCACTGCTGCATATTATTTCCTTAATGACAACCGGAAGATCCTTCACATCCCTCCCCACCAGGATGTCAAGGTCGTTGACTTGTACGATAACAGCAAATACGGTGCTGCTGCGGAGCGCTTGCCACGTGAAGTTGTTTTGGAATATCTCTGGCAGGAAGAGGTTACATTGAACAATGATCCTGAGAAGGATCTATCCTTTGGCCGCTGGAACGGCAAGACCTTCAACCTGGATTGCGGGGGAACATTGGTATTCGATGGTCGCGGCAACCTGCTCTCCTGGTTTCGCAAACCGGGCACAGAACACCTGCCTGAAGAGGAAGAAAACTACATCCTTGAAAGGAAATTAGCCTGGGAGGAGGATCCTGATCAGGCGAAGGAAAAGAAAATAAAGAAACCAACAAAATTGGAACTGGCTAAGCTGGCTGATTTAAGTGTTGGGCGGGAGCGAAAGGGAGCATTGCTGAAATACCTGGCAGCTATGATCCGGCGCGGTCTGGTCGGTGAACCGGGACCGGAGAACCAAATTGGTGAAGGACTTAGTCCAGTGGTGGCAGTTGAAGATGCAGGCGTGGTACATTTCGAAACCACACCTCACTTGCGAAAGAGTGACTTTGATAATCAGGAGGCAGGATGGCGGATAAATTATTAGTTCGCATCTACAACGTTGGTTTAGGTGATTGCATCTATCTCCGGGTCCCGGATGAGAATGACCATCTCCATATCCTGATCGATTGCGGAAATAAGTTTAGTGAGCTGGAGCTGCTGGGTCAGCGCATCGAAGAACTTAAGACCGAGTTACCAGATGCTGGATCAGGGAAGAAACGGCTTGACTTGCTGGTCGTTACCCATCCTCACGAGGACCACCATAAGGGCTTTGAAGAAGAATTCTTTGCTGACCTCAAGATTGAACGCATCTGGCTCAGTCCGGCTTATGACCGATTAAATCCGGATGCCCAGGGTTTTCATGCCTTGCAGGATGCCGCTCAGCGCTCATTGCAAGGTCTGTCCGAGCAGGCTATGGGCGAATTGAAAGTTGAGGTAGAGGAGCTGCTCAGGTTGTCCAAATCCGAAGCCATTGAAATGTTAACCAGCACCCTTCCACAGGCCAACGGAATTGAACCGCTATATGTTTCTGCTGACACACCAGGAGATCAGATCCAAATTTTTGATGATCCTAATATTCGACTCAAGGTCCTCGGACCGATGGGCGATATTGATGCTTACTACTTGGGAGGCGATGGGCTGCAGATCTCCACCAAAGACCTCACCTCCCAGGGGCTGGCAGATGAATACCAGGCCTTGTTTCAATTCTCTGAATCAGGTGAAATCCAACCGCCAAAGAATATCAGCTCTCAGGATTTCAAATTACTGCGTGATCGTGTCTCCCCATTTGCATTGGCCGCAGCAGAGATATCCGGGCATGTCGCCAATAACCTCAGTGTTGTATTGCTGCTCGAATGGCGAGGTCGTCGGCTGCTCTTCCCAGGAGATGCCGAATGGAAAAAATCATTCAAAGGTGAAGTGAAAGCCGGTCGGAGCAACGGCAGCTGGAACGTGATGTGGCTGGAAAAGAAGGAAGCTCTCTCCCAGCCGCTTGATTTCCTCAAAATCGGGCATCACGGCAGTGAAAATGCCACTCCCTGGAAGCCACCTCACCCCCAAACCGGTGAGCAACACCCCATCAACCAGATTCTGGATCAGTTACTTCCATCTCCGCAACAGGGTAGCTCACCTCGTGGCTTTGCAGTGGCTTCCACAGCTCGCACTTCCCGCTGGCCCTCAATCCCTGATCCCCAGCTCATGATGGAACTAGGTAAACGGGTCGCAAACTCCAGGCTCGAATATGCTGAAGACTCCCAAACGGTACACGTGCCCGCCAACGAACCCCAACCGCAGCGCACAGACCTTGAAGCACAGGCAACTCAAACGCCCGATGAGCCAGTCCCATTCATTGAAATCGAATTCGTTCCAATGGATTGATATTTTAGAGAATCGAAATGTGTTTATAGCTGATTTGTAATGAAAGGAGAATCTTATGCAGGCACCCAAAAATGTGCTCCAACAACTCCCAAACCTCGACCAGCTTTCTGAAAACCTTACTCAAGATACTTCAGAGATTCTGACCCGGGCTTTTCCTTCCGAGGATCTCGCCCGAGCCTCGGCTGGTGAGCTTTCCTTTGGCATTGGTTTTATGGATACCGGGGAGGCAGACCTACCGGTGGTCGAAGAAGTCGACCGCGAACGATGGGTCAACGCTGGTGTACGAGCAGTGAACAAGCTGAAGGATGAAGGGGAGGGCGTTGATTTAACCGGGGAGGAGCTGATTGGCCTGGAGGCGATTGTCCATATCGAAGCGCGGCCTGCGATCCTCATTCAAGATGGTCGCTTCTTCCCTCCACCAGCCGAGTGGCAGAATTTGGAAAGCCAGCGGGACCAGATTCAACTCAATTTCAAGAGTGTAGGGCGGATCGAGGTGATAAACCATCCGACTTATGAGTGGGTCGGGACTGGCTTTCTTGTTGGCGAGAACGTAATCATGACCAACCGCCATGTCGCCGAAATATTTAGCAAACGGGGTTGCCTGGGTCGTTGGGAGATCGAACCGGAGATGACTGCCAAGATCGATTATGTCGAGGAATTGGGCTCTTTAACCTCTGCGGAATTCTCGCTGACCAATATCATCGGCATTCACAGCACTTTTGACCTAGCCCTTTTTAATGTAGAGATGACCTCCTCTACTGGCATTAATCCACCACAGCCCCTAAAGATTTCATCAGCACCACCTGCTAATCTCCTTGGACGTAATGTGTACTGTGTCGGTTACCCTGCCTGGGATGGACGTCGCAACGATCCGGAGGTAATGCGCAAGATTTTCTCCAATATCTTCAATGTGAAGCGCTTCCAACCAGGGAAAGTGATGTCCTTTTCTAGCACAAGGAAGATATTAACCCACGACTGCTCTACCTTGGGCGGCAATTCAGGCTCATGCGTAATTGACCTGGAGTCCAACCAGGTTGTCGGCCTTCACTTCGGGGGCCGCTACCTGCAGGGAAACTCCGCCGTGGCCTTATGGGAACTCACCAACGATCGCTTACTCCGCAGGGGAAATATTAACTTCATTTGATTATTGGGAACAACTCACAGGAATATCATCTTTTTCCGTGTTCATCAGCGCTCGTCTGTGTCCGATTTTTAAAAAACTGTACCGTGGTTAAAATTTGTTCTAATTCAATTTTCTCAAAATCACATTCCCGCGGACTCAAAATCCCAATCCGCCAACCAGGCACACATCGACTCCCGGTGCTTGACTCTGAACTTGCCCATGGCGTTGCTAACATGGCTGTTGATATTGCTTGTGGAGGTATCTAGTCGCGTGGCTACCTCGCGGGTCGAGTTCCCCAGGCAGATCAGCGCCACGACCTGCTTTTCCCTTCGAGTAAGACTCTGCCAGCGCTTGACGATGTCCATCCTGCTCACCATATCAGGTCTAGCCTCTTCCAAAACAGGTTCTTCGGTCATGGGCAGGCTGAAGGCTATCGCCGGTTCCGGTTTTTCTTCAGCAGGGATCGATGGCTGTAAGATCTTTTCCCGGTTCAGCATACTTGCTAGCTTGGATGCATCGACTTCCCCCTCGGGGATGTAGCCCACAAAGACATCCCATCGATTGAGGATATGGCTTAGGGGACGCAAATTGACCCCGATCTTTCCTGTCTCGAACGTCATAACATATTTCCCGTCCGCCATTTCGACCACATCGACCACGATCGCTTCGTGCGTCCAACGCAGCCACTCTTTAATCACCGGTCCTTTGACAGCCTTTTCCTTGCGTGGATTAACCACTTTGGTGATGAAAGGCTGAGCGGAACGCACGAACTTATTACCCTCCACCCTGTATCGCCAGGTATCCCCTTTCTTACCCTTAACAATGCCCCTACGGTTCACCGCAGTTGTCTTCGCGGAGGCTGGTAAGACCTCCACCCCTGATAGTGGGTGGGCGATTTGCCAGGCATTGGGCTCTCTGGTGACCCAACCCAACCACAAGATGCTCGCCCCAGGCTTTATATCCTCAATAGTCATCGGTCGCTTGAAATAGGCTTTG
>CALBUI010000362.1 GCA_937968125.1 uncultured Anaerolineales bacterium | reverse complement strand
AAGTGAAAGAAGCACCTTGAGGTGCTGCAAGTAATAAGCCCTTATAGGGCTAGGTCATGCCATCCGCTATGCGGGTGGTCATGACTTCCGAAAACTTAACTGGAATCCACCAGTTGAAGACTGGAAATTTTACTGTGCAACTTTTTTGATAATCCCACGTATACTTAATCAGAGTGAGAACAAGTGACTTTGGAAACCATTACAGTCACTTTAAAACATAGCCTAGAAATAGGTCAGGTATTGAGGAGCAATGCAGTGCCAGAGGTAGATGCAGAAAAGATAATTCTGGCTCAAAAGGGAGAAGCTCAAGCTTTCGCTGAGCTGGTGGAATCTCACCAGGTAGCTGTATATAACTTGTGTTATCGCATGTTGGGTGATCCATATGAAGCTGAGGACGCAGCACAGGAAACTTTCATTCGAGCTTATAAGGGGATTAAGTCATTTGATCGTAACAGATCGTTTTCTACCTGGATCCTGTCAATCGCAGCGCATTATTGCATCGATCAGTTAAGGAAAAAACGGTTGAATATAACTCATTTAGAAGAAAGACCATATTTGGAAATTCCAGATCCTGGCCTTGGTCCAGAGGCAACACTCTCAGAGACTGAGCAGCAGAAAGGAATTCGAAAGCTGTTGAATGTACTCAGCGAAGTAGATCGAGCGGCGGTCATCATGTTTTACTGGTACGAGTTTTCCTACGATGAGATAGCGAAAGCCTTGGATTTATCAGTGAGTGCAGTAAAAAGTAGACTGCATCGAGCCAGGATATTGTTGGCAAAAACCTGGAAAGATCAAAAGCAAACCACTTCAGGTTTGGAAAGGCAGATTTATGGATCACCAGCCGTTTGAGTCTTGGTTGACTTCTGACGAGCCTCTGCTCCCAGAAGATGAGCAAAAGCTCCACGAACATATTGAATCTTGTGAATCCTGCCGCCAGTTATCGTATGCCTGGGTTGAGGTTCAAGATATGTTTCGAGAACCCCAGCTGGCACTTCCTTCTCCAGGATTTGCTCAACGCTGGCAAGCCAGATTAGTGGAAGTTCAGTTAAGAGAATCTGAACGACAACAAAAGCTTTTATCTTGGGCTTTCTTTGCTTCTATGGCTGGTGCGGCGTTAGTTTTATTGGGATTCATGTCAATCCAATTTTTTAGCTCTGTCCAGGCCCCAATCCGATTGTTTATTGGTGGGTTGACATTAATTGCAGGATTACTCAATTTAGCGACCGCAATGCAGGTTGCATTTATCCCATTTCTCAATGTGATCGTAGTGAGCGTACCGACCTACTGGTGGTTAATTCTGGTTATCGCCGCTTGCTTATTAACTCTCGTGCTGGCATTCTCAGCACGAAGAATTTTATACCCAAGGAGGGTTTCCCAATGAATAAGCGTTATAAGTATTTTGTACTTTTGGTTACACTGGTCATTCTATTAATTCCTGGTACGGTATTTGCCAGGGATCTTCAAGATGATCGTGTTGTAGCCGGGGGGACATTCACCCTGGAGAGTGGTGAGACAATTGATGGAAGTCTGCTCGTGTTTGGTGGATCGGCAAGCACTGAGCAAGATTCTTTGGTTGAAGGTGATGTTGTGGTTTTTGGAGGCATTGTCACCATCGACGGGACTATTGAAGGCAATGTTGTCGGGGTTGGAGGTGTTGTCAATCTAAGAGAAAATGCCGTGGTGGAAGGTGATATGACAACTGTTGCAGGTACGTTGAACCGGGAAGCAGGAGCCCAGGTTGATGGACAGGTTATCACTGGAATAGATGCCCCTGCATTAACTATTTTTCCTGAAACACTAGATTTTCCAACGACCTTCACAAATTTTGAACCGATCTTCAATCCGGTAGGATTCACGTTGTGGAGAGTGATCTGGTTCATTTTCCGGACTTTGTTGTGGGGTGCGTTAGCTGCTTTGGTTGCAATGTTCCTGCCGAACCCAACCACTCGAACATCCCAGGCGATTGTGGATCAGCCGGTTATGGCTGGTGGTGTTGGATTGCTGACAATAATAATCACACCGATACTTTTGCTCCTGCTAGCTATCACCTGCATACTCTCTCCGATCAGTTTAATAGGTGTGTTGGTGTTAGTCGTCGCATGGGCGTTTGGTAGGATCGCTATCGGCCTGGAAATTGGTAACCGAATCGCCAAGACCTTCGACCGTGATTGGCCAGTTCCGCTGGCTGCTGGGGTAGGTACTTTCGGGCTTACCCTCGTGGTTGACAGTTTAGGCACATTTATTCCTTGTGTGGGCTGGTTGATCCCCGCATTAGTCGGCCTGTTCGGTCTGGGTGGTGTTGTCCTGACTCGCTTTGGTACTCAGAAGTACCCGCTTGAAGAAGAGGTTATTGATGCAGAGGCAGAATCGTTCCCTGCTGAACTCATCGAGCCCTCGGAAGCTGGTGCAATTGAAGATCAAGCCCAACAAGCAGATGACGAATTACCCGATCCCGCGGGAGATAATGAATAGGAGTTAGTGTAAAGAGCTCGGTTTCAATTTAGCTCAAGAAATCCTCCCAATTGAGAAGAATATTGGGAGGATTTTTGAATTTTATCCATATACTCAGGATAAGTAATTTAATCCGACACCTAATGTTATTGCAATTTGTGCTAAATGATAGGAGATGATCACCATCAGTTTTCCGTGAGGGACCAGATTGACAAACCTGTTCCAGGCTAAATTGGAATCTGAGAAGAAAAATAAGATAGCTCCTGTGCTGACAATAATCGCGGGATAAAAATCCCATCCTGGACTTGGTGATATCACTGTTGAGAGGGCGGATATGAGCATTATACTGATGACAATAGCATAAATGATAATTGGGAAACGCAATTTTTCCTGGTGATGCGCAGTAAGACCTTTCAATAACTGGCGGAGAACCACAATTCCAATCAATCCAACTATGACGATCACCGCAAGCAAACCAATCGAGAAATGCAACCCTGAGATGGAAAAACCGCGGATATAAGCCAGGTGAGCAAATAAAAATGACACCAATCCGGCAATGAATTTTTCGTCAGGCAGCATCAGAAAGATATCTCCAGCCAACGAAAGACCTAATCCAATCAAGAAGAATATTGTTGGTCCCTGGTAACCGCCATTGATTAACAGCCAGGTGATTAGAATCACGATCACCATGGGCTTGGCGATATATTCTAATTTCTTCCATTTCCGGTTAACTGCAAACCAGTCAATAGGTGCAATCATTAAAGCGAAGACAATCAAATAGAAGTGCATTCGAATTTGGTGGGAAATCCAGAGGTCAAGAATCCTGATTTATCGGCGAAATCCAAATAACTGAAGGGCAGCTTCGTCATTGCGCCAGTTCTTGAGGACTTTCACCCGCAATTGCAGATAGACTTTGCGGCCGAGTAGCTCTTCGATTTTCTGACGAGCGTCGATGCCTATTTGTTTAAGCTGTTCTCCACCACGCCCGATAACAATGCCTTTTTGGGAATCGCGTTCTACAAATAAAGTACCGGCGATGTAGGTGGTCCTTTCATCGCGATCTTTGAATTCATCAATTCTAACTGCGATGCTGTGCGGAACCTCCGCTCTCAAGTTATACAGGATAGCCTCCCGGATTAAATCAGCGGCAATTTCTCTCTCATAAAGATCAGTCAATTGGTCTTCTGGGAAGAAGGGAGGACCCTCAGGGAGGAGGTTGACGAGGTTTTCGACTAGTTGATCAAGATTGTCGCCGCGTGTTGCAGAGATCAATGTGGAGTTTGATGTTCGGATTAAAGATAAGAATTCACTCTTGTGTTCATCAATAACGCTGTCCGGTTCGAGGTCAGATTTATTTAGTGCCATGAAGATGGGTACTGATCTGCGCATCTGGGAAAGCGAATTTGCTAATAACAAATCATCATCACCAGGCGGTTGGCTGACATCAACTATGAAGAGGATAATGTCGCTCTCTTCAAGATTCTTTAGTGCTTCCTGATTCATCCGTTCACCAAGTTTGTGAATCGCATGATGGATGCCTGGTGTATCAACAAAAACAATTTGAGCATTTTCGAGAGTTAAGATGCCCATTTGAGTTTTTCGTGTTGTTTGCGGCCAGGGAGAAGTAGCGGCGATCTTCGTCCCCAACAGTCGATTTACCAACGTTGATTTCCCAACATTAGGTTTTCCCATCACTGCCACAAATCCAGATTTAAAATCAGAAGGATAATTGTCCATACGATTATTCTATCACTTCGATTGATTTTTTTGAGAGAACCTTTATCTCCTCGGTAGTGAGCGTTGAGATTGTCATTTATAGTGTTTGTAAATCGTAATCCTACCATTATAGTGTGAGATAATGCTTCGAATTTAGGGATTAAAATCCAAAAAAACTTGACTCTTATTGATCAATTCTGCTATAATAACTTCTTGTCTATTCGGTGAAACCTAGTTAGAATAAGTACTGGAAGAACAATTTCAAGGATTATTATTCCCCCAAACACGTAAAACGGTTGGTTGAACGACCAACGCGTTATACGTATTGCGCGTGTATATCGAAGAGATTGCAATAATCTCCAGGAGTAATTTATGGCGTCATCTGTATCAAGTAAGTCTTATGCCCGAATTGATGTAACCATTCCTTTGCCTGATCTGATCGAGGTTCAGATTGAGTCATTTGAGCGATTGAAAGCGGAAGGGCTCGCTGATTTATTCCATGAGATCTCGCCAATCGAATCATATAACAAGGGCATGAAGTTGTATTTCCCCAGCCGAACTCCTGAATCTAAGGAGTGGGGATTGAAGTATTGGTTTGACGAGCCAAAGTATTCAATTGAAGATTGTGTAGAGCGCGATTTGACATATGCCTCTCCGCTTTATGTGTCGGTTCTCCTTGCAGGACCTGATGTTCAAGAACCAATAAAGCAGGATATTTTCTTAGGTGATTTCCCGGAAATGACCGAGAAAGGCACCTTCATTATTAACGGTACTGAACGAGTAGTTGTATCACAGTTAATCAGGTCACCTGGTGTGTACTTTGAGGCACCCCTCGACCGATCTACAGGCCGGCCATTGGCGGTAGCAAAGCTGATTCCAGATCGTGGAGCCTGGATGGAGTTTGAGACGCGCAAAAGTGATTATCTAACGCTGAGATTCAATCGGAAACGCATTGTACCAGTGACAATTTTCTTGCGAGCCCTGGCAACCGTGGACGATGGATTGAAGAACCCAGCACTTACCGAAGGCACAGATGAAGAACTGCTTAATATTTTCACCGATGTCGATAACAACCCCGATCGAATGTTCATCGCCTCAACCCTTGCCCAGGAACCAGAATGGGACCTGACCCAAAAACACACAATTGCCGAATCCGCGTTGCTTGAATTTTTCCGCCGTATGCGTCCCGGTGATCCGGCAACACTAGAGAACGCCCGCGAGTTTTTGGAAGAACAGCTCTTTGATCAGAGGCATTACGATCTTGAACGAGTGGGTCGCTATAAACTCAACCAGAAGCTGGAGCTTTACGAACATGTAGATATTGGACGACGAATGATCACCAAGTGGGATATCGTCTTCCTAGTGCGGCGCATGATCGCGATCAATAATGGTACTCAAGCTGCGGATGACATCGACCACCTGGGAAACCGCCGGGCTAAGACAGTGGGCGAGCTGATCCAAAACAAGTTGCGCATAGGCATGCGCAGGATGGAGCGAGTAATCAAAGAACGTATGTCCATCCGCGATCAGGATCAATTATCCCCAATCACGCTAATCAATATCCGTCCGGTGGTAGCTGCACTGCGTGAGTTCTTCGGTTCAAGCCAGCTATCACAGTTTATGGATCAAACTAATCCCCTCGCAGAACTGCGCCATAAGCGCACATTATCGGCGCTGGGACCCGGTGGTCTGAGGAGAGAGAGGGCTGGCTTTGACGTGCGTGATGTCCATCACTCACATTATGGGCGAATCTGTCCCATCGAAACTCCTGAGGGACCGAACATCGGATTGATCGGACGTCTGGCCTCCTTCGCGAGAGTCAACGAGTATGGATTTATCGAGACCCCATACCGAGTAGTTTATAAATCCTTACCGGTAAGAGATCCAGGTTTGGTTGGTAAAGTACTGAATGAGGATTTGGTTCACGAAAAAACAAAGAAAGTCATCGGAAAAGCCGGTGAGCGAATCACGAAGCAAATGGCTCGATCAGTACCATCTTCAGGAAAAGAAGAAGTATTGATTTTGCCCTATGTGTCCGACGAGAGGAAATATCTATCGGCTGATGCAGAGGACAAATTCGTAATTGCACAGGCTAACACCCCGCTGACAGATGATAATGAATTTGTCCGCAGCCGTGTCTCTGGAAGGCAGCACTCTGGATTTGATTTCTTCAGTCCGGAAAACATTGACTACATGGACGTTGCTCCTAACCAAACGGTCGGCATCAGTGCCGGGTTAATTCCTTTCCTCGAACATGATGATGCCAACCGGGCTTTGATGGGTTCCAACATGCAGGCTCAAGCTGTGCCATTGGTAAAACCTGATATCCCCCAAGTCTCAACAGGCATGGAATTTCATGCTGCCCGGGATTCAGGGCAGGTGATCGTTGCCGAAGAGGAGGGTGAGGTCATTTCGGTGACTGGGAAACACGTCATCGTCCGGAATGGTGGCGGTGATCATTTATACCAATTAAGGAAGTACCAGCGTTCAAATCAAAGTACCTGCATCGATCAACGGCCAGCAGTGGTGAAAGGCCAGAGGGTACAGAAAGGCGATGTGATCGCGGATTCGTCATCGACCAATGCTGGGGAGCTGGCTTTAGGTCAAAATGTTACCGTGGCTTTCCTGTCTTGGGAAGGCGCCAATTTTGAGGATGCGATTGTGATCTCCGAAAAACTGGTCCAAGACGATATGTACACCTCGGTGCACATTGAAAAATATGAAGTCGAATCGCGAGATACGCGGTTGGGACCCGAAGAGATCACCCGTGATATTCCAAATGTTGGTGAAGACGCGATTAAGGATCTTGATGAACAGGGCATTATCCGCATCGGTGCTGAAGTAGGTCCGAATGACATTTTAGTAGGAAAAATTTCTCCAAAAGGGGAGCGAGAATTATCTCCAGAAGAGCGACTACTGAGAGCGATTTTCGGAGAGAAATCACGCGATGTAAAAGATACCTCCTTGCGTATGCCTCATGGAGAACGTGGAAAAGTCGTTGATGTGAAGGTTTTCACCAGGGAGGATAATTCGGATTTATCTGCCGGTGTGGATATGATGGTGCGGGTATCTGTTGCCCAGCGAAGAAAAATAACTGCTGGTGATAAGATGGCTGGCCGGCATGGGAATAAAGGCGTGGTTTCGCGAGTTGTTCCTGCAGAAGATATGCCTTTCCTGGAAGATGGAGCACCAATTGATATCATCTTGAACCCGACCGGTATCCCCGGGCGAATGAATCTGGGACAGGTATTGGAGACGCATCTAGGTTGGGCGTCAAGTCGTTTAGGATTCAGGGCTATCACACCGGTTTTTGATGGTGCAAGAGAATCTGAGATTGAAGCCGAATTAGCCAGAGCATGGATGATTGAAGCTGCCTGGAATGAGGCTGGTGAAAAGGCCTGGGAATGGATCAGCCAGTACGAATATGACCCAGAGACAATTAAGGATGATGATGAAGTTAGAAATCTTTATCTTGAGGCCTGGTTGGGCGAGCGCGGCTACGATGTGTACAGGATCGTTTCGGATCAACTATATGCACGCCGCTCTGTTTTGCAAGAATGGCTTACTGACCAAGGATTCAACCCAGAAGAAATATTAGATTTCGAAGACATGGTGGTTCCGGAAACTGAGCGCCCAGCACAGGACACACGCGCAGTTTATGCGTGTCTGCGACTTTGGATGCTCCATTTAGGTTATAAGGTTGGGAGAACCCCGGAGAAGAAACTTTGGGAACGGGCAAAGAAAGTGATGATGGAAACCAGCCAGCCGATACCCGTGCTAGGAAAGCAGCGCGTACGGGATGGAAAAACAGGTCGACCATATGATCAGCCGGTGACAGTAGGGATCATGTCCATCATGAAACTGCACCACCTGGTAGAGGATAAAGTCCACGCCCGTTCAACCGGACCATACAGCCTTGTCTCCCAGCAGCCGCTTGGAGGTAAAGCTCAATTTGGTGGTCAGAGGTTTGGTGAGATGGAAGTCTGGGCCCTCGAAGCATATGGCGCAGCTTATACGCTTCAGGAAATGCTTACGGTGAAATCTGATGACGTCCAAGGACGGGTCAAGACTTATGAAGCGATCGTAAAAGGAGAGCCTATCGAAGAACCAAGTATCCCGGCGTCATTCCGTGTTCTGGTGAAAGAGCTCCAAAGTCTTGGCCTCGCAGTTGAGGCAGTAAATGAAACAGGAGAGATCATCCGTTTTGGAAAAGACGAAGAGCGTTCCAGACCACCCAGAGTAAGCACTGGATTATTAGGATTAGGAGAAGATTTCTAAGAAAAATATTGAATTCTTATGCTTGACGCTCATACTCGGGCGTGGTAAAATCCCAGGTCGTTGTCCATTTCCATAATGGTAGGGAATTACCTGCCTATATCTCTATCGGAAAGAATCGCGAGGCCATCGCTTACGACCGATGGTCTCGATTTATGAAAGCACTCAGGTATGAGGAAAACGAAGATAATCTAAGAGTAATTATTAGCAGGAAGAGAATTGGAGGCGCAAGTGCCAACGATCAATCAATTGGTTCGAAAAGGGCGTAAGTCAAAGAAAATAAAAAGTAAGGCACCAGCCCTGCTGTATACGTTAAACACGAATAAGCAGCGCCGGGTTCGTCAACCGATGGGTGCTCCTCAAAAGCGCGGCGTGTGTACGATCGTCCGCACGATGACGCCCAAAAAGCCAAATTCTGCCTTACGGAAAATTGCCCGAGTCCGTCTGACAAATGGGATTGAAGTAACCGCTTATATCCCTGGTGAAGGACATACTCTCCAAGAACACTCGGTGGTTCTCGTCCGGGGCGGCCGTGTTAAAGATTTACCTGGTGTCCGCTATCACATTGTGCGCGGCACCTTGGATACTGGTGGTGTTAACGATCGCCGCCAGGGACGTTCAAAATACGGATCAAAACGCCCAAGGGATTAAGAATCAATATTATTTTTGATTGATTGACATAGGATTGGAGTAATTGAATGCCAAGACGATATCGACCTCAGAAACGAGTAATTGAACCAGACGTACGCTACAACAGCATCCAGGTTCAATCATTTATTAATCGGGTGATGAAGCGTGGTAAGAAGAGCACCGCAACTCGATTGATGTATGACACCTTTGACGTGATTGAAAAACAAACGAAGAAAGATCCATTGGAGGTTTTTCAACAGGCGCTAAAAAACGTGTCACCAGTGATGGAGGTAAAACCTCGCCGGGTGGGTGGGGCGACTTACCAAGTGCCAATGGAAGTTACTCCTGAACGGCAGTTTGCATTGGCAACCCGGTGGATATTAGCTGCTGCTCGTTCTCGTTCTGGAAGGTCATTTTCGGAGAAGCTGGCCAGTGAATTAATGGATGCTTACAACAACACTGGCCCGTCGGTGAAGAAAAGAGACGAGACCCATAAGATGGCCGAAGCAAACCGTGCCTTCTCACATTACCGGATTGGGAGATAAGCAACTAGTCATGACTCGCCAACATCCGATTGAAAGGTATAGAAATATAGGCATTATTGCCCATATTGACGCCGGTAAGACAACGACTACCGAGCGTATCTTGTACTATACCGGCAAAACTCATCGGATTGGATCCGTAGATGACGGGACGACCGTCACGGATTGGATGGAACAAGAACGTGAACGGGGGATAACAATTGTATCAGCAGCAGTTTCCGCAGTTTGGAATGATTACCAAATCAATATCATCGACACACCAGGACACATCGATTTTACAGCTGAAGTCCAACGATCACTGCGTGTTCTGGATGGTGGCATTGTTATTTTTGATGCGGTTCAAGGCGTTGAACCGCAAAGCGAGACTGTCTGGCGTCAAGCGGATCGATATAGCGTTCCCCGCATTTGTTTTGTGAATAAAATGGACCGGCTTGGGGCATCATACGAAAGAACGATAAGTATGGTACGCGAACGTTTGGGCGCGAACCCGATTGCTGTCCAAGTCCCAATTGGATCGGAAGCAGATTTTTCGGGGGTTGTAGATTTATTCACTGAGAAAGCGATTTATTGGGATGAAGGATCGGGCGAAGATCCTCGGGAAGGCGAGATTCCGGCGGATTTGGCCTCCACCGTCGCAGACATGCGCGACAAAATGGTCGAAAAGATCGCAGAGAACGATGATGAACTGACTTTGAAGTACCTTGAAGGAGAAGAGATATCGGTGGATGAGCTGCGCGCCGCTCTCCGCAAAGCGGTCATCGATAATTTGGCCACCCCAGTTTATTGCGGCAGCTCCTTGCGTAACAAAGGCGTGCAACCCTTACTAGATGCAATTATTGATTATCTCCCCTCCCCCCTCGAAGTCCCCCCTGTAATTGGAATTGACCCCAAGAAAGAAAAAGAAATCGAACGATCAGCAGAAGATGACGCCCCTCTTAGCGCCCTGGTGTTTAAAATTGTCACTGATCCTTATGTTGGACGCCTGGCATATGTGCGGGTTTATTCAGGCAAGATTACCCAGGGAACGATGGTTTATAACTCGACCAAGGGCAAAAAAGAACGGATAGGTCGATTGCTGAGAATGTACGCCGACCGACGCGAGGATGTTGAAGAAGTATTGGCTGGAGATATCGGCGCAACATTGGGACTAAAAAATTCCTTCACTGGTGAAACCTTGTGTGTGGCTTCAAATCCAATTTTATTAGAAACGATTTCCTTCCCTGAGCCAGTAATCTCAGTTGCTATTGAACCGAATACAACCGCAGACCAGGATAAGATGTCAGAAGCGCTGCGAAAATTGTCTGAAGAAGATCCTACTTTTCATGTACGATCGGACCAGGACACAGGTCAAACAATCATCTCAGGCATGGGTGAGCTGCACCTTGAAGTTCTCGTCGATCGAATGTTGAGAGAATTTAAAGTTCAGGCTCGGGTTGGACGACCCCAAGTTGCATACCGGGAATCGATTACCAGACCAGTTGAGAAGGCTGAATATCGGTATGTCAAGCAGACTGGTGGACGAGGCCAATATGGTCACGTCATGCTCGAGATTGAACCAGGAGAAACGGGTTCTGGGATTGAGTTCGAAAATGATATTGTTGGTGGGGTAATTCCAAGAGAATATTTCAATGCGATTAAAAAAGGCATCTTCGAATCTGCTGAGGCTGGTGTATTAGCCGGTTATCCGGTGGTTGATGTCAAAGTAAGACTTTATGATGGCTCATTTCATGAAGTGGATTCAAGTGAAATGGCCTTCAAAATGGCTGCATCTTTAGCTTTTAAAGAAGGGATACAAAAAGCTAAGCCGGTATTATTGGAACCAATCATGAGTGTTGAAGTCGTGCTACCAGAGGAATATTTGGGTGACACGATAGGACAATTGAATGCACGCCGGGGCGAGATCTTAGGTACAGAACTGAGACCCGGAAAAACCCAGGCTGTGAAATCGATGGTCCCCTTAGCTGAAATGTTCGGTTATGCAACTGACCTGAGATCGGCTACACAGGGTAGAGGTGCATTCACGATGGAGTTCGATCATTACGCTCAGGTATCTGAGAATGTAGCAAAATTGGTTTTTGCTTAGAAGATAGAGATTTGAATTATTCGCAGGAGAGGATTTATGGGCAAGCAGAAATTTGAGCGGACGAAGCCGCACATGAATGTAGGCACGATGGGACAC
>CALBUI010000361.1 GCA_937968125.1 uncultured Anaerolineales bacterium | reverse complement strand
GATCAGGCGTGCCCTGGCTGGGAATTTATGCCGCTGTACAGGTTATTCCCCCATCATTGACTCAGTCCAACATGCTGCCCAGCTGATGCAGGAGGTGGATGATGACTGAGACAGTTATCGGTGCCCCTGTACCAGCCCTGCAAAATGAGCAGCTGCTATCAGGAAAAGCACAATATCTAAATGACCTTAAATTGCCGGGAATGCTGGTCGGAAAATTGCTGTACAGCGAACATCCCTGTGCAAGGATAATTGACCTGGATGTCGAGACTGCCCGTTCGATTCCTGGCGTAGCAGCAGTACTGACTCACCAGGATATTCCTGGTGAGAATAGTTATTTCTATCACGATGCCGATCAACCTCTGCTTGCTTCAGACCGGGTTAATTACGTGGGCGATGCCATCGTCGCAGTTGCTGCTGTAGATGAAGATACCGCTCTCGCTGCCCTTGAAGCCGTTGAAGTAACCTATGAACCGTTGCCCGGTATTTTCGATCCTCTGGAAGCGATGAAACCCGACGCAGTAGAAGCTCTTCCTGGTTACGATAATATCATCCAGCATACAGAATTTGATTTTGGGAATATCCAGGCCGGGTTTGAGGATGCAGATGTAATCGTCGAGAACACCTATTTCAACCCCTGGATCGAACACGCTCCTTTAGAAACGGAAGGTGCCCTCTCATATTTAGATATCGAAGGCACCCTGGTTGTATATGCCTCCAACCAGGCTCCAAATCGTGACCGGATGCAAATCGCACGCTCCCTGGACATCCCTGAACATCGTATCCGTGTGGTAACGCCTTATGTTGGGGGCGCCTTTGGAGCCAAGGATGAGGCCCACGTCCAGATTCATGCAGCTCTTCTAACCCTGGCCACTGGTAACCCGGTACGCATCGTTCGAACGAGAGAAGAATCAATTCTCACCCACGTCAAGCGCCATCCAATTATCGTCCATCACAAAATGGGCGCCAGGAGCGATGGCAAACTGGCCGCGATTAAAGTCGAGATTATTGGCGATACAGGACCTTACGAAAATGCTGGCCGCTTTATACTCGGATTCGCGGCGGCGATGGCCAGCGGTCCCTACAATATTCCCAATGCGCGTATCGATAGTTATTCTGTGAGGACGAACAATCCCATCGGTGGAGCTATGCGGGGATTTGGCGCCCCGCAGGTCTGCCTAGCTTACGAAGGCCAGATGGATACCCTGGCGAGGGAGCTCAGAATTGATCCCTTAGAACTGCGGCTGCGAAACACTGTTCAGAGCGGTCAGGTAGTTCCCAGCGGGGGCATCATTCGCGAAGCTGCCGCAGTCGAGGCTGGCCTCCTCGAAGTATCTCGCCTGGCAGGTTGGGAAAATAGAGATTCCATCGAACGACAGCCGGCCCCCAATTTACGCCGTGGTTGGGGCTTATCATCAACCTGGTTCGTCATTGGCCTCGGCCGAGGACAGGACAATTCCGGCATCCTCTTGGAAATGGCTACCGATGGATCCGTCGTCTTACGCACCAGTGCAGTTGATATGGGCCAGGGGGTGCATACCGCCCTAGCAGTTATGGCAGCAGAGAACCTTGGAGTCGATTTGGATTCGGTGCGGGTCGTTGGCCCAGATACCGATTCTGCCCTCGATTCGGGGCCGAGCGTTGCATCACGGCAGACTTTCGTCTCTGGGAACGCGGTATTAAAAGCTGCTGCTGTCATCCGCCAAAGCCTTCTGGAAACTGCTGCCGATGAAACCGGGCTGCCGGTTGATATCCTCTCTTTGCACGGTGGTGGTTTATTTGCTGAGGGCGAACGATTGAGCCTCAACATCCCGGAGCTGGCTGCAAAAGCTACTTTCGCGAATCGTCCCATGCACGCCGATGGTTTTTACGCGATGGAATTCCCGCAAGAATTCTCGGAGCGGGGAAATTTCTTTGGAGTGGGACCATCTGCCTTTGGTTCACAAATCGCCCAGGTGTTGGTGGATATCGAAACCGGTGAAATTACGATCGAAAAGATTGTGGCTGTGCAAAATGTTGGCCGCATTATTAATTATGGTGGAGCATACGGCCAGCTGGTTGGAGCCTGTACGATGGGGACAGGAAATGCCATTACAGAAGAATTGATCGTCGACCAGGGCCGCATCTCGAATGATTCTTTAGAGAGCTACCTGATTCCAACCGCCATCGATGCACCGGAGACGGTCACAAAATTGCTAGAAATTCCAGAACCATATGGTCCACATGGCGCAGTTGGGATCGGCGAACCCTCCCTCACTTCGACTGCTCCAGCACTTTTGAATGCAGTTTCGGACGCCATCGGAGTTCGAATAAACCAGATCCCTATGACCCCAGAAAGAGTTCTGGCAGCCATTGAAGGTGATCAAGAAGGTAAATAAAAGTAATTTGCAAGAACGTCCCTATACCAGGCGGTAATTTTGGTGGATTGATAATTGCCAAAAAAACCGGAGACACACAGGAGCAGAGCAATGAACAATCGAGGACGTCTTCTCGAAATTCTACGGCGGGCTGAAACGGGTCCGATCATCGAAGAATTGGAATTCGAAGCGAAGTTAATCACCTCAACAGTTAAGCAGCTGATTGATAAGTACGACATCAAGTTCGACGGAGACACAATCGTCCCCTCGGATGACGATTTAGCCGATCGAATCTTCCAGGCTGGTATGGAGCTCGCCGTTGAGGTGGGCATGTTCTGTCAGGATACCAACCGGCGCATTACCTGGACGGAGGCAGAATACAAGGAAGGTTTACGCAGCTGTCCAGGCTACGCAATCATGGGAACCGGCAATGATACGGTGGAAATAAAAGCTCGTACACCAGAATCTGAAAGCCCACCAACTGTAATTGGAGGTCCTTTTGGGGTTCCTGTACCTGAAGACATGTTCGTACCCATCATGCTCAGCTATGCGCAAGAGCCATTGATTGATGTGATCGAAAATCCAACCATCGAGCGGGTCTATGGACATCCCATCAAGGCAGATTCACCTTGGGAGGTGATCGCCGGTTGGCGGGAGGCCGAATTGTCATTCGAGACGATCAACCGCGCCGGCAGGCCAGGTATGCCGATCGGTTGTATCGAGATTTCACCGACTGCCCTGGCCCAGATTTCTGCTGCCTCCTGGGGTGGTATCCGGCCCAGTGATTGGCATCATGTCTCCGCGCCGAGTGAGTTCAAAACCAATTACGACCTGTTGTCGAAAGTCGCCCATATCGTTCGCATCGGCGCGCATATGGAAGCTTATTTGAACATAATTTATGGCGGGTATTTCGGCGGCGCAGAAGGGGTAGTCATCGGTTTGGCGGCTGGCATGATTATTGTTAACCAGAATTACATGGGCACCACCATCAGTGTCAGCTCTGCCCACCCTTTCCTGCACAGCGACGCAACGCCGGAATCACTGTGGGCGCAGAGCTTAGCCTTCCAGGCCATCTCCCGCAACAGCAAAATGCTTACCGCCTCGCTCAGCAAACCTGCTGCTGGACCAGGCACAAAAACCCTGCTGTATGAGAACTCGGCTTTTATCATTTCCGGTGTGGCATCTGGCCTGACTGTTCCTCAAGCATCCATGACCGCCACGGGCACCAACTCCTGCCACTGCAGTGGGCTCGAGTCGAGATTTGGCGCTGAGGTAGCCCATGCGGTAGCTGGAATGAGCCGTGATCAGGCCAATGAGATTGTAAAAAAACTGCTGGCAATATATCAAGATGATCTGGCCACAAAACCAATTGGGAAACCATTCCAGGAGGTATATGACTTAAAAACGCTCCAACCCACCCCTGAATGGCTCGGTATCTATCACGAAGTTAAAGATGAATTAGTTAAGATGGGCTTACCGCTCAAATAATTATATTGGGATTTTGAATTATGGCTCTGACAGATTTCGCCTTCATCGTCTTTGGACCTGATTACCATCCGGACACTCACTCAACAATGCTGGAATCCGATACTTTAACAACTCGTCTCATTGGGGTTGATTCCCTGGAGAACGCGGAGGTGGTCGCTAAAGAGTTAGCCTCCGCTGGTGTGCAGTTGATCGAGCTTTGCGGATGGTTTGGGCCGAAGGGCGCCGCCCGCATTATTGAGGCCGTGGGAGATCGAGTCCCCGTTGGCTTTGTTACTTCAGGACCAGACTCGATCGATCTGATGTACAAATTGTTCGCTAGTGATGAATAGGAATAGTAATGATTGAACCAAAAGTTGAATTATCTGAATTTCTTGCCGTCCTGGATAAAGCGGAAACTGGCCCTATGGTCGACATTGGTGAATGGGACCAGGTCTATATCTATGAGACTATCCAGGAGCTGGTTGAACGCTATGAAATAAAGTTGGATACACAGGATCCAGGTGTCCCTTCGGATGATGCACTTGCAGATCGTGTCTTCGCCGCCGCAATGGAACTGGCCACAAAGAGCGGCGTTTACTGCACGGACACCCAACGCAGGATGATCTGGACGGGGAAGGAGCTGCAGAAGGTTCTCGACCGAGTACCTGAGCAGGTTCATATTGGGGTAGAGGCAGAAGCAAGGACCATCAAGAAACGCCTCCCCGATCAGGATGCCTACGTCACCATTGGTGGTGGCCCTTGGGGCATCGTCGTGCCTGAGGATATCTTCCTTCCCTTGACCATCGCCTATGCGAAAGAAAAAGATACAGATTTTATCTGCACGGCCGCTTTAAAATCAACCTATGGTCATTCTATCCGGGCTGGATCACCCTGGGATACGCTGGCCTGCTGGCAAGAAATGCGCATGACTTTCGATGCCCTCGAGCAGGTTGGTCGCCCAGGCTTGGCTGTGGCTGCGCCCAATACCAGCGCCAGCGCGATCGGCACCGTCAGTACGGTAACCCACGGCTGTATTCGCCCCACGGATTGGAATAACAACTCCTTCATGAGCGAGTTGAAAGTCTCCTATGATGATCTGATTCGCACCTGCCATTTCATTCAAACTGGGTCATTCGTACACAATTTC
Source organism: uncultured Anaerolineales bacterium (assembly GCA_937968125.1). GTDB lineage: Bacteria > Chloroflexota > Anaerolineae > Anaerolineales > UBA4823 > PFL25. Next base: position 1,519 of record CALBUI010000361.1, on the reverse strand, counting down.
TACAACCCAATATTTGGTGGTTATGCCGGAGGTGCCGAAGGAGTAGCTGTTGCCCATGTAGCCGGTTTCATCTTAATGAAAGCCTGTCTATTTGGTGATGCATTTAATGCCGGCCCCAGTCACGCCCACATGAGCTGCAACACATTCCCACCTTTGATTCCCGCTCAGGCAGTCGCCCACCAGGCACTGAGCCGCAACACAAATATCACCTGTGCAAACTTCACTCGCCCAAACGCTGGCCCGGGCGAAAAAGACCTGCTCTACGAAATCGCTGCCTACCAGTTAGCTACAGTGACCTCCGGTGTAGAGGTTGCGAAAGGTGTCCAGACGGCCACCGGGAGAAATGAAGCTCACTGTACGCCATTGGAAGTTCGATTTATGACAGATGTAGCCCATGCCGCCGAGAAACTGACTCGTAAAGCGGCTGATCCGCTGGTTAAGAAATTAATTGACCTGTACAAAGATGGCCAGCCTGAGATGAAATTTGGCCAGCGCTTCAACGAAATCTATGATTTAGAGACCCTTGAACCTACCTCAGCTTGGATGGAGACCTATCATTCTGTATACCAGGAATTGCAAGCGATGGGTATTCCGCTTACCTAGATTTCAACCCACCCAATTTTCTATAGGCTCACAGGATATTTTCATTCTTTTGCTAAAGGCTTTCCTAAATGGTAGAACAATACGTAATCGCTAAATCCCTTGAAGAAGCCCTCAACACCCTGGGTATTGAGGGCAGGTCAAAAGCTGTCATCGCCGGTGGTACTGACCTGCTGATCGACATCCGCCAGGGGAGACATTCCCAGCCAGACATCCTCCTGGATGTCTCCGAGATCAATGAAATGCGGGGGATTCGTCTCGACGGCGACCACATCTACCTCGGCGGTTCAGTCACCCACCAGGAAATTGTCCACAGCGATTCGCTGCTAGAACATGCCCAATGCGTGGTTGAAGGTTGTGGATTGATCGGCGGTCCCCAGGTCAGGAACGTCGCCACCATCGGCGGGAACGTGGCCCATGCCCTTCCTGCCGGCGATGGTACCATCTCACTGCTGGCCCTGGATGCCGAGGTGCGCATCGCTTCAAGAAATGGTGAAACTCGCTGGGAACCCTTGATCGATATCTTCTCCGGTCCGGGTGAGGTCACCTTTGACCGGGATAGCGAACTGCTGGTCAGTTTCCGGTTTGCAAAGAGTAATCCTGGGGAGGCTTCTGCCTTCCACCGGGTCATGCGCCCCCAGGGAGTGGCCATCGCCATCCTCAATATGGCCGCCTGGGTGAAATTGGGCGCTGATAATAAGATTGCTGATGTCCGTCTCTCCTGTGGTCCAGCAGGTCCCAGGCCATTTCGCGGTTATCAGACCGAAGCAGTGTTACGGGGCAGATCGTTTGACGAGGCTGTCTTTGAACAGGCCTGCCAGGTGCTGGCTGGTGAAGTGTCCTTGAGGACCAGCAAGCATCGCGCAACCAAAGAGTACCGCCAACAGCTGCTCCCAGTTTTGTTGCGGGAAGTATTGGA
>CALBUI010000360.1 GCA_937968125.1 uncultured Anaerolineales bacterium | reverse complement strand
ATTCAATGGGTGGTTTAATTGCCCTTGATTTTGCCTCCCATAATCCTGGATCCATTCAAAATTTGATTTTAATAGATCCTTTTTTCAAGCAGGATCAACTCAACTCAATCTTGAGACTGATCAATCGTAAACCTGATTGGTACCAAAATGCACTGAGGTTAGCCCCCAAATGGTTGATCCACACGCTGGTATCCCTGGATGTGAGAGGGTTGATTCACTATGAAGAGCGGACCCGAAGGCAGATCGCTGAAGACTACAAGCGTGCTTCACCACAAATTGTATACATACCGGGAACCTTACCGGACATTTCAAATAACATTGACTGTATCACTTCTCCAACCCTGGTGATCTGGGGAACAAAAGACGCCACCCTCGATCCGAAATCATTTCCCTCAATCGTGGCATCAATTCCAAATGGTCACGGGGAAGCAATTAATGGGGCCGGTCACCAACCTCACCTGGCTCAACCTGAAATCTTCAACCAGTTAGTGATGGATTTCCTTCAATTAAACACGAACTAAATCTCTGCCATTCGTTATATAGCCCCTTGTGGGCGTTCTAAGTCACGAATAATGGATCGAGATTAGATAAATCTTTTATTTGACAATATTGACTGAGTCGCCTAATCTGCTGCAGCAGTTGCCATTTTAAGGGGCGCGTATTCTTGTTCGAGTTCAGAGCGGAACTGCGAAGTATATAAGCGATAATAATGCCCCCGTTGGCGGAGAAGTTCCGAGTGGCTTCCGTTTTCAATAATGCTGCCATCTCTGATCACCAGGATCCGGTCAGCCCTTTTGATCGTGGAAAGACGATGGGCGATCACAAAACTGGTGCGTCCTTCCATCAAGTTCTCCATCCCCTTCTGGATCAACGCTTCAGTGATTGTGTCCACAGAACTGGTTGCCTCATCCATGATGAAAATTTCAGGTTCTCGGAGAACTGCTCTGGCAAGACTGATGAGCTGCTTTTGACCAACTGACAGCAAGTTCCCCCCTTCACCAACTTCATCATCATATCCCTTCTCGAGTTTCATAATAAAATCGTGAGCACCTGCCAGTTGGGCTGCAGCCCCGATTTCTTCATCTGTAGCATCAAGTTTTCCATAACGGATATTGTCGCTTATGGTCCCTGAGAAGAGGTGCGGAGTTTGTAAGACGACACCAATTCGAGATTGGATAGCGTCCAATACGATATCTTGGTAATCACGACCACCGATGCGGATAATGCCTTCCTTGGGCTCAAAAAACCGGCATAACAAATTCACGATTGTCGTTTTTCCACCACCAGTTGGACCTACCAAAGCAATCGTCTCACCGCGCTGGACCTGTAAATTAAAATCTTCCAGTACAGGCTTGTCCTCCTCGTAGAAGAAACTGACCTTGTCGAAAACAATATCACCTTGGATACTGCCAGGATCGATTGCTTCAGGTTTGTCTGATATTTCGGGAACCGCATCGACCAATGAAAAGATTCTCTCTGCAGAAGCCACCGCGCGCTGTAACTCGGCATAAACGCGGGCAAGTTCTTGAATTGGCCAAATCATGAACACTACATAGGATACGAAGGCTTGAATTCCCCCGATACTCATATTTCCAATCTGGGTCTGGAATCCGCCATACCAGATGATGGCTGCCACAGCAAACGAACTGATCAACATCACAACAGGCAAGAATAATGCTGACAGCCATGCCGCCCGGTAGCCAGCTCGGTACATATCACCGGTCAACACATTAAATTCCTGCATGTTGCGTGCTTCCCGACCGAAGGCTTTGATCACTCGCACACCGGTAATCGTCTCGTTAAACGAACCAGTAATCTTAGAATTTATTCTCCGAACTTCCCGAAACTCGACGATAATTTTCTTCTTAAACTGAACGGCAACGATAATCAGGACAGGTATAGCTAAAAACACAATCAAGGCTAATTGCCAGTTGATCATCAACATGAAAATTGCTGCCGTAGCGATATTCATCACTCCCCAGGTGACATCCAGGAAACCCCAGGTTACAAGTTCAGCTACACGTTCCGAGTCAGAAGTCACCCGAGACATGATCCAGCCGACAGGCGTTACGTTATAGTAAGAAAGCGATAGTTCCTGAAGATGAACAAACATGCTCTTTCGCAAATCATATCGAATACGCTCCCCTAATATGCCTGCCAGGTAGATAAATCCAAATACCCCTGCCGCTTGTACACCGATCAGTAATCCATAACGGATGACGATGTTTTTCAGTGCTTCAGTGTTCTCACCCAAAATGGCTTCATCGATTATTTGCGCGCTGAGAAAGGTGAAATATGAATCCAGAAGGGCAACCAGCGTTATCAATAACACGAATCCGACCACCCATTTCCAATGTGGCTTGGCTAGCTCAACAATTCTACGGGTGATATTTCCCGTATACTGGGTGGTAAATTCTTCCTCTTCGAAATATTGATCTGTCATGATTGCACACCCAGTTCTGCGCTGGCAACTTCTTTTTCCAACTCTGCTTCGATCTGGGTTTGAATATCATATATTTTTTGATAAACGCCATCTTGAACCATAAGTTCAGCATGCGTCCCCATTTGGATGATGCGACCCTTATCAAGTACGACGATCAAATCCGCTTTCATCACGGATTGGATGCGATGCGCGATGATAAATGTTGTCCGATTTTCCATCAGATTTTCTAACGCCCGCCGGATATCCGCTTCCGTTTCTAAATCCACTGATGAGGTGGCGTCATCCAGGATCAAAATGCGTGGATTTTTCATGATGGTACGAGCGATGGCTACCCGTTGCTTTTGCCCACCTGACAAAGTAACACCTTTCTCTCCGACGAGCGTTTCGTATTTATCAGGAAATGTCAAAATCGAATCGTGGACCGCGGCAGCTTTCGCAGTTTCTTCAACCTCCTCCTGCGGGACCTCCCGATCGATACCGTAGGTGATATTCTCGCGGATAGTCCTTGAAAAAAGGAATGGTTCTTGTTCGACAATGCCAATCTGGCTGCGAAGGAAATTTCGTGGGTATCGTTGTAATTCAACATCATCGAGCAGGATTTTTCCCTCGGTATACTCATAAAACCGCGGTAGCAAATTAGCCAGGGTCGTTTTCCCCGATCCAGTGGATCCCAATAATGCGATCACCTGTCCAGGTTTGGCGGAGAAGGAGATTTCTTTTAATACAGGCACTTCTGGTGCATCGTCATATGCAAATCCGATATCGATAAAATCGAGAGCACCTTCCACTGCCTTTTCTGGGAGATAATCTCCAGTGTCAAGAGGCTCGCGCTGCTCCTTGACTACCGTCATGACCCGGTCAAATGAAACCAACCCGGATGACATTTGAACGATTAATCGTCCAAGGTTGCGGATAGGCCACAGGATCCAGATTAATAATCCAGCGTAAGTTATGTATTGACCAACAGAGATCGTGCCATTAATAGCCATCAGCGCGCCAACTGTAAACCCGGCTACCATTTGGATCCCGGTCATAATGTCAGAAATGGGCCAGTAACTGGAATGCATCAATAGAAGACGCTTTCCACGCAGGTACTTTTCCAAATTCTCAGTTTCAAACTTGTCTATTTCATAGCCCTGACGTGCGAAAGCTTTCACTACCCGTACCCCGGTCAGATTCTCTTGAAGTCGATTAGAGAGAATAGCATCCTGTTCCTGGTATTTTTCATAAGCCTTGGACACCCGGCCGAAGAAGACAACAGAAAGTGCGATCGTAAAGGGGACCACGATAACTGAAATTAGGGCTAAGCGCCAATCGAGCCACAGCAGCGCGGCAAAATTGACCAAGAATAACAGGCTGATCCTACCAATTCCAATCGCTTGATCAGCATAGAATCGTCTGATTGCGTCAATATCAGAGGTCGAGCGCTGGACCAATTCACCGGTATTAGTCTGGTCGTGGTAAGTGAAAGTCAAATGCTGGATATGATCGAACACGTAGTCTCGAACACGCTTGGCAATTCCTTCAGCCGTTCGACCTGCAAGCGCTCCGCTTGCAAAAGCAAATCCACCCATAATCACCGATAATCCGATAAAAGCTAATCCAACTTGAAATACCGTAAACTGGGGATTTTCACCCACCAGAACTTCATCGACAAAATATCCGAGCAGCAAGTATGTTACTGTTCGAGCAATTGCGGATACACCGACCCCTAAGATTGCACCGGTGTAGATCCACCGGTAACCGCGCAATAAGCGCCACATACCTTCGAAGCGATTTTCCGTAACCACTTCCTGGAGGTCCATATCAAATTGAGAGTTTACAGTTGCCAAGATACGACTTCCTCAAAATGCAATAACAATTGAAAAGTATTAATTTTTCTTCTTATTCATAAGAGAAAATGAATGACCCGACCTGGTTATTGAGTGTAATTTTCCAGCTTCCAACCTAAACCATTGGAAATTATGTGGTTTCCAGGTACCGGTCAACCTCCCAGTCAGTGACCCTTGTGCGGTATTCATCAACCTCAGACCATTTTGCACGAGAAAAGCTATCGTAAGCCGATTGACCAAGAGCGTCCTTTAGGACTTCATCTTGATCCAGCAAATGCAGCGCTTCGGCTAATGAACCTGGGAGTTCAGCAATCTCCATTTTTTCACGTTCTTCAGGAGTCAGGTCATAGACATTAATCTCATTCAACGGATCTGGAGCAGACATGGATTTTTCGATGCCATCCAACCCTGCTGCGAGCATCGCAGCCAGGGCCAGGTATGGGTTGGCAGAGGGATCCGGGAAGCGCAGCTCTGCCCGAATAGATTTCTCCCTTCCTGGTGAATAGATCGGAATTCTAATTAATGCAGAGCGATTGATTTGCGCCCAGCCGACGTATACCGGCGCTTCGTACCCGGGCACCAGTCTTTTATATGAATTGATGGTTGGGGCAACCACTGCAGACAATGCCCGAGCATGGTTCAGCTGACCAGCAATGAAACCATAGGCCAGTTCTGAAAGATTATATTGGTCATCAAGATCGAAGAATAAATTATTCCCGTCAGCATCAAATAAAGATTGGTGGCAGTGCATACCAGAACCATTTATGCCGAAGATGGGTTTCGGCATAAAAGAAGCTACCAGGTCATACTGAGCTGCAATAGCCTTGACAGTGTATTTTAGAGTCAAAATATTATCTGCAGCTTTTAATCCATCTGCATACTCAAAATCTATTTCGTGCTGTCCCAAGGCAACTTCATGGTGGCCCATCTCTACCACCAGTCCCATGCTGCCCAAGGCAGCCATTAGTTGGGTTCGCACCCGAACAGCTTCGTCGGTCGCAGAGAAATCAAAATATCCACCGACATCATGAGGGACAGGGTGGATGCTATCCGATCCGTTTCGCTTGAACAGGAAGAATTCTGGTTCTGGTCCGACATTGTAGGTCCAGCCGCGTGCCTTGATGCCTTCCAAAACTCGCTTCAAGATCCCACGTGGATCCCCAGAAAATGCAGAGCCATCCGGCAGAAAAATATCGCAAAAGATCCTCGCCCGGCGAGAGTCCACGGGGCTCCAAGGAAGCACCGCATAAGTATCCAAATCTGGCATCAGGCGCATATCACTCTCTTGGATGCGCGCAAATCCTTCCACTGAGGAACCATCGAACCAGATACCTTCCTCGACTGCTCCTTCTGCCCTGGAGATTGGGATGTCCAGGCTTTTTACCGCCCCGGTGACATCGGTAAATTGGAGAGAAAGAAACTTCACCTGATCGTCATCTATCCTAGTTAACAGATCATTTAAATCCATAACGGCATTCTCCTTCTGAAAATTAAGTACAATATTATAACTCTTGACAACCTTCCTAAGATACCTTTGATCTGGAACAAGAATTCAATAAATTCAAGCCAACCGGCCGATCACTCCTTACCTTCGCAAGGGTGGCTCATGATCTCAAATTCTCGTAAATTGTAATTATTGGTTGGCGTTTAGTGGGACCGATCCCTAGAAACAACGGAGTTTAAAATTTCTTTAAGATCTCTGCCATTTGCTCCTTCTCGTCCGCATTCAAACATGTCCATGGAGCAAAGAAAAAATGATCTGTACTAGCCTCTACCCGATCGCGGAATAATTTGCCTTCTTCTGTTACTCTCAACACATTTTGAAAGCCAGAGATGTACTCGTGTTCCCTCAATTCGGCTAATGCGTCATAATACATCTTATCTGGATGGCCCCGAAACGATAATTTTTCAGTCAGTTGACCCACGCTGGAGACCTGCCCCCTCCAAATCAGTGTTAAGCTCTCAAGTGCAATGGCTGACAAACCAGATGATTGCCATGAAGCAAGATGGGCATCATCCCGATATGCAGAAAGACTGGATATGGCTTGCTCGATATAAGGCAGCGCTGGTTCTTTGGCTGGCATCAATTTATAACTCAAGTTGATTGACCAGGTATTTGGGGGCGGGGGATTCTCAAGGCTGTTTTTGACCAAGCATTCCAGTAGATTTGCTAAATTCCGTGCATCTGGTTCTTCCAGTAGGGAAGCTGCCTCCATCGTCTCTCTAGCAACTTTAATAAAATTCGTGACTGATTCTCTGCCTTTATCCGATAGGCGAAAATGGTTGTTGGATTTATTTTCCAAATAACCTTTATCAGCTGCATTCTCCAATCGGGTCAGATATTGGTCGCTCGATGTATACGGTCCACGGACCAATAAATGAGAAGGGGTTGTATCCTCAGGTTCAAACGTCATCGCAGCAAATATCAGCATCCATTCGCGAATATTCAGCTCACTTTCTGCTACAATCGGTTTGATCGCAGGATCAAAACTTGCCTCAATTTTTATCCATGATTCACGAATTAAGTCCCAGAGAAAATGATCGTCCATTACCAAAGCTCCATTCAAATTTCACCCCAACCAATCTCCAAGTATGACTGAAGACCGAATTGTCTTTCACATTAATAAACTCAAAATTAACCCTTAGACTATAACAGAAAAGCTGAAATTTTTGTCTACCTGAGGATAATAGATTTCTAAGGTGACCATGTTCATTGGGACAAAATGGTATAATTTCGCCGTTATTTGACATAGACGTAAAGCAATTGCCTATAACGGGGGTGGTTGGGTCCCGGTGGGCTCCCCGGTCTTCAAAACCGGTGGCGGGTCGCGTTGCGAGCCGCGGTGGGTTCGACTCCCATCCACTCCCGCCTACTTTTATTTCACGAATTATTACGAAAAATATTGTTGCACCGATAATTATCCCCCACCATGACTATCCCTTACACCGAATCAATAATACCTGCCACTCAACCTGATCCCTATTTACCTCTGGTAAAGCAGGTTTTTCGGATTGATGAAGTCACCTGGGGTAGTGAAAAACAGAATTTCCTAGTTCGTTATCGGGGAGATCTCCTGATCGAGTCCCAAGATGCTTATGCCAAGCTCTCGAATGGCTTGCAGTCTCTGGATGTCACTCCTTTGTTTCGAGTGGAGGATGGTGGGGAAACAATTATTTTGATGAAGGGGATTGTACGGCCTAAACCATCCAATCCCTGGATCAACTTAATTCTATTCATCCTCACCGGAATCAGCGTCGTATTCGCCGGTACGCTGTTTGAATATCGTGGTCCATTAACATCGGACATTAACACAATCCTCCCATTTCTCCTTCCCAGCTTATTAAGAGGCTTAGCTTTCGCTGGTTCACTCTTGGCAATCTTGCTCGCACATGAATTCGGCCACTATCTGGCGGCACGCTACCACCGTTCGGCGGTAACCTTGCCCTATTTCATCCCCTTCCCATTTAGTCCATTTGGTACGATGGGTGCATTTATCCAGTTGAAAGAACCGCCAAAAAATAAGCGTATCCTGCTGGATATCGGTATCGCAGGTCCTTTAGCAGGTTTAGTCATCGCCATCCCATTATGTTTCCTTGGGCTTTACCTCTCTGAAGTCGACACTTTACCGCTGTTCCTGTCGCAAGGACAGGCGATCAGCTTGGAAGGTAATTCCCTGCTTTACCTTTTGATGAAATTTATCGTTTTTGGTCAATGGTTGCCTGCTCCAGTCGACCTGGGTGGGTTGAATCCCTTACTTTATTGGCTGCGATATTTCTTCACCGGGCAACCTGTCCCATACGGATCACTGGATGTATTGCTGCATCCAGTTGCCTGGGCCGGGTGGGCAGGCCTCCTGATAACGGCGCTTAACTTGATTCCCGCTGGGCAGCTCGATGGCGGTCATATCATTTATTCCTTATTCGGAAGGAAGTCGCGCATCGTCCTGCCATTCGTCCTGGTCGCCCTAATCATTTTAGGTACCGTCTGGTCGGGTTGGTGGTTATGGGCATTTATTATCTTTCTGATGGGGCGCGCCCATGCAGAACCTCTCGATCAGATCACTCCGCTAGACGCCCGTCGAAAAGCACTGGCTGTGTTTGGATTAGTAGTTTTTGTGCTTGTATTTACACCCATCCCATTAAGCGTATTTTCCTGAGATTCCCCCGAAACCTATTAATTGACTTTTACAACTAAATAATTTTGCTATTATGGTCGAATTTCAATAAATGTCTCTACTTCGGCAATCGCGGGACCCAAACTAAAAATTTCAAGTGAAAACTCCCGGCTGGCCCCAGGTTCTAAGGTGTCAAATTCCTCAAATTTCCGCACACCCACCACACTTCCATCACTATCATAGGCAACCCCTACAATCCAGACGGTATTACCCGGCGAACTTTTCTTGGGAAGCCCAAATGTACCATTTACTATCGCCTGCAATCCGTCTTCGGCCAAATCCATTTCTTCTACTTCTAACCAGGCATTAAGATAACGATCATCATTCTTCGGAACTAGTTGTGCAGAAAGCAAAGAAGAAGTGGTTGTTATACCTCCAGAAATGCTGCCCGGGAAGAAAATAACCAGGGGCAGTTCTGTATCTGCAGGCAATTTATTGAGGGCGGAAAATGCAGTTCCTTCGGCAATGGTATTTCCACCATTATTGTAGAGCACAACTCGGGCGGTAAGATTCTCCAATTCTCTTCCACGCTCATTTTTGACCGTCAAGAAGCACCATACACCATCTGGCACAACATAGCATTTTGTACGGTCAATATTGACCGGAACCGGCGTCGCCGTCATTGGATTTTCAGGGATGATCTCCCCTAATGGGATTATCAACTCGGTACCGACTGAAAGCAACCTGGGATTTACCTCGGGATTCGCAGCTTGCAATTCTTCCAGGCTTATGTCATTGCGGAGGGCGATTGCCAGCATTGTATCCCCCTCAACGATCTTGTACACAACTGGTGTTGGAGTTGGTGTGGGCAAATCTGTCGGAGCTATTGCGATTAATGTGGGAACTGGGGGTGTTTTACTAGGGGTTGGACTGAGGAAAGGGGTCAACAAAATCTCGGATGACTTCGTCGGCTGAGCAGGTGTCGGCGAGCTGGTACAACTGCTAAAAACCAATAAGAATGCACAGCTTAAAAAACTAATTGCGATTAACCCTTTTACTTGAGAAAACATAGCCGAGATTATAACTCAGCGCCTTTACCTTACAGATTCTTGAGGTCAACCCCAGTCTCCTTGTATCCCAACTTCTCCTATGCTATATTCAGCTGCGAGGTAAATGATGGCTGAAGATAAAATGCTTCAAGAAGCCATTGAAGCTGTCGCAAAGGGGCAATCAGAACGGGCGCGCGATTTACTTACCCGATTACTACGCGCAAACCAAACCAATCCAAAGTACTGGCTTTGGATGAGCTCAGTCGTCGATACCACCAAAGAAAGAGTCTATTGCCTGCAAAAGGTACTGCACCTAGAACCGGAAAATCGTGCTGCTCGTCTCGGCATGGTTATGGGTGGTATCTCTCCACCAGACGATGGATTACAGCCTCTTCCCGTTGCACCTCGTAATTGGAAGGAAACTTATAAAGTAACATCCCTCGAATCTGGTCCCAAGAAATATGTCCGTCGCTTTGCATATTTTGGTGCATTTATCCTTGTATTTGGATTGATTTCCATTGGCATTCTAGCTCCAAGAATGAGAACTTTTGGATACTTCGGAGGTGTACAGCTCACGGTTACTCCGATATTCGAGACCGTCGCAGCTACCGCAACTCTTCTCCCAACCAATACCCCCAGGGCGGTTACACCTACTCCGACCTTTATTGGACCAACTCCGCTATGGATGCTTCTTGAGGCGACATACACACCCACCCCTATTTATGTAAATACTCCCCATCCGGTTACGGAGGCATACAAGGCTGGTATCCGAGCTTTTACTGAAGGTAACTATGAAGAAATGCTGATGTTTATGGAACAAGCCGCCCAGGCAGAACCTGATTCGGCAGACATCTATTATTACATCGGCGAGGCAAATTTGCTGTTGGAACAGCCTGATGAAGCATTATACGCTTTCGATAAGTCGATTGAGACGAATGTTAATTTTGCTCCAGCATACTTTGGGCGAGCAAGTGCGATGCAAGCCATAGATCCTGATTTTGATATCGAAGCTGATTTAACCCAAGCTATTGTTGTCGATCCTGCTCTCGTCTCAGCTCACTTGGAACTAATCGCTCTTTACCTTTCGCTTGAGAATTATGAACTTGCATTAAGTTCACTCGAGATCGCTGAAGAACTTGCCCCCGAATCTCCCCTCATCTATGCTTACCGTTCCCAAGCCCTCCTCCAGAGCGGCGAATTCGAACTAGCCTTGGAAGCTGCCCAACAGGCTTATGATCTCGATCAAACCATCTTGGCGGTATACGAGGGTCTTGGCAACCTATATCTGATGTCTGGGAATTTCGCTCAGGCAAGTCACTTCCTGGAAATATATTTGCGATACGAGACAAAAGATGCTAACGCCTGGGCGTCTTATGGTCGCGCATTATTTGAAAGTGACGATCAATTCGATCAAGCGATGCAAGCATTTGATCGAGCATTGGAGCTGGATGAAAACTCGTTCACCGCGTTGCTTTACCGTGGATTGTCCTACCTCGAAGCAGGTCATGGGCAGTTAGCAGTCAACGACCTATTTCTCGCGCGTAATTTCGATCGCGAATCATTTATAGCCAGCTTGGGACTCGCTCGAGCATTATCTCAGGCTGAAAGGTACGAAGATGCAATCAGTCAATTCAAGGGCAGTGAACAGCTCGCAGTTACAGAACTGCAACTAGCTGAGGTATACTATTGGCGCGCGAATACGTTCAGATTAATAGAAGATAGAGGATCCGCGTTAAAAGATTATCAAGCCTTGCTAGAGTTAACCGCAGAAACCATACGTGAAGCCTGGGTGAAAGAAGCCCAACAATTTATTATTAAATTGACCCCAACACCTACGATGACACCCACTGTCCCAACCGCGACATTGACTCCCACAATTACGGCAACCCCAACCGTGCCAACTTCAACCCCAACGGTAACCAGGACACCAACCGCAACTGAAGTTACCCCGAGCCCGACGAAAACTTCTCGTCCTTCTCAAACAACCCAGCCAAAAGATTAATAACATAGGCATCAACCCAATGCCCAATCAAGAGAACAGATCCATATTCGCATTCTATATCATCGTTCTCATAATGAGCATTGGTTCGTTGATCGTGGGTACCTGGCTTTCTCCACCTTCGATGGAGCATGTGATTCCCTTTATTATCATTGGAATATTCATCGCGCTGTTGGAATTTTTTCCCCTTGATCTGCTCAACTACCGATATTCTTTTGTTCACATCATCATGTTCAGCGGTGCAGTTCTATATGGCACCGGGTTGGCAGCTTGGGCAACATTGAGTGGAATTGTCCTTGCAATCGGACTGCAAATAATTTTACCCAAGGCATTGAAATCCAATTTTTCTACGATAGAGCCATCGGCAAAAATTGGATTGTTTGAGTTAGGACTAAATCTAACTCCTTTGGTATTGGCATTTTCGATATTTGGAATAGCCACTGGTATTCGCTCGATTGAAATTGGGATTAATCAGAATTGGCTTGCTATATTAAGTGCGGGCATTCTTTTTGGTATTCTCCATGGAATCTTCTACCTGCTTGGTTCCCGATTTTTATCCCCACCAAAAAATCCTAGGGCGCGCTGGGACATTCTAGCGCTCATATCGATTGAAATTCTGCCCGTCTTCCAGGGATTTACCACATTGCTAACTTATTCATTAATGGGAGATAGTGTATTAATCATCTTGGGAGTGTCAACCTTCGCATTGGTTCTCCTCATCCACTACCTGAGCGAACCCAGGAGGAATCTTGAACGTAGGTTAAAAGAACGCTCTGCCCTCGAGCAAATCAGCAAAGCACTAAGTGATGATATTGACCTTGAGAAGCTGCTCAGCGCAATCCAAATTCAGGTCACTAACCTGCTCAACGTCAATAATTTCTATGTTGCATTGTTAGATCCGGTCGACCAACAATTATGGTATCCCCTGGCCGTGAAAAAAGGGGAGCGACAGAATTGGCCAAGACGACCACTTACTGATCGCCTCACCGATAGAGTGATCTTAGAAAGCAAATCGATCATGCTCCCGCATCATGCCGCACAAAGACTTTTAAAAATTGGTTTACCAGCTGGAGAAGATGCTCCATATGCCTGGATTGGAGTACCGTTGATCGCCTCAGAACAGTCAATTGGTTGTTTAGCATTGTTTTCTCTATCTTCCGAAATTGAGTTTACCCAAGATGATTTGCATCTGTTGTCAATTCTTTCCGGGCAAACAAGTGTGGCCATTGAAATTGCCTTGCACAATGCACTCCTGTCGTCAGACATAACCATAGGTCGTGATCGGCTGACCACCATTCTCAATTCTGTGCGAGATGGGCTTCTCCTATTAGATACAGATGGCCGGATCACATTAATCAATGAGGCAGTATCTACATTGACTGGTTTCCCACAAAGTGAATATTTTGGACATGGACTAGGGGAGCTTCCGCTCGAAATCGTTGGATCGATTGGCTATACCCCTTCAGAAGCGGACGAATTGCTGCGCGGCATGCAAAATAATAATGTTCAATCTTTCCCAAAGCATACCTTCTCCTGGGGAAAACAATCTCAAGAAACGTACATAGAAAGATCGATAATTCCAGTTCAATCTGGTGTTGAAAAACCAGCCGGATTAATTATCTTGCTCCGGGATATCACTGATGAGTATCATATAAAACAAACCCAGGATCTGATCAGTGAAACACTGGTGCACGATTTACGCTCTCCTCTTAGTTCGACAATCAGTGCCTTGGACGTCATCCATGATGCGATATCTAACGGTGATCCAGCAGGTATTGTTGAACCTTCAATCCAAATTGCCCAGCGCAGCTCCCGGCGCATGCTGGGCATGGTTGAATCCATACTCGAAATTACCAGGATGGAATCAGGCAAGATCGAATTAACTCCGTCCATGGTTAACCTGGACCGGATCCTGGAACATTCAATATCAGAATTTTTGGTAATCGCACAAGAATACGAAGTGACGATTCGCAACAATTCACCTGATAGTTTACCTCTGGTGGAAATTGATAAGAACATGATTCACAGAGTGCTCAATAATTTAATCGATAATGCTTTGAAATATTCACCTCGAAACGGGGAGGTAACCGTCACTTCCGGGATTAATAAAAAAGGGGAAATGGCTGTAACTGTGAACGATGAGGGTCCTGGGATTCCAGATGACTATAAAAATCGGATCTTTGAACGATTCGTGCAGATTCCTGGTTCTGGGAGCCGGAAGCGCGGCTCTGGATTAGGATTGACTTACTGCCGCCTGGCAGTTGAAGCGCATGGGGGGGAAATTTGGGTAGAAGACTCTCCTGGCGGAGGCAGCATTTTTACCTTTACCTTCCCACCTTCAGTCCTTCTAAAAAGAGTTGATCCTGAGTAATTTATCCCATTACGGGAAACCAAAACCGGTTTGACTATCTAATTTTGACAAGTTTTCCTCAAATTATTTTTGAATACCCTGAATTTTTAATACATTTCTATTACTACCAGTCTTGCACGTGAGGTTATTGCGCGCTATAATCCGTGACTGATAGGGTTCGAGTTTCAGTAATTGTACTGAGTTTTCAAATGCCGACATATACTTACCAGTGCGATAATTGCGGTGTCCGTTTTGATCGCCACCAGAAATTTTCCGAAAAATCACTGACTGTCTGCCCAGAGTGTTCAAAAATAACGCTTCGAAAGGTGTACACTCCGGTCGGTATTGTATTTAAAGGCTCCGGATTTTACGCAACGGATCACCGCTCGCCATCTGGAGGGACTCACAAAGATGGAACCTCTAAAGATGAAAACAAAACTAAGAATACCAACGAAGATAAATCCAAGAAAGAAGTAAAAAAGGAAGCAAAGGCAGACCCCAAAACAGGTTCAACAAAGGGCGAAAAGTAACGCATTGCCTATCAGAATTGTATATAAATCGTAAGGCGTCTCCAAACTTGGAGACGCCTTTTTTTGATACAATCAAGCAATAAATATTTAGTTTATTTAAAATTTCGCAATGGTTTTAGTTATGGACATGCTTAGATATATCAAGAGATGTGAGGCTCCTCGGCCAGGACTCGAACCTGGAACCTAGCGGTTAACAGCCGCGCGCTCTGCCGAATTGAGCTACCGAGGAAAATAGCGTAAGGATTATATACACAAGCAGAAAGCATGTCAAGGCGATTTGCGAGCGGAGGGGAAAACTGTCAATAATCACCCTCCATAGATAATATGGCAAAAACCTTATCGAGGATATTATGGCAATCAAAGGTAACCTTCACGATTTCACATTGACTCAGCTGCTCAATCTAATAAACCTTGCCCACAAGACCGGCACATTGGTTGTAGAAGGAACAAATGATTCTGTGGAAGTATTCTTCTCCAATGGCAAACTGGCTTACGCTCAAACGGGAGAGGAAGATAACAGCCTGGTAGGGATACTTCACAAATCGGAGCTGTTATCAGCGAACCAGTACAGAGGAATCAAGGCTAATGTGAATGGGATGAGCGATAAGGAACTGGGTCTATTGCTGATTAATGCCAATTATTTCAGTCAACAAGAAATCCTCAATAGTTTGCAAATTCATTTCATCGATGTTCTCAAGCGACTTTTTACCTGGATGGAGGGCTTTTTCCAATTCGAAACAGATGTTTCACCTCCCGAGGACAAAATCACCGTTCGGGTTAATTTGGAGAATTTAATCCTTGAAGGATCACGCCAGGCTCAAGAATTGGAACACCTAGAAGAAGAGATCCCAAGTCTCGATATCGGCGTTAAATTTGTCGACCGACCAGGAGCAAATATTGCTAATCTCAAATTGAGTCAAACAGAATGGAAAGTGATCCCTTACGTTGATCCGAAGAACACCCTCAGCCAAATTGCCAAGGTTACGGATTTAGCTGACTTTGAAATTCGCCAGGTGATTTACAGCCTCCTACAGGCAGGCATCATAGAATTGGTTAGACCAACAACTCCCGCGGGTGAACCCCCACCTAAGAGAATTCCTGATCCGATCGTAAAAGGAGATAAAGAAGAAGGAAAATCCATTCTCACTCGGATTATCAACCGTATTCGCAAATTATAGGTGACTGGTATCTGGTTATGCAGACTTTAAAAATGGTTGTCACTGGCCCATTCAATGCAGGTAAAACGGAATTTATTCAATCTGTGAGTGAAATAGACGTGGTATCCACGGAGCGAAAGATCTCATCAGAGATCGAGCGCATAAAAGACACCACGACCGTGGCAATGGATTTTGGGCGCATCACCATTGATAGCGAAATGACCCTTTATTTATTCGGTACCCCGGGTCAAAAAAGGTTCGATTTTATGTGGGAGATCCTTTCGGAAGGCATGCTGGGATTCGTCGTGATTATCGACAGTAGCCGTCCCGAAACCTTCAGGGAAGCCAGGAAGATCCTGGAGACATTCCGAGCTTATGCCCCCACTCCATATGTTGTAGCGGCTAATAAGCAAGATTGTGAGGATGCTTGGGAAGTTGAGGATATGCGCATTGCCTTGCGTCTAAGCCCTGAAATTAAGCTGCTCGAGTGTGTGGCAACCAAGAAAAATTCTGTAAAAGAGGTGTTGTTGGAACTCCTATACAGCATTCTGGCTGAATTGGAATCTGTTGAACCTGCTCTTGTGAATTAGGACCTCGATCAATTATGTCATCACTCATCACCGACCAGGGAAGTGTTCATTACGAAGTCTATGGACGCGGCCGCCCGGTGATCTTATTGCATGGCTGGTTGGAGTCGTGGGGACTCTGGCAGGAGACTATGGATTTTCTTGGAGATTCTTACCGTACGTACGCGATCGATTTTTGGGGATTTGGCGAGTCGGACAAAAGACGTGAATCCTTCAGCGTGCCCGAT
>CALBUI010000359.1 GCA_937968125.1 uncultured Anaerolineales bacterium | reverse complement strand
CCAGCCCAAAAAATATATTGTCTGTTTTAGAAGAAACTGTATCAGCTATCTAAATAAATATTTGCAACCCAATACTTGATAAACAACTTGAGCGTCGATAGCATCCTTGTCCTGATCATACTTGCTGGAGCGGTCATCCTGTTTGTAAGCGAAAAGCTGCGCGTGGATGTGGTCGCCATGATCGTGTTAGTTGCCCTTGTGCTAACCGGTTTAGTAAGTATTGAGGAAGCGTTTTCAGGTTTTGCCAGCCCAGCTGTGATCACAGTGTGGGCGGTATTCATTGTCAGTGGCGGATTAACACGCAGCGGAGTAGCGGACTCAATCGCTCGGCAGGTGGTCCGCTTTGCGGGAAACAACACCGCCCGCTTAACTGTATTAATTATGGTAGGGGTTGGCTTGATGTCAGCCTTTATGAACAATATCGGTGCAGTGGCAATTTTACTGCCCGCGGTAGTCAGCGTGGCGCGGGAAACAAAAACCCCACCTTCTAAATTATTAATCCCGCTTGCTTGGGCTTCCCTGATGGGTGGAAATATGACCATGATTGGGACGCCTCCTAATATCCTGGCATCTGGTATTCTGGAGTCCTATGGTGGTTTAGAACCTTTCCAGTTCTTTGATTTCTTGCCTATGGGTGCGGTAGTTCTAACCGCTGGAATCGTCTATATGCTCTTAGTTGGTCGCCGGTTATTACCAGAACGCACTTCTCCTGGGGAGCTTTCCCAAACCTACCAGATCCAGGATTACCTGACTGAAGTACGTGTCATGGAAGGATCGCCCCTGATTGGAAAAACAGTGCAAGAGGCTGACCTTGATAATCGCTATGGATTGAATGTCATTCATATCCATGTGTGCTGCCAGGATAATGTGACTGCCACGCCAGAAAGTGACCACTGGTTGGAAGTCGGTGATGAGCTGCATATTGAAGCCAAACCAGATGCTATTTTGGAAGCAGAACAAGTGCTTAAACTGCAACCTGTACCAGACCGGGCGATCCAATCCTGGGAGCCAGAGCCATCGCGCTACGCCTTTGAACTGGCAGAAGTAGTACTGGCACCAAACTCTACCCTTAGTGGAAAAACCTTCAGAGAGATCGATTTTCGCTCGCGGTTCGGTCTGTCAATATTGGCAATACGCCATCAAAATCGAACCTTGTTTTCCAGGTTGGGGGATGTGCTGCTCACTTTCGGTGACTCTCTATTGGTTCAAGGACCAGTTGAGAATATAAACAAACTGCGTTCAGATCGAAATCTTTTGCTCTTGGATTTGCCGAAAAAAGAGAAACGCCGCATAAAAAAAGCGCCCATTGCAATCATGATTTTATTGGGCGTGCTGTTTCTAATCAGTACCAGCCTCCTGCACGTCTCCATTGCCATGTTCATCGGGGCACTTTTGATGGTGCTTTCTGGAACACTTACAATGGATGAAGCTTACCAATCCATTGAGTGGAAATCAGTTTTCCTGATCGCTGGAATGCTACCTCTTGGTTTGGCAATGGAAAATTCGGGCACCGCCCAATTATTAGCCGACCAGATAATAAACCTTATAGGCAATTGGGGTGTACTTGCGGTGATGATGGGTATCTTTATTATGACCGGGCTGCTGACTGAAGTGATGTCTAATGCTGCTGCCACAGTTTTGGCGGTTCCGATTGCTATAGACGCTGCAATGAGCCTGGGAGCTAACCCACATACTTTCGTGATGGCAATTGTGATTGCTGCTTCAACTTCATTCCTGATGCCCATTGGTCACCAGGTTAATGTACTTATATATGGTCCCGGTGGCTATAAATTCTTTGACTACACCAAGGTAGGAGTGTGGCTGAACCTTGTATTGTTGATCTTAACTGCCTTGGTGTTACCTATCATCTGGCCACTATATTAATTGGATTTACCTAGCATGACAGAAACTGACGAATCCTAGCAAAGATATTTAGGCGACCCAATTCAAATGACTCTTTAATAAACCAGATTTTATTCAAGATGGACTAGTGGGTATTCAAGTTTCATCGAAGCCTCGAAATTATTCTATTTACAACAAATTAATGTCGAGTCTAAACTTAGGTGAAAAAATAATTATTGTGACAAAGGGAAATCAATTATCGGCATTTGAACATTGTGTAATCTATCCACTAGTCACCAAGTAATTGCACAAAAAAATCACCTGTTCATGCGCACATTGATCAACTCCAACATCTCGACCCAAATATGCAATTAAGGTTGGGTTTACTCTTATGAGCTACCCGCTGTTTCTACCATTAATCTTTATCCTGGCAGGATTGCTGATTGCGCTCGTTTATCGTTTTCCATCCCTAAACAAACGTATTCCTGTTCTACCGGTCACCTGGTTGCTGTCCATGTTTCCAATGGCAGCATTCATCACCCTTCTGCACGCCTTGTCAATGATACAGAATGGATCAGGAATCAGCTGGCAGATCGAGTGGCTGCAGGTGGCCGGATTCAAGGGCAGCCTATACTATGACAGCCTGAGCGCAGTGTTTGCATTGTTGGTGACCGGAATCGGAACATTGGTGGTGATCTACAGCGGTTATTACTTCAAAGGTGAACGAAGCTCATGGCGGTTTTTAAGCTATCTGATGCTGTTTATGTTTGCCATGTTAGGTTTATTACTAGCTGGTAACTTGATCTCCTTGTTCATTTTTTGGGAGATTACCAGCGTGATCTCTTTTCTACTGGTAGCCTACAAATCTGAATCTGAACAGGCAAGAAAAAGTGCTTTTAAAGCGCTGCTGATCACTGGAAGCGGCGGGGTTGCATTGCTTTTGGGCGTCATATTGATTTTCTCCATCACGGGCACCATGGAAATCGCTGCTCTATTGTCCAGCGGAGATGTGCTCAGAGACAGCAGCCTTTATACTGCAGTGTTGATCCTGATCGCTTTAGCCAGTTTCACCAAAAGCGCACAGACTCCTTTTCATATCTGGTTGCCGGACGCAATGAGCGCTCCCACACCTGCCAGCGCTTACTTGCATTCAGCAACCATGGTCAAGGCTGGTATTTACCTGATCGCACGTCTCAATCCGGTTTTAGGCCAAACAGAAATCTGGTTCTGGATCTTCAGTGTTATTGGATTAAGCACTATGTTGGTTGGTGCATATCTTGGACTTAAACAAAATGATTTGAAAGCGTTGTTGGCTTATTCCACCATCAGTCAGCTTGGTGTGATGGTTTTACTGATCGGTCAGGATACTGATATTGCTTTCAAAGCATTGGTTATCAGCGTGATCGCTCATGCTCTATATAAGAGCGCCCTTTTCTTGGTGGCAGGGAATGTCGATCACGAAACTGGGACACGTGATCTGCGCCGGTTGGGTGGTCTTCGCAAATGGATGCCTTACAGCATGGCGATCGCTAGTCTGGCAGCGTTATCAATGGCTGGTTTACCGCCGATGTTCGGGTTCCTGGCCAAAGAGACTTTACTCGCCACCGCTGTCCATCCTTCTCTCCCGGGGACCATCGCTGCGATTTTTCCAGTTGCCAGTGTAATAGCAGGTGCGCTGATTCTGGCCCAAGCAGGATTATTTGTGTGGGATACATTCTTAGGTCAGCAGCGCGATGAAACGATTAAACCCCATGAAGCACCATGGGGCATGCTGATTCCGCCCCTGATCCCGGCCTTCCTCTCGATCATGCTCGGTCTACTACCAGAACCGGAGAGACTGGCTGCATTCGTGGCAAATGCAGCAGGTGCAGCGTATGGTGGGGAGGTTAAAGTCTCACTTGCGTTGTGGGCTGGCCTCACCGTTCCTTTGCTCTTGTCCATCGTTGCGGTCGCCGGTGGTATCTTTATTTTCGTATTTCGTTCCCGAGTGCGAGAGATCCAAAAACGGATTGCTCCAAATCTAACGATCAACAACCTCTATACCAGCACTCTGAAGGCGATCGATTCTGGCGCAAACCTGGTTATCCAATTACAGAGCGGCCAACTTCGCTTTTACATCACAGTTATGCTGTTCAGTTTGATCGCTTTGATCCTCATCTTTGTCGGGATACCAGATTTTGATGCCAGACTGCTGGTTAGGCAGCCACTCTTCAATCTCGATTTCGCATTTTCAATCTTGCGCATATTTTCCCTGGTTGTGGTGATAGGTGCAGCTTTAGCCAG
>CALBUI010000358.1 GCA_937968125.1 uncultured Anaerolineales bacterium | reverse complement strand
GTGCATTGCCGGCGTCCACCAACCGGAAACTGGATTGCTGCTCCATGAAGGTGAATCAGTGGAATTATTCCATCCCATCGATGCCCAGGCATATGGAGTAGCCACCATCTACCAGGAATTCTCACTCGTTCCTACACTATCTGTAGCTGAGAACATATACCTCGGTCGACCGCTGCAAAAAACAAGGTTTGGTGGTATTGACTGGGAGGAAATGCGCAGCCAGACCGCAATTATTTTGGATCAACTTTCGATCCAAATTGATCCCAATGCAATCGTTCGTAGTTTATCTGTCGCCGAGCAGCAGCTGATCGAGATCGCAAAAGCCATGGCAATGGATTCTACTTTGCTGATTATGGATGAACCCACAGCTGCCTTGGGATTACGTGAAACGCAGCGTCTCCAGGAGCTTATCCTCCGACTGGCAAAACAGGGCCAGGGAATCCTCTACATTTCACACCGCCTTGACGAGGTTTTTCAAATCGCCGATCAGATTACCGTCTTAAAGGATGGCCGCAGTGCTGGCACCAATCCTACCAATGATTTGGAGATGAATGATGTCATCAAAATGATGATTGGGTTGGAGATCGGTCAGCACTATCCAAAAGAAGTTAATGTCACTCCCGAGATTTGCCTTGACGTCCGAGATATTTCTACAGATACAGGAGTTGACGAGGTAAGTTTCGATGTTCGCGTAGGTGAAGTATTTGGTTTGGGTGGCATGGTTGGCGCTGGAAGAACCGAAATCGCAAACGCCTTATTTGGTGTTGATCAGCTTTCAGCTGGAGAAATTATTATTCATGGCAATCAAGTCAACTTCTCTTCACCTTCAGGGGCGATTAAAGCTGGTGTGGGTTTAGTTCCAGAAAATCGGAAAGAAGATGGCTTGTTTTTCAACTTCGAAGGTGCCGCCAATATCACTTTATCCCGGTTGGATCTATTGCTCCGGGGGATGTTCCTAAACCTGTCGAAAGAGGAGCAGACTGGCAGGGAGTACGTCGACAAACTGAATATTACACCCAGTGCACTGGAAAGGTCAGTCCAATATCTATCGGGTGGAAATCAGCAGAAGATCGTCATCGCCAGGTGGCTTTTTTCTCAGGCAAAATTATTGATCTTTGACGAACCGACTCAAGGCATCGATATTGGCGCCAAGATCGAGGTTTACCGGGTGATGAACGAATTGACCTCTCAGGGGATCAGCGTATTATTAATTAGTTCGGATTACCCCGAATTATTGGCGATGAGCGACCGCATCGCCATTGTTAGAGATGGGCGCATTCTGCACACCTCGGATTCGAAAGAATTAACCGAGCATCGTTTGTTGTCGATTGCATCTGGCGCAGAAGCAAATGACAACAGTAAGTCGTAAAATCTTAATACTATGAGATATTTTTTATCAAAACCCTTCATTGGAGTTTGGGATGAATAACCTTATCAAATTCTTTCGTTCCGCCATTGCAGGACCACTGGTTGCACTTATCATTGCGGTGGTAATTATCAGCCTGACGACCGATCGATTTTTAACCACCCAAAACTTGATCAACGTGTCTCTTCAGGTAAGCACGGTTGCCATTGCGGCCATTGGCAGCACGCTGGTTATCCTGACAGCTGGCATCGATCTTTCACCTGGGTCGATAGTCGCTTTGACGACCTGCGTGCTGGCAATCCTGGTCGTGAACATGGGTGTACCGCTGGTTGTGGGAGTGTTTTTGGCTTTAATCCTGGGTATCGGATTAGGATTGTTTAACGGTTTTTTCAGCACTTATGGGCGCATCCCATCCTTCGTGGTCACCCTGGCCACGCTGGGTATTTATCGTGGTCTAGCATTCCTGGTTACGGATGGCCACCCGATTTTTTCTATCTCACCCTTCCTTGAGAACATCTTTTACGGAAAAATTGCGGGGATTCCACTGCCATTTCTTTACATGCTGATCCTGTATGCTGTAACAGCCATATTCCTGAGATATACGAGAAGCGGCAGGTCAATCTATGCAGTTGGAGGCAACGAATCAGCCGCCTACTTATCGGGTATCCATGTCAACCGGACCAGGCTGCTGGCCTTTATTCTGGCAGGACTGACCGCGGCGATTGCAGGTGTCCTGATCTCAGCCCGGTTGAATTCCGGTTCTCCGAACTATGGAGGTGGACTTGAGCTCGCCGCCATCGCGGCTGCAGTGATCGGAGGCGCCAGCCTGGCAGGTGGTTACGGTAACATCATCTCAACCCTATTCGGCGCGCTGACAGTGGCGGTGGTGCAGAATGGGTTGAATCTCAATGCAGTACCTGCCGCCTGGCAGGACATCACGCTGGGGTTAATCATTATCCTGGCGGTAGGTTTGGACATGTGGCGCGGTGATTTTGGTCGCTGGATTGGGAGATTCGTCGGTTCAAGAGGAGAATCCGAAGCGGGGGATTAAATACCTGGAACGCAAAATTTGGTTGGAGGAAATCAAGTACCGGCTTTATCTTTACTGCGTTTCCTGTTTTAAGTTACTCTCGTACTTGATAATCACCCTCAATTACCCACTTGTATGTAGTTAACTCACGCAACCCCATCGGTCCTCGGGCATGCAGTCGCTGGGTGGAGATGGCCACCTCTGCCCCCAGCCCAAGCTGCGCACCATCCGTGAAGCGGGTACTGGCATTGACGTAAACTGCTGCCGAATCAACCTCGGCGATAAATTGGCGGGCATTGGCTTCATCTTGGGTCAGGATCCCATCCGAATGACCCGTGCTGTGCTGCGAAATGTGCTCAATCGCCTCCTCCAAATCGGGTACCACTTTCACACCCAATACCAGCGCCAGCCATTCCGTATCAAAATCACCTGATTCTGCCAGCTTAACATCCGCTGGATTCCCTGTCTGCTCAAATCCAACGCCATTATCGGGGAGGTACTTCATCGCTGATTGGTCAAATTTGAATGCAACCCCGTCTTCAGACAGGTGGCTGATAATAAGCGGGATCATTTCAGCTGCCACAGCCTCGTGAATCAAGGTTGTATCCAGCGAATTACAGACCGAGGGACGCTGCACCTTAGAATTTTGGATGACCTGGACCGATTGCCCAATATCTGCAGACTGGTCCACAAACAGGTGGCAAATACCAATACCTCCGGTGATGACCGGAATGGTGCTGTTTTCCCGGCAGTACTGGTGCAGTGCGGCCCCTCCACGAGGAATCAGCATGTCTATA
>CALBUI010000357.1 GCA_937968125.1 uncultured Anaerolineales bacterium | reverse complement strand
CGTCCCGGTCGCACAGTTCGAAAGAGACGAGATGTTTGGCACTTCGTCCGATGATTTCATCGCGAAGTAGTAGTCCGTCACCGAATGCAGGCCGCGAATAGTGACTGTTTCCAGTTCGCCGGCCAGCTTAGGCGTTGGTTCGTCGTCAAACCGCGTAGCCGTTTCCCAGTTCAGGGCCGTGATTGTTTGTGTAGAATATCGAATGTCATATTCGCTTGCCGTACCGATCATACCATCATCGCCCGGGGCGCGCCACACTAGTGCCATTGATCCCGCCGCGGGAAATGACGTGTGCAGGTCGGATACCGCCGCCGGCGGAGTGGTGTCCGCACCGTTTCCGGGATCCAGCAGGGGGGCGGGCTAAAGAATTTTCGAGAGGGGAGGATTTCGCCTACAACCAGCCACGATTTTCTCCAGATGGAGAGTTTCTGATGTACAAGAAATCGGTACCGTTTAGTTCAAGCAGCTTACCAGATCTGGTTGGCGATTCAATAGAGGGTTTTGGGAGAGAACAATCTACCATTGCGACAGCGCAAAGCATTGGCCCGATGAATGAGGCCGACTACTCCCCAGACGGGAAGTGGATTGTCTACGAAGGATGGCCGCAAGGCGATCACCAGATTTTCGTCATCACTGCATTTGGGAGTGCTCGAACGCAGGTAACAGAAGGCGGGTCGAAAAATTTTGATCCTGCCTGGCAGCCATTTGCAGCACCGTAATTTATCATTATTCAGGCCTGATGAGTGCAGATAACCCCCTGCGGGAAGAACAACTGATCTTCAACGGCATCAATGGTGCCACTGGTACCTATTTGCTGCCACCCCTTTCAACCCAAGATCTATCCAACATCGCCAAGGGAGATGTTCTGGATAAGAATCACCTGCGGGATCTTCAGCTACGTCACCGGCAATCATCACAAACAACCCGTGGGGTAAAAGCAGGCATTGACCCACTCAAATTATCCAGCGCGGGCTGGGGTGTGATTTTCGCTCAAGAAGACAGTGAAAATATCCCTGCAATCAAAGAAGCACTGAGTGGACTTCTGGAACTACGAAAATCACAGGCTGGAGATTTTTATCAAGAATATCGTGGTGAGGGAGGGTACCAAAGTGGGGAGTCTTATATTGATTTCTTGTCCAGGCACAATGTCGGACCAGGCCCCGCTGACCCAGAGAGAGTCCCTTATTATTTACTGATCGTTGGCAGTCCAGAGGTTATACCTTTTGAATTTCAATACCAGCTAGATGTTCAGTACGCCGTCGGGCGGATATTTTTCGATACGTTAGATCAATATGCGCAATATGCACAGAGTATCGTTGAGATGGAGTCAGGTCAAATTTCTACTTCCCGTTCGGCAACATTTTTTGGGGTCCAGAATCCAGATGATCCAGCAACCCAATTAAGTGCCGCCAACCTGGTCCAACCATTGGCAGAGAAATTTTCGAGTGGTGATCTTAGTGAGGGGTGGAAGATTCAATCTGTTGTAGGCGAGGGCGCAACGAAATCAACCCTAACTGAAATTCTGGGAGGAGAGAAATCCCCGGCGTTGTTCTTTTCAGCCAGCCACGGAATGGGATTTCCGAAAGATGATCCCCGCCAGCTCCCTCACCAGGGGGCATTGCTGTGCCAGGATTGGCCTGGCCCGCGATCGTGGAAGGAACCGATTCCTGAAGAACATTATTTTTCCGCCGACGATATCTCGAGCGAGGCAAAGATTGACGGATCGATCGCCTTCTTTTTTGCTTGTTATGGGGCAGGGACACCCCATATGGATGATTTCGCCCACCAGGCCTTCCTGGAACCGGCTGCGATAGCGCCGCGCAACTTCCTGGCAAGACTACCCCAGGGCTTGTTGAGCCATCCACGGGGAGGAATGCAAGCAGTGATTGGGCATGTCGAGCGTGCCTGGGGTTATTCGTTCACCTGGGAACAGAGCGGCAGCCAATTGGCGGTATTTGAAAGTGCGCTTAAAACGCTCATGGATGGATACCCTGTTGGATACGCGATGGAATACTTCAATGCCCGCTATGCAGAGCTCTCGACCATATTGAGCACTGAGCTACAAGGTGTCCAGTTTGGGAAACAAGTAGATGACGTGGCCCTTGCGGGGAGGTGGACGGCAAACAATGATGCACGCAGCTATGTGGTCATTGGCGATCCGGCGGTGCGCATTCGAGTCAAGTCGTTGGAAACTGATGCTGATTATGCCAGGGATTTTGTATCTTCTGAGATTAAAAAAAGCACTATCTCGCAGGAAAAGGTTGCGGAGGTAGACTATACGATCTCGCAAATGGAGATAGGCAGCCAGGTTGAAAATACAAAAGCAGCAATCGCAGAATACCAGGCTGAACTGGCACTAATTCCTGCAGGCGAAAAACGAGATAACCGATTACGACTTGCCAATTCATATAAAGCGCTCTACGAGTGGACGGAAAATGATAGGTATTTGAACGAAGCAAAACAAAACTACACATCTGCTCTTGAAAGTCTCACCTTTGAAGACCAACCACAGGAATGGGCAGCCCTTCAATTCGGTTTGGCTCATCTCAACCACCTCCAATATCAAAAAGATGGTGGAATTGTGGCAGCTGATCGGGCAGCTGACGCGTACCAAAATGTATTGGGCCACATCACCCAACAAACATTGCCATATGTTTGGGCGCTGACCCACTATTACCTGGCCAAACTTGTTTCAAATGCTAGCTCAACGGATGAAGAACAATTCCGATCAATTGATGCAACAAATCATTTTGAACAATGCTTGACTGTTTTCACAGCCGACCGGTTCCCGTATCAATTTGTTGATGCCAAGATCAAGTTAGGGGATTTGCTTATCGCTCAAACGGAGGGAGAGAAATCGGAAAACATCGAACTTGCCATTCACGCATACGAATCAATTCTCAATGAGCTGCCTAAAGTCGTCAATTTGATTCCAGAGTCATCCTTATTTATTCGCCTGGGTGATGCTTTTACGCAGAGGATTAAGGGCGATCGGACAAACAACAATTTCCAGGCGCTGGCATACTACAAACAAAGCCTGGCAAGTTTGGGGGAAATTCGGGATCAGGCCGCGATCGAGAAATTAAGACGGAAGATAGCCCAATTGCAGTAAAGAGAATAGATTACGGGTATTGATAAAGGACTTATATGGTGAAGAAATTTACATACAATTTTCAATGGCAGAATCCCGTCCTGCGGAAGACAATTTATCCATTTAGGGAGAAAAAACTGCAGGAATTCTTGTCCTATTTCATGGAGATCGACCTATGGAAAGAGACAAAAAATTCTGCAGTTGATACCAGTCTGGCCTCAGAGATGGTGAGAGAACACAAAAAACTGCAATTCCAATTGGACCAGGCTAAAGCGGAAATCGAAAAGATCGGTCCGGCATTAAAAGAACTGAGACAAAAGGAACGTGATCTAAGAGCCAGCCGTGAAATGCGTTTGCTGATTTACAAGCAGGCCAATCTGAAGGCCAAGCTATCCAGCCTGGAAGCCAAGATGAATACTGCCAAGCGGCAGGTGGAATGGTATGCACAGTTCGCCCCGGATCACCCTTATTTTGCAAAGCATACCAGCGAATATGAACTGGCCAAGAAGACATATGAGGAAACCGAGGCTGAATTGAAAGCGGCTGAAAAAGAATACGATGCCGGGATGGCCGATTTTAAGGTCCAGTCACGCAGTTTGAACGCGAAATCCGAGCGCTTAACCAGGCAAATTGAGGCTGCCGAGGAAGGGCTCAGCAAGTTGCCGCGCCTGGATGCAAACGGTGGGGTTTCCCAAGCGGCTGCGGCGGATTGGCAGGTGATGAAGTATGAGAAGAAGTTGGCTTTCAAAGATCAAAAAGGATTGATAGAGGCGGTGGTGGAGCGGTTCGACCAGGAACCCGATCGCTTCCCATTATGGCTGCGCTATATGGTAATCCATTTCTCGGGAATGCGTTACCAAAGCGCTCACGGTTCGTGGGCAGATCCACGTGATCTGCTTGAATCACTGAAGGTGGAGGAGCTAACGGTCAAGAACCAGGCAGCCACGCAGGAAGAAATTGATCAGGCCGCGTCCCGGAAGCTGGTTGAACTACGGAAACAGAAAAGAACCGAGACAGATAAAAAGAAGATATCGCAGATCGATAGGCTCATCAGGATGTTGGAGAGCCAATTCAACAAAAGACGAGCATTATTGGAGATTGAGATCGAAAAAGTCAGCCAGGAGATCGAAGGATTAGCTGAGAAGGAAGTGCTGGACAGCTTAAAGACGATGAAAAACCAATTTCCGGATTGGGTCTGGAAGGAGATCGTCAGCCGGACTAATCTGCGGCTCGAGACCAAGGAAGAGGATTGGGAGACTTTAACACCTGAGCAAACCCAAAAGCGTTGGTCTTGGGAGCAGCGGCATTGGCGGGCGATCATGGACGCCTGGGAGCGGAAAGACATCACAGGTTGGCGCAAAGAACATGAGCGCACACTTTCCTTGATCGTTTCACGGGCGGTGTGCAACGAAGTCTCGGAACACATCCATCATCTACGCGGCCTAGTCCCTGGAGCCGGTCTCACCTCAAAACCTGTCTGG
>CALBUI010000356.1 GCA_937968125.1 uncultured Anaerolineales bacterium | reverse complement strand
GTTATCTACAAAGAGATTACTCAGTGAGGTGGGATCAGTTAATGATAGAATATAAATTAATCTTACACTCATAATTCGCACTCATCGCTCTCCATCAGTATTCAATTAGATGGTTCTTTAATCCCTAGGAACTTGGGATACGCAGAATTCTCATCAAAGAAATATTATAGATTATCTGAATATTGGTTGTACTTATTGGCATGGAACCAAATTAGTGAAAGCAAGATATTGGTTCAATTTGTCGTCCTTGGTAATTGGAGAAGTTGAAACATACTTCACGTCATGGAGGAATAAAAAAAATCTACCTTTTACATTTGTGTCTTTGTCAAAAAATATATAATGAATTCGATTTATGACCAATCATCATGGTGGATATAGATACTAACGCAGAAAACAGGAGTAAGAAAATGAACCAGCGTACTCAGAAATTCATCCGCATAATTATTGCCTGCTCAATTATCCTCTTGACCCAGACTATTTTTATTTCTGCATTTGCTGAAACGAATTCACCAACTGCCATCGCTGCTTCTGAAATTGATATATCACCAACTGAATTTTCATTAAATGTGCAACAAGGGCGTTCTACCAGCAGTAATTTAACTATTGATAACCTGGGCGATGCGACCTTGAACTGGAGTATTGATGTTTCAACCGGAGGCACGACAGCTACCGGTCTTTGGACCTTACATTACGACTGGGATTGCGATGGGACAATTGGATCCACCGATCTCACCCTTAATTCTGATAATTCATTCACAACCGGTGAAGGTCATTCCGGGACCTGGACCCAAACGGATAATTTAATCGTTTTTACTTTCACCGGTGGTACTGGTACTGTGTATACAGGGTATATCGCCGGTCCGGTCATGGCAGGCACATCGGATACCAATATCGGCCTCACTGGTTGTTGGGAGGCATTACACCCGCCATTATCGACTGCTTCCATAGCAGACAATGGATATTCTTCAGCCGCTGAATTCTCTCCTGGTCCTAATGCCGCTCCGGTCGACGAATTCGGTGAACGTGATTCGCAACAAGCAGCTGCGACCTGGCTTTCAGCAATACCAGATTCAGGAGCCACACCAGGTAGCAATTCAACTGGAGTTTCCATAGACGTAAACGCAACAGGATTGGGATTAGGAAATCACTACGGTTTATTGCGCGTCCGTTCTGATGATCCGGATGAAGCACTCATCGCAGTTCCGGTAGTTATTGATGTCCTCGCACCTGATATTGCCGTCTCCTCAGCAGGATATTCAATTCAATTACCGGAAGGTGGTTCAAGTAGAAGATCATTGACAATTGATAACCTTACTGATACCGAATTGTCCTGGACAGTTGAAGTTTCAACAGGTTCTACAAATTTACTGGGTGAATGGATTTTGAATTTTGACTGGGGATGCACAGGCTCACCTGGGGTCACAACAATTACTTTCAATTCGGATAATACCTTTACGACCGGCGACGACGGATCAGGCACCTGGAGTCAAATTAACAATGAAATCGAATTTACTTTCACCACCACCACTCAGTACAGGGGGTACATTGCCGGTCTACATATGGCTGGAACTTCAGATGCTGGGGGTGGTTTGACTGGATGTTGGGAGACGATGCGACCTCCAGCTCAACTGGTAGGATTACAGTCGAGAGATAGGACAGCAGGTGGTGAAATTTCAAAAAATCCGAATGCAACCACCTATTTGAGACTCGATGCGGACGTTGCTCTGGATGTTGTATCTGCCTGGTTATCAGTACTTCCAGATTCAGGGTCAGTAAACGGAATCAACTCAGAAACTGTTTCCGTTGATATTGATGCACTAGGCCTGGCCCCAGATACTTATTATGGTTTGTTGCGTCTGAAGTCAAATGATCCGGACGAAGCCCTGATCGCACTGCCTGTAGTGCTAGAGATCATCTCTGCGCCGGATATCAAGATACATCCAGCCAGTTTTGATTTAACCGCACCTTTAGGAGGGGATGACACCCAGAACCTGAAGATTGACAACCTCGGCAGCTTACCTCTTGACTGGACGGTTGACCTTTCAACTGGAGGCTTAATTTCCCAAGGAGTTTGGAATTTAATTTTTGACTGGGGTTGTACTGGTTCACCAGGCAATACCCTGCTCACATTAAATTCAGATTTCACCTTCACAACAGATGATGGTGGTTCAGGTACCTGGAGCCAAACAGAAAACATGGTTGGTTGGACATATACCAATGGCACCCATTACACCGGTTACATCGCCGGCACGGTTATGGCCGGTACGATGCAATTAACAGATGGATTCCCTGGTTGCTGGGAAGCGATTCGACCACCTCAGCAAACGATTACTCTGAAATCAGGTGAATACACATCAGGTGGTGATCCGTCAGTAGATCGGGGGACTTTCACAAAGCAATTACCCATCCAAGTGGATGCTCAACAACTCGCCTCCACATGGTTATCACTGACACCAGACACGGGCACAATACCAGGCAGTAATTCTCAAAATGCTGCTGTCAGCGCTGACGCGACCGGCCTCACCCTAGGGATGTATTATGGTTTGATGCGTATTCGTTCCAATGATCCAGATGAGGCGTTAATTGCTGTCCCGGTGAAACTAACCGTCGGCCAAAGTAAAACTTACTTACCGTTATTGTTGAACAAACCATAAAGCGGGTTAGAATGATCCTGGAAAACTGCTGTTGTCAGATTACGGGATCAAAGGTTTGATAATGGAATAGTTTCACCAGCCCACAAGTTCTGAGTAGACTTGTGGGCTAAATTCTTAGTATCAAATCGTTTGAAATAGTTATTGAAATCAGATAGCTGAGCAAATTGGTACAACTATCTTACTCAGTATTATCTTGCTTAGAAATGGCCTTAATCACAATTTCCCTGAACTCAAGTTCTGCAGGGGAGAAATATTTTTGCAGCAGCTCATCCTTGAAATCTTGCGGGTCACGTCCAGGGGGAATGGCAAAGGTTTTCATTGGATTTGCTGCCAATTTCTGATCCTGACCCATAATGAATTGTTCATTCACAACCAATGCCTTGTTTCGAGATGACATCGGAAATGTCGCATCCACGATCATTTGACCATCACCAGGAACAGTCAGCAATAAGTAGTTGTGCACATCCACAAAACGACGATTGGCAGATTCGTAGAGCGGCTGAATGGATTCAGGAATGTCCTTTGGGTCAACTGGTTCAGCGCTGGTGCAGGCCATAATCTCGGAGTCCAATCCCATTTCGGCGAACAGTTTATGCAGCAGGTAATGCTTCCCTGAGCAGGTTCCTTTCCATTCAGATATTATGGTTTCTGGGAGCCTGTTGCTGGCCCGCTGGTAAGTCATATCTCTCACCAGGGTGAAAACTAATTCTGGGTCGAGTTCATCTTCCGGGTTAATCAGGTCTTGATCGAGGGCTTCTGTTTTTAATTGTTCTAGCAAGCTCATGTAGAAATTATATCAGTCTGGTGATCAACAAAATTACCGCACCTTACGACTAAAGTGAAATATTTTTTAAGTAAACCACCCGCCAGGTGGCTGATTTATGGTATACCTGTTCCGTAAGTAAGTCAGCAATGCCATTCAATTTCGGTGACCTAACACGGTTTCAACATCACCAGTAAACAGATGAATCCACATTCCAATCTTTGGAGATAAGTCAATGACCGATACAAGTTTGACAAATCAGAATATGATCTCAAAAGATTCCCTCCCCCCAGCAGCCCAGCGCTGGCTGGCAAAAGCCTTACCCGCGAATTATATCCTGCCTTCATCCATCAAACTCGAGCAGGAAGGCAGCATGGATATCCGCAATGGTTGGACTCCTTTCACCGCCAGCGGTATTTATTACGGCTTCCCTCTCTCCTTTCAATGGCAAGCCAGATTCCAGATGGGAACTGGGTTCTGGTTCCTGGCTGAGGATGGCCATAAGGAGGGGAAAGGTTGGGGCGGGGCAAAGTTGTGGGGCCTCATCTCACTGGGAAAACGAAACGATTCAGAGGTGTATTCAAGCCAGATCGTGCGCAATATCGGCGAGCTTCCCTGGCTGCCAGGACTCGCGTTAACCGATTCGAATCTGATTTGGAACAATTTAAACGAGACAACTTTTGAAGTAAGGCACATCATTGAAGATGATGAGATAACTGTGCGCTTCGAGCTGAACGACATGGATGATGTGATCCGGACATACAGCCCGTCCAGAGTATACGATATCCCCCGAGGATACGAAGAAGCTCCCTGGTACTACGAATTTAGCGATCACCAGGAATTTGATGGGGTCTGGATACCAGGTACCGCAGTGGGGACATTCGAGAAAAGAACTGGTCCGTGGGAGTACATGCGGGTCAAGATCACTTCTGTCACATCATAGGTGAAACAGGTCAGAACCGAGATAATTAGAAATCCATATTTATCAATAAAGATTTTCGTCGTATGTCATCCCGAACGAAGTGAGGGATCTCTGCAGCTTTGGTGTGGCAAAAATCTTGATAAATTTGCGATAACATAGCATCTTCTTGACCTCCTTTATCGTTATCTTCTCATCCCAAACTCACAAAAATCTGTAAAAACTTATCTATACAGGCCACAATTCCATACTTATACTTAGTATTATGCCCTTGAGCTTTCAGGTAGCTGTTTGGAAATGGTAGATAAATCCCCTTCTTCCCCACCCAAGAGAGAATATCCAGCGTTTTTCGAGAAATCGATCCCGATCGCGATTGGGATTCTTATTGTGCTCATCATCGGAATGCTGATCTTCGCCACCGGAGTTATCCTGGGATTGTTTAACGGGATTTAGTCAATTTGACCCACCAATAGGAGACCTCATCATGACCGTCATCAACACCTTAATTCCGTTCCTTTCCGCCATCATCAGTTTCATTTTTGCCTTTGTGATATTCAAACGCTATTATGCCAAGCGGCGTCCCCACCTGCTCTTGTGGGGTCTGGGGATGGTGTTCTATGGGATCGGTGGTTTTTGTGAGGGATATTTCGGAGCATTCGGCTGGAATCCGCTCATCTTCCGCATGTGGTACTTATTCGGCGCCATCCTGGTCGCGGCCTGGTTGGGGCAGGGTACGGTTTATTTGCTGGCAAAGCGCCGAATAGCCAACATCCTGATGCTGATTTTGGGTATCGCCTCAGCCTATGCCGCTATTCGTATCTTCAGTGCCGAGCTGGATCCCAGCCTGCTGACAACCAGCGTTCACACAGGCAGCGAATTAAGTGGTCACGCCATCGTCACTTCAGGCATCCGCAGTTTGACTCCTTTCTTTAACATTTATGGTGTTGTAACTCTGGTTGGCGGGGCGGTTTATTCAGCCTGGATTTTCTATCGCAAGCGAGTCTTGCTACACCGTGTCATTGGGAATATCTTGATTGCAGTGGGCGCGCTAGCGCCGGCATTCGGAGGTGCATTCAGCCGCTTTGGAATATCTGGCGCCCTTTACATCGGTGAGCTGATCGGGGCAACGCTGATTTTCATCGGATTCTGGCGAGCGACCACCCCAATGGAAGAGAAGAGCCCGCAAGCAGCTGGGGAAGCAGTCGGATGATAACTTTCTATAAAGAAATCATCAGGTAAAAACGAAACTATCTAATTCATCAATATCAAGATTGCTTAAAGGTATTGTTAACCAACTCTATCCAAAATAATCACTTTTTGATATGATTGCGGGACTTGCCTGACGACCTCGGCCTGTGTGGTCGAGGTCTTTTATTGTCAGAAATTTTTTATCATTGATGAATAGAAGGAAATGACCGGTATGTTGAAGGAACGGATTGATATCAGAAATGTAGCCATCATCGCCCATGTTGACCATGGAAAAACCACCCTGGTAGATGGCATGCTAAAACAGGCGCGTGTCTTTCGTGCCAACCAACAGGTGGTCGAGCGGGTAATGGATTCGAACGACCTGGAGCGTGAACGGGGAATCACGATCTTGGCAAAAAACATAGCCATCGATATTTGGGACGATGAACGAGATCAAGAGGTAAAGATCAATATCGTTGACACTCCCGGCCACGCTGATTTTGGCGGGGAAGTGGAGCGCGTGATGAACATGGTTGACGGGGTGTTATTGCTGGTTGATGCTGCAGAGGGACCGATGCCGCAAACCCGCTTCGTGCTCAAGAAAGCTCTCGAATTAGGGCACCGGGCGATTGTGGTGATCAACAAAATCGATCGCAAAAACGC
Organism: uncultured Anaerolineales bacterium; assembly: GCA_937968125.1. Taxonomy (GTDB): domain Bacteria; phylum Chloroflexota; class Anaerolineae; order Anaerolineales; family UBA4823; genus PFL25. The sequence continues at coordinate 9,180 of CALBUI010000356.1, read as the reverse complement.
GGAACCAGAAAGGGTGCTGAACGAGACATTCGATTTGTTTATTGAATTGGGGGCTACAGATGAACAGGCGGATTTCCCAGTAATTTATGCCAATGCGGTCAGCGCCCAAGCGGGGTTAACTCCGGAATTAGGGCCTGATTTGCAGCCTTTGTTTGGGGTCATCTTGAGCGATATACCTGGTCCAAGAGTAGATGTTGAAGCTCCCCTTCAAATGCTGATTTCGACCCTCGGATACGATGAATATCGCGGGGTTACTGCAGTGGGACGGATTTTCGCAGGTCAAATTGAAGCGAATCAGACCCTGGCCCGGGTAACTTTAGGTGGGGAAATACTCGTCGAGCAGGCGCGCTACTTGTATATCCACCAGGGCCTCAGCAAAATAGAAATACCACACGCTGAAGCTGGGGATATCGTGGCCCTGGCCGGACTGGAAGGCATTGCTATCGGCGAAACACTCACTGATCCTGAGAATCCAACACCACTGCCAGCCATTAAAGTGGAAGAGCCGACCGTAAAGATGAAGTTCGGGGTCAACACTTCGCCATTCGCTGGACAGGATGGTCGCTGGGGCACGTCCCGTAAACTGCGTGAGCGTTTGTATTCTGAATTACGTTCCAACGTCGCCCTGCGAGTGACCGATACAGAAAGTGCTGATTCCTTCCTGGTTTCTGGGCGAGGGGAGCTGCATTTGGCTATATTGATTGAGACAATGCGTCGTGAAGGGTACGAATTCCAGGTCTCCCGCCCAGATGTGATCATGCGCCAGGATGAGAATGGGGAAATTTTGGAACCGTTTGAAGAAGTTTTTATAGAAACTAGCGCGGATACAGTCGGTGCGGTTGTTGAAATGCTTGGTTCCCGGCGGGGTCACATTCAAAATTTACAGGAGAACGGAGAGGGGATGGTTAATTTGACTTTCCTTGTCCCAACACGTGGTTTATTAGGTTTTAGACATCAATTTCTGACCGCCACCCGCGGCGAAGGTGTCTTGCACTCCCAATTTCATGGATATTTACCGTTGGCGGGAGCGATTAAAGGCCGTTCTTCTGGTTCCCTGGTTGCATGGGAAGCGGGAGTCACCACCACCTATGGTATTAAAAATGCTGAAGATCGGGGAATCATGTTTTATGATCCTGGTATAGATATCTATGAAGGCATGGTGATCGGCGAGCACCAGCGACCTGGAGATTTGGACCTTAATATCTGCAAGAAGAAGCATCTGACCAACATGCGCGCCGCACGGGGAGACATGGAAATTCGTCTGACTCCGCCCAGGCGCATGAGCCTGGACGAAGCGATCGAGTTCTTGGCCGAGGATGAATTGCTTGAAGTCACACCGCTCAATTTTCGTATCCGCAAGCGCATATTATCTTCCGGCAAAAGGGGAAAAGCGGATAAAGTGAGCAAAGCTGCATTGGCAAGTGCTTCAATTTAAATCCCGCTCAACAACCTGAATGTTGTTATTGGGGAGGCAATCTTGATGGCAGGCTGGTTTTCACCAGACCATCAGATCAGCTTACTATACCCCCATGATTGGTATAATTTCCAAAACTAGGTCTGATTTACAAATTTTTAAATATTTCAAGACATATTCAGTTATCTCAAGGAGCTTTAAATGACTGAAGCAAAGAATCCTTATGGCGGCGGTCCGGGAACGGGTTTGACTATTCCGGATTACTTCAAACCGACCCCATCTGTGAGGAGCCGCAATAATTACTATCCGAATGCTGAGAAACTTGGTCCCGACGAGATGCGCATCTCATTTATGGGGAGCACGCCTTTCCCACCCCGGCGCGACCAGGCCGGGACCTGCATCATGGTTGAGCTGGGCAATGGAGACAGCTTCTTCTTCGACTTCGGACCTGGATGCCTGCGCAACATCATTTCGATGGGCCACTCCCAGCAGCTGGTACAGGACATCTTCATCACTCACCTGCACGTGGACCACTATCACGATCTTTCCTACCTGCTGCCTTTCTCAGCCTGGTCCGGCCGCTACACACCCTTGCGAGTGCATGGCCCATCTGGGCGCACCCCCGAATTAGGCACCCAGGGGATGGTGGACGGCATGAAACAGATGCTGAAATGGCACCTGGAGGCTTTCGATCACTTCCCCATCGGTGACGGCTATGAGGTCGAAGTGAATGAATTCGACTGGAAGGATGAAAACGGCATCTGCTACGAAAAGAACGGCGTCACCGTGCGCCACTGGCGGCGCTCGCATGCCAAGGACGGCGCCACGGCCTACCGGCTGGATTGGAACGGTTTAAGTTTTGTATGGACTGGAGACGGAAGACCAGACGAATTAACTGCCAAGTATGCTGCGGGCGCGGATGTCTTTGTGACCGAAGTCCAGACAGATACGGCCCGTATCATCAACCAGAAGTATGGTTTACCCCCCTGGCTCTACAATTTCACAATCGATACCCACCACACACCCCATTATGCTGCTGGCTATTTGATTAAACAGGTTAACCCACGGGTTGGCATGGTCACCCACATCGAATATGAGGATGACTTGCTCAACGAAGTAAGTGCTGGCATCCGCGCCCATTGGGATGGCCTGTTCTTATACGGCGCCCCGGATGTGGTGGTGGTTAATGTCACCAAGGAGGCGGTCTGGGCTCGCAGAGCTGCTCTACCTGGATTGACTGGCGCCAACGTACCGCATCCTCGCGAGCTCCTTGGGTTGGGCGATGGACCATTACCTGACAGGGTTCCTATTCCCCGCCCGAGAATGCCCCGTGAAGTGCAACAGGAGCAATATACGCGCGACATGGAAATAGACCCGGCCAAGTACTACCCGCCGGATGTGTATCGCGAACCCATGAAACAACTTCCGGAAGATTTAGCGTTCTCCAAGGATGACCTGGAGGGCATGATCGCTGCCCGTCCGGACAGTGAAGAATAATCCCTTTCAATTTCCCGGAAACTTGAAGTTTCCGGGAAATTGATTGCAACACATTAGAATATTCGTGGTAGAAGTTGGGAGTAAGAATCTGGAATCCTATTCTTCCACAGACAATTATCAGTATGGAAATTTCGAACAATAAGCACCCGGCTGTACCAGTAACAATCCTGACTGGATTCCTTGGAGCTGGGAAAACGACACTGCTCAACCGAATCCTGAATGGTGATCACGGCTTGCGGGTAGCTGTGCTGGTCAATGATTTTGGCGCCATCAATATCGATTCAGAATTGATTGTCGGGGTGGAGGACAACGCCATCAGCCTGGCGAACGGCTGCGTTTGCTGCAATATTCGCGACGATCTGGTTGATACAGTTGAGATGGTGATCGATCGCCCTGAAAATCCGGAATACATCCTTCTTGAAGCAAGTGGAGTGGCTGACCCTTCGGGAATTGCCTTTACATTTATTCAACCAAATTTCAAGGACCGCATTCGCCTGGACAGCATCATTTCAATAGTCGATGCGGATCAAATCTTTGCTGATCCGGAGTATCCCGCCGTCCAGGAATTAAAACTGCGCCAGATTGGTTTCTCAGATATGGTGGTGCTGAACAAAATTGACCTGGTGGATGAGGTGAGATTGCAAGAGGTAAGGGACTGGATCGACAGCCGTATCAACCGGGTGCGGATCGTGGAGGCAGTCCAGTGCGATGTTCCCTTGGAAATTCTATTAGGGGTGGGGCGTTTTGAGGCCCAGCAGCTCTCAGGAGAGACTGATAAGGACCCTCATGAATCCAATCACCAGGACACCTTCACCACCTGGAGCTTTGAAACAGAGAAACCGTTCTCTTTAGAATCCTTGAGCGAGATGGTCAAGAAGCGATTGCCGGCCAATATTTATCGCTGCAAAGGCGTGATTTACTTGGCAGAGAGTCCGGACCAGCGTGGGGTGCTGCAGGTGGTCGGTCGCCGGTCAGAAGTAATCCTGCTTGATGAGTGGGGAGATCGCAAACCCAAAACTCAGATTGTAGCGATCGGTTCTAAAGGAAATATCGACCCCAAGGAATTGAGCGTGCTTTTTGAAGCTTGCACGCTGGAAAATGTGGTGGAAACAAGTAAGTAAATCAGAAAAAGGGGGAAGTTCAGAATCCTGTCACTATATCTTGGATCTATTTAACGGTCCGAACCCATGGAAATTATTAGATCGTGGATGACCCAGATTGGATCCCAAACACCACCTTCCAGGTTCGAGAGCAGCACTACGTTGATATCCAATTCTGGATAATTACGAATGAGACCACTGACTCCTGCATTGATGCCCTCCTTTTGAGAGCAAACTACCACCCCAGATCCATCTATATAGAACTTCATCCCGTACCCGTACATCATCGTCCATTCATCTATCTCCCGGTAATGAACTTGTGGGGAAAAGAAGGCAGCAGATAATTCTGAGGAAAGCAGCTGACCAGCTGCAACTGCGCGCAGAAATGCATCCAGGTCATTAGCAGTTACATACGCACCACTGTCAGGAGATCCAATTGGTGGATAAGAATAGATATTCTTCTTCCACCCGATCACGTTGTCAGCCTCATCTTGAATTGGATCGCTCCCTTCAGCGACATCTGCATGAACCCTGTCCAACCACAGGAAATCCGAATGTAACATCTGGGCTTTGGTGAAAATGTTTTGCCTGACATAGTCCCGGTAAGACATGCCACTCACCTTTTCTATCATCAACCCCAACAATACATAGCTGCAATTGCAGTACCGGCACCCCTGCCCTGGCGGGAAGTTTGCCGGTTTGTGGATAAATTGGGGTAAGAAATCAGCAGTTTTTACGACCGAGTAATTGGCTTTCGTCTTCCATAAATCTTCATAAATTTCACCATCTTCTTCCTCGCTATCATCACCGATACCGGAGGAATGAGTCAGCAGGTGATAGACGTTCACTTCTTTGGAAATAGTCGTATCCTTCAAACCCAAAAAATCGATCACCGGTGTCTCGAGATCAAAATGTTCCTGGTCGATCATTTGCAGCGTTGCCACCGAGGTGAACAGCTTGGTGATCGAGGGGGTATCAAACCGGGTATCCATAGAATTCTTGACCTCCCAGGAGCGACTGGCATACCCAAAAGCACCTCGATAAAGACATACTTCGCCTTGCGTGATCAAAACCACACCCGAGAACAAATCCTGTTTTTCTAAATCATGGAAGTAGTGGTTTAATGTTTTTTCCCAATCCATCGACAAACTCCTAGACAGAAAACTCCATTTGGAACTAACCCAGAAGGATATCGTTATTTTCCTTTATGGCCAAGGGATTACCACGGGATCGATATAGCCATGCTTTTCAACCGCATATAGCCGGCCGCCTGACTCCCCATCGCAGTTTTCTTCATCACTGAATGTGTACCTTGGGCGATCGGTATGAACTGCCACCGGGATCAGGAACCCATTCTGGCAAACGGTGGCTTCGATCAAATAGCCGCGATAATCGTCATCAGTCATCCAGACCGCATTCCAGGTCACTACTACTTTATCGCCATCCCGGGAAGCCTGCACATTTTCCGGCGGTCCGTAGAGGGTTGAATGCGGTAGTTGTGAGCGATGAACGACCACCGTGTTGATATCCCCTTCAATTTCAACCACCGAGGCTGCTACCCAGCAGTGCCAATCCAGGTTGTCCGGTTGGATCCACAACCAGGTGCCCGCATAATTGCGCCCATTTACTTCACCATGATCGCCTTCGTACAGTCCATGGGCATATAAATAGGCCGTCCCCGGGCCATACCGGCAGTTGGCCTGCATCTGCACAGTTACATCCGGAAAATCGAAGGTCGGTGTGGGTGTTATCGTCGGCGTGGGGGATATGGTGGGGGTGAAAGTGATTGTCGGGGTTAAAGTTTTGGTGACCGTAGGTGTCGGTGTCGCGGTAGGCACAGGGGAGGGCGAAGGAGAATTCGTCGGCGTCAAGCTGGCAGTCAAGGAGGCAGTTGGAGTAGAGGTGGGGGAAGCAATTATTTCAGGTCCGCAAGCCGAAAGGAAGATCAATAAAGGGACCAATAGCAACAATAAGGCCCACCTGCCAGTCCACAAAATCAGTTGTTTTCTACTCATTGTTTAGATGTCAAGGCCTTTCAAGAGCAATTACTGAGAAATAATTGCAGATTTTATATAACTCAATATCCCAGACTGGTAACAACGCTGGAGCCCCAAAAAGACTGTATGGGACAGGCGTTGTTACCAGAAATTTGGTTATGTCGCCACAAATCATACCAGTTGCAAGTGTCTTTTTTCACTCAGGAGTACTTATGTATTAGCGATTTATATGATAACGGCCGGTACAACCACAATGAACTCATCTATGGTTATAATTAATATAATCTACTTAAACCATCCAAGTTAGAAGATAGGTTTTATATTTATCGGTAGACTCAATTGTCACTGATAGAATTAAGTACAAGTGTCAAGCGGAGGCATTGTTAATGACTGACGCAGTTGAAATTCTGGAGCATCCCGAAGCAGAAGAAATGTATATGATCGTAGGTTGGCGTCAGTGGGCTGACGCGGGATCCACCTCATCTGGGCTGCCGGATTATCTGATCGAACAAACCAAGGCCCGCAAAATTGGATCCATCCGGCCAGATGGATTTTATCTTTTCCAAATACCGGGCACACATGATCTTGTGCGACCAGTAGTTAAGTTTGAGCAAGGCTATCCAGAGAGCCTCGAAACTCAGCACAACGATTTGTATTATGCGGATCACAACCAGCATGGACTGCTCATCTTCATCGGTGATGAACCCCAAATGGACATCGAACGCTATACTAAGTCGATTTTGCACATCGTCAAAACATTAAGTGTAAAGCGTATTATCGGATTGGGTGGCGTCTACGGTGAATTGCCTTATAACAAAGAGCGCATGATCTCGTCCATCTACAGCCTGACAGAAATGAAGGAGGAGCTGCAGAATATCGCCGTCAACTTATCAGACTATCACGGAGGAGCCAGTGTAGGGTCTTATATTTGCCGCCGCTCTGGTGAACAAGGTATTGAATATGTCTCATTCTATGCCTTCGTGCCAGCATATGATTTTTCGAATACCGCCCAAGTTGCCAATTCGATCCGTATCGAGAACGACTACATGGCCTGGTTGGGGATCATGCAGCGCATCAACCACATGATCCACCTCGAGTTGGATCTAGCCGACCTGGAAGAAAAAAGCAAGGAGCTGATCGAGTTATTTGATAAGCGGATCGCAGAATTGGATGATGAATCACCCCAACTCGGTGTGCGTGATTACATCAACCGACTATCGGATGAATTTGTGCCCATCCCCTTCTCACCCCTGGATGATGTTTGGGAGCAGGAGCTGCGCCGGCTGTTCGATCAATCCGATGGGGATGATCGGCTGGATGTCGAACCTGAGTAAACAATTCAGCCAATGATATTAAACTCCTGAGTTCGCCAGAAATACCCACAACAAGGTTATATGGAATGAAACACATCGTCATCACCGGTAGTACACGCGGGATCGGGTACGGATTGGTTGATGCTTTCTTGGATTTAGAATGCAGTGTGACGATCAGCGGTCGTTCACAAGAAAATGTCGACCTTGCCGCATCGAAACTTGTGAAACATCACTCTCTCGAATCGGTTCTGGGTATCGCATGTGATGTGCGCAACCCAGACCAGGTCCAGACACTGTGGGATCAATCAATAAGTCAATTTAATAAGATCGATATCTGGATCAACAATGCCGGATTCAGCGGTCCTCAGTTAGCCGCCTGGGAGACGCCGCCCGAAAAGGCTCGGGGAATCATCGAGACCAATTTGTTGGGCGAGATCTATGGATCGATGGTGGCAGCAAGAGGTATGCTCGCCCAAGGGTATGGGGCGATCTACAACATGGAAGGCATGGGCAGTGATGGGCGCATGCACACAGGATTGACATATTACGGCACTTCAAACGCCGGGCGTAATTATTTCAACAGCAGCCTGATCAAAGAAACCGAAGGGACGCCTCTGATCATCGGAACACTGCGACCGGGGATGGTGGTTACAGATCTGCTGACCAAGCAATATGAGGACCGTCCCGAGGATTGGGAAAAGGATAAACGCATATTTAACATATTAGCCGACCGGGTGGAAACGGTCTGCCCATGGTTGGCAGAACAAATGCTGAACAACGATCAGCACGGTGCGAAAATATCTTGGACTTCAAGATGGAAGATCATGGGGCGTTTCTTGACCAGCCCTTTTAGCAAGCGGAATGTATTTGAAGAACCAACATCGTAGCTCGAGATTATCGTCTCAAACCAGGATATCCATCAAATCATTATGAATCGCTTCCAGCACGCTATCGTCCGAACCCCGGGTGCTAGCTTCGCCAATGGGTTGACCACCGCTGATTTGGGGAAACCAGACTTAGACCTCGCCCTAGAACAACACCAGGCTTACTGTGCGGCGCTCGTGAAGTGCGGGGTAGCTCTCACAATCATGGATCCTGAGCCTCAGTATCCCGATTCAACTTTCATCGAGGATACAGCCATACTCTCCTCTCGGAGCGCCATCTTGACTCATCCCGGTGCACCCAGCCGGCAGGGAGAGGTGGCCAGTGTTGGGCAGGCTGTGGAGAAGCACTATTCTGCTTTGCAGGCTATCCGCCCTCCTGGCACACTGGACGGCGGCGATATATGCCAGGCTGGAGACCATTTCTTCATAGGCATTTCGCACAGAACGAACGCTGAAGGCGCACAGCAGCTGGCAGATATCTTGGGGACAGACGGATTCACTACGAGCATTATTGATATTCGCGGCAGTGAATTACTCCACCTCAAAAGTGGGATCGCTTATTTGGGAGATGAACGATTAGTGCTGGTAGATGGGATGGAAACACTGGCAGACTTTACTGGTTTTGAAACCATAACTGTTGAGAAGGATGAACAGTATGCAGCCAACTGTGTGCGGGTTAACGAGAATGTGCTGCTGGCAGCCGGCTTTCCCAAGTTCGCGACCCGCTTATCCACAATGGGGTACCATACGATAACCCTGGAAATGTCTGAATTTCAGAAGATGGATGGGGGCTTGAGCTGTCTCTCGCTCAGATTTTGATCGGATTGACCAATTTCACTCATTAAATGAAAAGGTTGACTCTGAATAGAAGCGGATGGCGTTGGCGGACATGCGCTCCATCAACCAATCTTGGAGCCAATCTTCTTTTCGCTCTTGAGGCCAACCGGCCCCTAATACGTCCAAGGGGATATTGAT
>CALBUI010000355.1 GCA_937968125.1 uncultured Anaerolineales bacterium | reverse complement strand
AAAAAGCTATTTGAGAGTGCTGTCAGAGGGGAATAAATTTGATATCCAAAATTCGTTTGAAAACTTAGACTATGCTGGCTGGCAGACCCAATCCATGGTGGGGTATTTATCTATCGCTGCCCTTATCCGTTTTAGTGATTGGCTGTTATAAAATATTTTTCACTTGACCCGGCACCAACCGTTCTTAAATAATCTCAATATGAAGAATCTGCTTCAAAACCTTAGATTATATCCAAGGGCAAAGCTGCTAAATTATTAAACCGCTCCTACGCATATTTTCCTCATAAGCAGAAAGAATATCATGCCCCTGGTCCGCCACTCAGGTTAATCAAACAAATCATCCACGGTCCATCACGAAATTTTGGTAACCGAATGGCTGGATTTTCTAAAGGGAGAATCTCAAAATCGCGATTCAAAGGAATACAAATTTGCCAGGTTGTCACTCGATGAAACGGATAATGAGCTTCCCGATTCCTCAGCTGCATGATCGCCGCCATGAAACGATAATACAAAATATTGCTATGAGTACTCTTCAATTATTAAAATATAGGAATTGATATTTCTACTTCCCAAGCCTTAGAGAGGCACACAAATGAGTTCAAATCAGCCAAATATCCTTTTGATCTTCGTCGATAACCATCCTGCACACATGACGGGTTGTTATGGAAACGATGAAATCTTTTCACCCCATCTCGACGAATTGGCGTCGAAAGGTGTGCTGTTTCGAAATGCTTTCAGCCCTAATTCTATGTGCTCCCCTTGTCGGGCGTCCATGCTCACCGGCCTTATGCCTTCACAGCACGGGATCCACACCTGGCTTGATGATGAAGTGATGGACCAATGGCCTGAAAACTACAACGCCATCGCCGAATTTGAAACACTGCCAGAAAAGCTCGCTGATGCTGGCTACAACACTGCCCTGATTGGAAAATATCATCTTGGATTTGCGGATAAACCGCAAAACGGCTTTAAACATTGGGTCACAATGGCAAAGGGCACGATGGATTCGTTCTATGGTATCGAGATGAATGACAATGGTCAATACCATACTGCACCAGAACATTCCGTCGACTACTTCACGCGAAAATCTGTTGAATTTATCGACGACCACGCTGATAAGGACGAGCCCCTTTTCCTGTTCCTGACCTACAACGCGCCATACGGAGAGCTTTATCCCAACGAGCCAGAACACCGTTACTCGCATTTATATGCAAGCATGCCGATGGACTCCGTTCCGCGCGAGGGAGTATCCCCAGAACTCATCGATTGGATCTTGGTGCGCAAAGAGAATTTGCCTGATTATGATTTTGCCTGGTACAAGGAGCTCCCGGAAATGCCCAACAACCTGTTCTATATGCGGCAATTCTATTCCCAGGTGAGCATGGTCGATGACGGTGTTGGACAGGTAATAACGAAATTAGAAGAGAAAGGCGTGTTGGATGATACCCTCGTCATCTATACCTCCGATCACGGTTTATCGGTTGGCCAGCATGGATTTTGGGGACACGGCGAAGATACCTGGCCCTCGAATATGCATCGCTCAGCAAACAACATTCCTCTCATCATCAGCTATCCTGATTTTGACAAACCGGGCAGGCATGTGGAAGATCTGGTAGGAATGTCGGATATTTTCGCAACTATTCTTGATATCGCTGGCTGCAAACTCGAATCCCCCGAATCTATTTCAGGCACGAGTCTCTCTCCTCTCCTGCGTGATGAAAATTTAGATTTTCGCGATGAGATCTTCATGGAACAAGAGGAAACCCGGACAATTCGAACATCCCAGTGGCTTTTCATGAAACGTATCGAAAATACGAAATATGATTTCCAGCACGAACTTTTTGATTTGGTGAGTGATCCGGATGAGCGCAAAAACCTTGCACACGATCCCAATTATGCCGAAGTAGTTGCGGAGCTCAGTGCTCGCGTAGACGAATTCTTTACAAAATATGCTAATCCCCGGTGGGATCTCTGGACAGGTGGCATCGTCAAGTCCAATTCCACGCGACCCTTTTTGTGGAATGAAGTTTGGGGTGACAACTGGGCACCTGGGTACTAGCTCAGCAAAAATCGAACCATGCAGAATAACTAAAGCTAGAGCTCATGATTATTGGTATATGGCAATTATCCTGTTTTAAATTACTGTACAAGAACATCTAGAGCACTCCTCTGTTTCTCTTGCCTGAGATTTTGCATTCGCACATAATTCCCTCGATACAAGAAAAGGTTACAGACCAAATTGACAACCTTTGGCTTTAGATATTGAGAAAGCTAGTTACAAATTAATGCAATCCGCAATATACGCGGGTCTGACTTTTTCTCAACTCCTACATAAGTACACTAACTGCGACTCGCACCACCAGCCTTCGCCTTAGGAGGTATAGGTTAATTTAATTTTTGAGTGCACTGACGCGGCTAAATCCACTAATTCGAAGACATAATGATGAGCCGCTATTCCTTCTTTATGCCAGATGCGTTTTTGGCGTAATCCGGTGCAAAACTGGTACGACCGGTATAGAAATTATTGACAATAGAGACACAATAGAACCTATAGACAAAGATACAAGGGATAAACTTTTATACCTAGGTGGCTCTTAATCATTAGTCCCGCAAATACAGTGTGGGATGCATCCCAATATGGCTTCGCCAGTCGGGATCAGGTCGCAGATCCCCACATAAAACCATGGGGATTCAATTCGAGTCCTACCGGGGTCACCTATTCCGAAATAGCCACTTTCGATTCCCGTTGAGTGGCTTTTGTAATATTTCGCTTCTAAATGAAGGGGAAATTGGATAATTCGGGCTATGGATCTTCGCCTAGACAACCCCTCGATAGCGGAAGAAACTGGCGGAAATCTGACAAACGAATATTTTAATAATAAGCAAAATGAGAATATTAACTTTGGCGGCATTGAGGCGGTTGTGGAACAACCACCTCAATGCCACTCATGGAAACGTTATATGGTTATGGGCTCTCACGCCCGGGTCCTAGCAGGGGGCAGGAAAAGAAGGCATCGCCTTCGTCCATTTCACCGTTCCCGTTCGCGTCGACCCACCATCGTCCGCCGACATGCCCAGGGTTGCCCGGCCCAAATTCGGTTGAAAGGGTTTCGCCAGCTGGCCAATCGGGATTGGTTCCAGGTGGGAAGAGCTGCTGAAACGGGCCGCGCTGTGGTAGGGCAGGACCGACAATAGAGTCATAATAGAGGTCCTGGCTCGTAACATAGACCACCACTCGCACGCGGTTGCCATCCTCATCACGGGGTGGAGGACCACCACCCGCAAAAGCCGGCAGTGCAACCACCAGGCTCAGCGCCACAACGAATACGATTATCGCAATTTTACGCATGATTTTTTATCTCCTTCGCAAAATCATAACTACCAATCTCACAGTTCATGTTATCCAGTTTTTTGTCTATCCTCAATAACACCTCCTCGTTTATAGTCAAGCTTGTGTCGGACGGGTGTCAGGGAGACAACGGTGCACAGTTCGGTGCCTGACATATTGCGTACTGACCGGGCAAGTCCGTAAATCCTTGATAATGTGAAATATTGGCTTCAACGGTAAAAAAATACATCATTGGCAGTGTTGTGGGTTTTTAACATGAAGATGTTTCGAGGCAACCGGATCGCCGGGCGGATGCGCTACTTGACCATAATGCTGGAGGTCAACATGCTAAGCTCCCTGTCGAAGGGGTGCTCCAAGTACACTACATCGACCACCTCAAGGCTGTGCGTCCCCGACTTGACATTGCGCATCTCAAAGCTGGCCACGCCAGAGTCTGAAGTAACGTACTGAAACCGCTGCGTACTGCCGTTGGGATAAGTCCAGTCTACGACCACGGTCGCCCCGACCGCGTTATCCCAATACTCGTCATCGACCCACACGGAGGCCCAGACGGTACGTTTGCCCTTGATCTTGTTGTCATACAGACTGATGTTTGTGACGCGGGTGACCGGTTCCGGCGGCGGGGGCGGTGGGGGCGCCTCTCTTGGCTCGAAAATGCCCATCCTCACACCCAAAAAGCCAGAGTAGAAATGATAGACCCATTCGATCGTAATGCCCTGCTCATAGGCCGTGGCCCGGGTCATTGCGCCAAACAAGCCGTAGCTGATCACCGCGTTGGGGTAGACGGCGAGCACGGCCTCGGGATCTTGGCGGACCGAACGAGCCCATTCGGTGTTGACCCCACCCTCCTCGGTGGTCCAACCGCTGACCGAGTCAGACCAAGTGATAGAGTAAACCACGTCGTCGGGCGAGGCACTGGGCAAGCCACCATCGGGGCCGCGGAAGTGTATCCAAACGCGGCCGAGATAGTCGAAGCCCTCTACCGGGTAGCTGCACTTCGCATCGTCGTCAACTTCGTAGCCTTTCGTGCAGGAGTAGGGATCACCATAGGCCGTCTGGACCTGGCCGCGAGTATCGCCCAGGGCGACACCGGGCACGCTGACGCCCTCAACCACGGTTCCCTCAGCAGGCGCTGCTGCAAAAGCTGGTATAGCTGCTACCAGACTGATTAATACAACAACAAAAACGGTTATTTTCTTACGAAACATTGTTTACTCCTTCTGGTCACTATTAAAGTTAGCAGATCAACTAATCGGCATTCAAATACTATCTTAATGGCAGTGATGGCAGAGCGAAAGATGCATGCGGCTTATATTTCTAGGCCATTTTCACCATATATCGGACCATCATTACTGGATCACGCATTTTCTCACAACCCAATGCTTTCAATCAGTCCATTTTGATATGCATAGGCGATGGCCTCCGGGCGACTGTGCACCCCCAACTTATCGAATATATTTTGGATGTGATTACGCACTGTACTCATACTAATGAAGAGCGCTTCAGCAATTTCTCTTGTGCTTAAACCGCGTGCCAATAGGGTGAGTACCTCTCGCTCCCGAAGGGTAAGTTTAGCGATCTGGTGGTCAGGATCCTTTCGTTCAAATGGGATAATGTGATAAAGTTGGGCTATCTCCAGAATTCGGTAAACAAACATTTCACCATCTTTCTTTTGTGTGACATCCCGGAATAAATGGACGATCAACTTCTTATATCCATTCCCACCCATTCTGGAAGTGATAACGCTCATATTAAGCCAACGTCTATCACCTTTTTTCGTACGAGTTCGGATATCGTAGTTGGGTACGGGTTCAGATTTCAAAGCTAATTCTGCCACATGGCAGCATGCCTTACAGATCAAACGTCTTTCATCATCATAACCTTGGAGGACCTGGTAACATTTTTGACCGAGCACATCACCCTTACTAAATCCAGTAATTTCCTCAGCCGCTGTATTCCAGAATTGAATTCGCAATTCCTCATCGACCGCAAATCCACCATCCGCTGCCACATCAAGCGCCTCATACATCTCTTTCATTAGATTCTCCAAAGGAATTTACACTTTTTTGCCACCTTAAAAATTACTCTACCAACGATTTATTACGAAATTAGTTTGAAATTATTACGTATTCCTTAACGACTGATCACCTTCATTTTTCTCACTCCATTGCTCCTAACCCAACCGCCTGACTAGTGCTGGTGAAGTGACGTTCATCCTTCACTTTTTTTAGGGCAGGCTCTGGGATAACAACGGGAATTTGCTTAGCGATGGAATCAATACTATTATCCTTCGCCTTCGCAATGGACGAGCCCCGAGACAAGCTCGGGACAAGCCTACAGGTATTCAACTCGAGTTCTTCCGGGGTCATCAATTTCAAAAGAACCGTTAACATGCCTATTGAACTGAATTTGGCTATGTGCCGTATTAATTTGAGAGGTAAATTGGATGATTATTCTCAATCCATTGACTATAATATGGAGTGATCAGACGAGTTAAGCGTTCAAACAAATCAATTCCTTGTCCCTTGGTGTTCAGTTTACATTATTGGATAGATTAATTTCAAACAAGGAATCAGCTATGTATATATGGTCGGTCGTTCATTGATAAAGGTTTTCGTTTATATGATTAAACTATGAGCCAGATTCGTTTCCTCACCCCGATCCTATTGATCGCGGCTACATTGCTACTTCCTGCTTCAAACAACCCACCCCCCATCCCTGCTTCGGCTGAGACCCAGGCCGATCTTTCAGCTGCATTCAACCGCAGGCTGCAAAGCGATCAAGGGGTCAATTCGCTGGTCTTGGACTTGTTCACCCCAGAGTTGGACACTGCTTTCACCAGCCCCGATGGAAAGACCGCCGTACTTTGGTTAGCGCTGCGTGACGATTCAGGACGCCTATTAGCAACCGAACCCGGCCTGGCCCTCGCGCACCTATTAGAAGAGGGTTGGCAGGTGCTGCTACCGGGAGATTCTGGATGGGAAGAAATGCTTACCACCCTTCCGGAGTGGATGCTTCCACTTGAGCAAAAACCAGTCCCCGAGAACATATCTCTGGAACCGATCGCCAGCGCCGGGCCACTCACCGGCTATTACCTGCCTTATGCGGCTGGTACCTCTCGCTGGCTGGAGGGTTCGATCAGCCACTTTCAATCAATCCCCGAATTGGGTTACCCTTCCTGTTCGGCAGTGTACTGCCGCTATGCCTACGACTTCACCGATGCCTGGCACTTTCCCCTGCTGGCTTCAAAAGATGGCACAGTGGTAGCAGCGCGCGACAGCTGCTTTGATGGGGACCCGAACTGCACAAATTACATTGTCTTGCACAATGCCAGCGACCAGGCCTATCAAATTTACCTGCACCATGCGCACAACACCATCCCAAACTTCTTAACACCGGGCACTAATGTTAAGAGAGGCCAGTATATTGGCGACAGCGACGATACCGGCTACAGCACCTCACAGCACGTACACTTCATGGTCACCGACAGCATCTGGATGGGCGGCAATGGCTATTATTGGGGTCGGTCGATCGATATCCGTTTTGCCGATGTAGCGATCAACAACGGCATCCCACGCACTTGTTACGAGGTGATCAATTTCCAGATCTATGATGGGGCATTTGATTGTTTGGGGGACAAGTCCAATCCGCGCGATCCAGCCAACGACTGGTACGTTTCGGGTAATGTGGGCGCCTACCCGCCGGTAGGTTCACTCTCTCGCCCGACTGCTGGAGAGGTTGTTGGCATTGGAAGTAATCCGCTGATCGACGTATCTGCGACAGCCAGTGATGATGTTTATGTAACTGCGGTGCGGCTTGTCGCTAAACTTAATAACCAATGGGTCGAGATCGGCCCAAAAATAACCCAGCCCACCCAGCCTGGCGTGTACGACTGGGATGTGGATCTATGCGCCTCCATTGGTTACAACGGTCCGCTCGAGGTGGCGCTGCGCATCTGGGATCACGAGGGCAATGTGTCTGAAGCACTTGACCCGCGCACGATTCAAGTTGACCATGCCTGCCCGCCACCCACCAGCCAGCTCAAACCGGCCGAGGCTTTCGATTCGACCGCGGTACGCCTTAACTGGAACGCCACGAGCGCCGGCGCCGGCATTAGTTCGTTCGAGCTGCAATGGCGCAGCGAGCCGGGGTCTTGGGAGGCTGCCAACACGCTCACTCTCCCTGGTGATGTACGTTCGACCTGGTTTGCCGGCCAGGCGGGCGGTTCATATGCCTTCCGCCTGCGTGCGCTGGACGCCAACGGCCAGACGGAATCCTGGCCAGCCGGCGGCGCGTTCGAAACCAGCGCTACACTGCCTGCCACTTGTCTCCCAGACGGCTTCGAACCCGACGATGATTCTACCCAAGCCAGAGCGCTGCTGCTTGGGATAAAGGCACAGAGAAACCTGTGCGAGGCTGGTGACCCTGATTGGTTCAGGGTTGAAATTGGAAAAGTGAGCGATTATTCTGTCATCGCATCTTCGATAAACGGCGGGGCAGCCGTGCGCATCACTGTCTATGCAGCAGATGGAACAACCACCCTGGCAAATGGACAAGCTGCCGGGGTGGGGCAGGCAGCCAGTGTGCGATTTCAAGCTGCTGCTGCAGGAAGTTATTACATTAAAATCGTACCTCTGACAACTAACCTGATGGGCACAGAGGCAGTTTATGATGTATCCGTGGTGGAAGTCCAAGAGGTTTTCTTACCGCTGGTGACCCGCTGATCGCAGTTTGGATTCTAATAAATTGCCATTGAATTCTGTGAAACTACTATCCGCAATAAATTGTATCTTTTTAATCGATAAAGGAGATGCTCTATGATAGTACAAGTATATGCAATCAAGTCAGTTGAAGAGATGCAAATCTGCATTGATGCTGGTTTAGATCGGTGGGGTCTCGAAGTAGGTAAAAAAGGGATCATGCCAAGCGAAATGAACTTCGAAAAAACTCGTCAGGTTTTTACAGCAACTCCTTCAAATTATCCCAAAATGGCTTTAACTATCGATACAAACATCGATGACCTGGTTGAAATCGTCACAGAGACCCAGCCGGATTTATTCCATCTTTGTGGAGATATTGAAGATCTGCCCCCTGAAGGCGTTTTAGAATTACGCAGAAAAATCCCTGGAGTAGAAATTATCCAGGCAATTCCAATTACTAGTCCCAAATCTTTAGATATCGCTTTGGCATATGAAGATGTTGCCGACATCTTATTCCTTGATTCCGTTGCCCCCGATGTAAAAGGGATCGGAATCGCCGGTGTAACTCACGATTGGAGTATTAGCCAGAAGATTGTTGAGACGGTCAAGAAACCTTGCATCTTGGCAGGTGGGCTTTCTCCAGAAAATGTCGCAGAATCAATCAAGGCTGTCCGTCCATGGGGCGTAGACTCAAATACCCACACGTGCATCCCTGGCACATGGAAAAAAGACCTCGACCGCATGCGCCGTTTTGCTGAAGCCGCAAAGGGAGCCTTACAAGATCAGGACGTGTAATTGATATGTCCAGTACAAAAAGCAAGGTCCTCTGCTATGGGGGTATTGCGATTGAATCTATCTTCAAATTACCTTACCAACCAAAACCAGGCATTGCTCACATTATCTGCGAGGAACATTACCGCTTAGGCGGTGGTGCAGCAAATGTAGCAGAATGGCTGGGGAGCTGGGCAATCCCTACTCGAATTTCAGGATATGTTATCGGATATGATCATTATGGTGACCTGGTCTGGAAATTTCTAAGCGCTTTCCCGTCAATCGACCTGAAATTTTTGAAGCGAGATCGTGCAATTAGGACGTTGATTGCACGATCCATCCCCTTCCCGGATGGCAACACCTATTTGTTCTGTTCGGATTTCGCGAGCGCCAAGTTTACTTCTCCAGAGCCAGAAATGCTGGAAGACATCCAATTTTTGGAGATTTCCTTCTATTATCGCAACCCGCGGGGCAACGACGCTTCTGTGGAAATTGCCAGGATAGCAAAAACCAAGGGGATAAAAATTGTTGCCATGGATATCGTCTCAAGCGACCATGAAACGCTGCCTTTAGCAGATATCATCATCAATTCTGCGGCCTCAATTATCGAGCAGCATCCAGATGTAAATATCTTTGAGCACAGCAAGGTTCTGCAGAGTATTAGCAACAGCATTATGATCACCACAGACGGCAGTCAAGAAATTAATGCCATCGACCACGATGGTACCCATTATTCTTTGCTCCCACCGAAAGTACAGGTAACAGATTCAACTGGAGCCGGGGACAGTTTCAGAGCAGGGATTATTTATGGTCATATCAAGGGTTGGCCGCTCGCTCAATCATTGAAATGGGCGGCCGCGGTTGCTGCTTTGCAAGTTCAACGTAATTATTCTCAAGACCAATCAGCTCCAATTAACGAGATCGCAGAAATCGCCAATCAACTCGAAGTCCACCAGGTGAGCTGATCAACTCTTTCTATTCAATCCGAGCACAGTGCCTTTTGTGAATTCTTTTACCCCTACTTTACGATCCACGCGTCCACGGTCTCCTGTTTGCCCTTCAAAACCAATTTTCGACTGTCGTGTCCATCTTTGGAAAGACCGGACATTTCCACGGTTTTCTCACTGACCATTAGTTCACCAGCTGCAGCTTCTGAACTTAGGCGCGCGGTCGTATTTACAGCATCACCAAGGATGGTGATATCTGTGCGACCACCTTCCATTTTCATGGACCCGATATAGGCAACCCCTGTGTTAATCCCGATCCCAACCGGAACCCAGGGAGATTTTCCCTCGCCATGACCTGTGGCGTCCAATATATCTTTTCCCGCCATGATGGCTGTCTGTGCGTGATTAGGCCCTGCGAAGGCCGGAGCAAAGAAAGCGGCTAATCCATCACCAACAAACTTTTCGATCAACGCATTGTTTGAATACAGGGCTTTTGTGCCTGCCAGGTAGAAGCGGTGGATTAATTCGCTGAAATCACGAGTCTCCATCTTTTCCGCCAGCGGAGTCGAACCGCGGATGTCTGCAAAAAGGATCGTGACTTCCACCTCCGCCCCGCCGGGAAATCGTTCGGCAAACCGTTCACACACATCGCACATGTGCGGATTCAAAGCCGAAGGCTTGACATTGAGCAATCTTTTTGAGATGAACCCGCCGATCCCCTCAAATGGAATATAGCAGATTTGACAGCGTGGCTCCGAAGGCAGTGCACGGTAGACTGGCTTTAAAGATGGGTGCTCGAACCACGGAAGCTGCATACCTTTCAGCGTTGCACCAGTGGTCAGATAGGTACGCCAGACTTCCGAGTTTAAATTGTCGTATTCGGATTTAGGGATTGGACTCTCTTCCATCGGAAAATTATAGCATGGGGACAAACTACCCTCATAGTTTGAGATATGTACTAAAAGGATTTATTGGGATTTCCGTAGAGGCTTATTGCCTAGCGGCATAGTTACCTCAGAAATATTAGAGAACGAGATTTGGAAAATAACCGTAACTGGTCACTCGAACCTCAACATGAGGTTTTTTGAAAAAAATTATTCAACATATAAAAGTTGAACCTAATAAATGGCTTCGAATCTATCATCCCGCAAGAATGGTGAGGGATGCATCCTGACAGGGCAAACCCAATCAGGACCTGGTTGAATGTCCTCCCGTACGCGGGAAATCCCTTCGCGGATACAATTCAAGTTCTGCCGGAGTCACAACGAAAGCCACTCTCAATACCTGGAGAAAGCCTCTAGATCATGTATCTCTTTAATAAAATTGGGACAATAGAGAAGAAAGATTGGTGTCCGCTTTCGAAATATCCAGATGGAGTGAGCCCAAATCTCTGAGCAAGAAAAGGGACTAGAAACTAATGCCGAGCAGTCCGAGCAACCAGCCGACCAACCAGATGACAACACCAATAGCGATAGCTGCGATGATTGCGCCACCAAAACCGCTAACAGAGAGCCCGGAAAGAAAACGATCGCTGATAAGCAAGATGACAGCTGCCACGACCAGGTAGACGATAGCGCCTAATAGGCCACCTCCAATCGTGATGCCCAAAAAGCCAAGCAACCAGAGAACAATGCCACCAACAATTGCAATTACAAGGGCGGCAATGATTGCACTGCCAAATCCATCAACTGATAGCCCAAGATTAAGTCGATCAACTATCAAAAGTACGACTGCCGCTACAACAAGAGCAATGACGATACTAATTAATGCGCCCATAATGAATCCTCCTTTTTTGTTAAAAGCTCCAATACCTGGACTCACTCCAATCTGATTATTACAACACCTTAATATGGATTCAGTTTCAAGTAGCGCGAATCAATATGCTTGAAATGATCGTGAATTGGGAAATAAATTTTCCTTGAAAGCGAAATCGACCGGATGGAATATACTCCTCTCATAAATTGTTATTAGCTGTCTGTCCGGTCAGCAAAAAGGGAAATGGATAAGATGATAGCACTCCTTGGGAAGAGTCCCTATCAACCCCCATTTAATCAATGATTAACTACCTACAAGAAATTAGGAAAATTGACCTTCTGATCCCCAAGAAATATTCCATAATAAGATGTGGTTCTAATTGCCCCCATAACTACCAGTTTTTCACATAAGAAACTGAGTTTTTTCTAGTCCAAGCTTTGCTTCTTTCAAACCGAAGAATTCTGTTCCTGCATTCCCGCGGATGCAAAATCTCCTTTTAAGGCATTTTTGACGTTATCAAGTACAGGTTGAAACGCAGTCGGTTTCTCGTTCAAGGACTTCATTTCAACCAATCCCAATTCTTGGACCACCTTGAGAAAGGCTTCGACGATCACTGGATCAAATTGAGAACCAGCGTTTTCATTGATTTCGGCAATTATTGCTTGATTCCCCAACGCCTTACGATAAGGGCGATCAGATTCCATCGCCTGGACTGAATCCGCCACGCAGAGTATGCGAGCTTCGACGGGGATCTCTTGACCTTTCAATCCATCAGGATACCCGCGCCCATCATATCGCTCATGGTGATGACGAATTATCGGAACCATCTCGCGCAAGCCATCATTAGTACTGACAAGTTCTGCACCCCGGACAGGATGTTCTTTGATGTACACGAACTCCTCGTCTGTTAACGGACCTGGCTTATAAAGAATAGAATCAGGAATCCCGATCTTACCGATATCGTGAAGTAAGGCTCCTGTCCGGATCAATTCCACCTTCTTCTCTGAAAGGCCAAGCGCTGTGGCGATTTGCGTTGCGTACTCAGCGACAGCATTCGAATGACCCATCGTGTAAGAGTCACGCATGTCGATCACTTTAGCCAGGGAAAGCAATATTTCTTCATTGAGCGCCGTGATACGATTGCTGTTTTCCTCCAATTCGGAATTCTGCTCACGCAGCTGGCTGACCATCGATTTCGTCTTATTAATGTACTGCATATGGCTGAAACGCAGCATTAATAAGGGTACCAATACCGCCAAAACGCCCAGCACACCAGCAAAAGAATAGCCTAAAACGAGAGCGTAGGCAACAATGCCAAAGGCGATGTAATAAGGCCACAACCAGCGAAATCGTTCATTCCAAATCTCCCGCATTGATTGACCGGTAGAAAGGCTCATCACCCCGCTCAACAGCAAGGTGCTGAAAATAAAAACGGCATTACCGCCCAGGATAGTAAACGCGATCTGTATGTAACCCGGTAAGTCAATGAAGGGAGTGCTTAGATATAGAACCAGGAATGCGCCAAAAAAAGTGGACAGAAAATGATTGGAGCTGTTGAAGATGAACCGATTCAGATGACTGCGATGTTTGAACATCGCAGTCCCAGCCAGGACCAGGCTGAGGACGATTGCACCGATCGGGCCGAATAGCAACGTGCCTGCAATCAAGGGAGCAGCAGAGGTTGAAATTGAAGTGTCGTTGACGTAGATATCAAGAGAAAGACCTTCTGCCACCAGCACGATCAGCGCAAAAGCGAACAGACCCAACCATTCAGGCAGTGGAGAGTGAGGCAGTACGAGGCTGGCAAGAACTAAAGAGAGGGTGGCTAATAAACCAATGAAACCATTCACTCGACGTTCAGAAGTAGGTTTTACAGTTCTGTTGGAGGTAGGTACCGGACTAGAAGTAGCCTCCTGACTATTCGATTTTTCTCGCAGTGGATTCGGTTGGTAAGGATATTGCGGAGCTGATAATCGTTCATTTTTCGGAAATTCCTGCGAATCATTTCCCTCTCGTTCAACACTTTCAAAAAGATGGTCGATACTATCCGAAGAAAAAATGCAGGTGATATTACGACCCATCAGTTTTGAACGGTAAAGGGTTACATCTGCATCATGCACAATCTCGTCTGCAGATCCCTGTCCATTGCGTTCAGCAATGCCAAAACTGATGCTGGCTTTTATTGGAGTCACGCTTGTCGATACCTCGAATTCTGTCCCTGCAATTGCCTGGCGCACAGCTTCAACCTGGGGAAAAGCTTCCTCTGCGGTGGTTTCCGGCATCAAGATGGCGAACTCTTCACCTCCAAAACGAGCGACCAGGTCATATCCCCGGAATTCGCTCTGTAAAATTTCAGCCACTTTAATTAGCACTACGTCTCCAGCCAAATGACCGTACGTGTTGTTTATGTTTCTCAACAAGTCAAGATCTCCAATCACGACTGTGAGCGGACGGTCATATCGCCGAGCTCGATCATACTCTTTCTCAAGCATCTCTGCAAAGTAATGGGCATTGTAGAGCTTTGTCTTTGGATCGATCTCGGTTTGGCGTTGTAAGTTAGGGACCCGGAGGGTGACTGAAATCAGGTATAAAGGAATGAGCAAAAATAAAACCGCTGAGGGGTTGATAGTCCAAATCAGAGCAGCAACGGCACCCAGTCCCAATAAGGTTAAGTCGATCATCACTGTGAGCAGGCCGAAAATTCCAGATTGGGCGAAGTTCTGACCTCGAGCAAACCAGATAACCGTACCTATCATCAAGTGGTTCAGCAGGGTAAATACAACCAGGGCAGAGAGAATGGCCAACGTACTTACGATCCCCACATAGAGCTCTGTTCTTGGTATCCAATTGTATGCCAATGCAGCAGCAGAGACCGCGATTGCAAAAGTGGCCATGTTGTACATCTGGATATACCAGGGGTATTTGTGCCAGGCCCAATCGATGAGGTGAGCTACCAGGATGATGAATAGAGTTTCCGAACCGCCCAAGAAAACAAAAGCCAAACCATATACCACCCATCCCAGGTTGTAGCTGGATTTGTGGGTGGCACCCTCAACTTTGAACACCTGGGCAACCGCGGCTACACCGGTCAAGATCAGCAGCCAATAATTATTCCATTCGATGTTGGCCAGGTGGAACACCGACAGCCCAAAACCGACTGTAATGATTGAGAGGATAAATATTCTTGCTTTCCAGGAGAGATCGCTCACGATTTTCTACTCTGAGTAAGGTTTGTCAATCTAGAAATTGTTGCTTACCGACCAGTTTCATTTTGATTAGCTGGGCAGGTATTCTCTGCCCTGCTCAGTTAACTATTTATTCCAATTAACAGCGTTCCAGTTTACAGCATTCCAGTTTACAGCGTTCCAATTTACTGCGTTCCAATTGACCGCATTCCAATTGACCGCGTTCCAGTTGACCGCATTCCAGTTTACGGCATTCCAATTGACTGCGTTCCAGTTTACGGCATTCCAATTGACTGCGTTCCAGTTGACAGCGTTCCAATTGACCGCATTCCAATTGACCGCATTCCAATTGACCGCGTCCCAGTTGACCTCTTCCCAATCGAGGTCCTCTTCCCCGTTTTGGCTGGACCAGTAAGCGATCAGCGCCATTTTAGCCAGAAGCATGTGAGGCACGACATCTTGATTAGCAGATTCAGTTGTGTGTGTGGTGAGAGCAGAGTAAACATCAAGGAAAGGCCACGATTCAACCTTTCCAGCTGAATGGATCAGACGATATTTTACCTGGTCCGGGGTCAGATCTGGTTCTGCTTGCAGCAGTAGGGCTGCTGCACCGGTCACCATTGGAGCAGCCATGGATGTGCCGCTGATGCGGAAGTATTCTCCATCCATCACGACCCGATCGGGATGCTCAAAAAACCAATCACTACCATGTGAAAGAACACTGATGATGTCCACACCTGGAGCAAAGATCTCTGGCTTGGTATACCCTTCGAGTGTCTGTCCTAACGGAGTGAAAGAAGTGATGACATCATCCCCCCTGCCTGAAGTATCATTTTCGTCGACGGCTCCTACAGTGATAATGAAAGGATCATTCCCCGGTGCAGCTTCGATTGCTTTGAAATCGTCGCTTTCCTCCCAGTTTCCAGCTGCTGCCACCACGACTACGCCATTGAACCACAAGATCTCTGCTGCAGCATCGAGTGCACTCTCATGATAAGGTTGTGGAATTGTGGATTGGATGGATAAATTCAGGACCCGAATGTTGTACTCATCTTTGTGTTCCAACACCCACTGCATGGCATCCACTGTATCAGACTCATAAGCCAGACCTTGATCATCGCTGATTTTTAGGCTGATCAAGTCAACCTTTGGGGCAATACCGGAATACAATCCCCCAGAGGCGCCTCCATGACCACCGATGATACCCGCCACATGAGTACCATGTCCAAAATGGTCCGAGGGAGATTCCGAGATAAAGCTTTCAACTACTTTGATGCGAGTATGCGGTTTATTGGGTGTGATAGTGAAGTCACGGTCAGTGAAGATACCGCTGTCGATCACCGCCACCCCAATATCCTCTCCTCGAAGACCCATTTCCCATACCTGGCCCACATTTAGGCTATCTAAGAAATGATTTTCTGGGAGCGGATCAATGGTTGATACCGGATCTTTTACCTTTCTGGCAGTGGGCCTAATGGGCGCATCCAGTGAGACCCAATTCACAGCCGCCATCTCAGCCAGCTTGGGAACCGCAACAGCCGGCATCTCGGCAGCGAAGGCGTTGATGAGTGGGAGTTCTTTGAGTACACTGCCATCCATCTTCTCGACGAAGCTCTCTACCTGATCTATATCATCTCCAATTTGGACGATGACTCTTAGCGCTTGCCCCGGATCCTTGGCAATCATCTGTGTTAAACGCTCGCTCATGCGAGCTGGTTGCGGATTGAAAAACAAAACAGCAGGCGCAAGCAAGCTGAAGATAATGGTCAGGATTATGCAAGTTTGAAAGATTTTCTGTGATGTTTTCATATTTTTTCTCATCAAGTACCTAAAACATTGAGCCCCTCAGGTATTTGGGTGCCTGAGGGGACTAATGATTGAGATTTGCCTAGGCAGCCCGTCCGTCATGTGGTCTGTTAACCAGTTAGACTGTAGCTTTGTGCCCCTGCCTTTCGACAGGTTTACCTTTTCTGTGCGGTATTATGTGCCTAGGTAGCCCGTCCATCATGTGGCTTATTGACCATTTAGATCGTGGCTTTGCGTCCCTGCTTTTCAACAGGTTTGCCGTTTCTGTGCTGTATGTTGGTATTTACTTTATGGACACCTCCCCAAGGTGTTGCGAATAGTACTTTAGTAACGATTTTAGTACTTTGTTCCTATATGCCTGAAATAACGGGTGATACTAACTTTTGTTACACCGAAAACTAACCAATTTATTACAAAAGGTTTGATCCTTGCCTATTTGTTAGGAACTCAGAGAGACATCACCGAAGAATTGAGATTAAGTACGATGGCAATAACCATAAACTAACTTCAAAGGGGTTTCAGTGCTTGATTTGGGATATCTTGTAAAAAAATGGTAACCTCTGAGGTCGTACCACGTCCAAGACCAATTTTCTAAAGGCAGGTGACCGGCAACTTAATAATGGATTATTGAAACAACAACGGAAGTACCAATACCAGGAATAACCCCCAAACCAAATAGGCGTTGGTCCCCAGGCTGAAGACCAATTTCAAGGAAGTTATCCATTGCTCAGGACTTCCTTTGAACTGCTTATATACCAAACCCAAGAGGATGCTGATATTGATGGCATTCCAGCCAATAATGGTCAGCCGGTTGATGGTCATGCCCCCACCAATGGTTCGATAGACTGTTGCTGAAAGTGCATAAAGACTGACTATTACCGCCAGGATCGCCACGGTGATGATGCCCCTACGCAGCCATTTCTGAAGCTGGGGAGATAAATCATCTCCACGGATGGGAGTGACCCCCAAAAGCAGTCCCATGATGGCGAACAGCATCAGGTTGTAGACGATCAAGAGTTCCCGATTCTCGTAGGGTTCCAAGAAATTGAAGGGGATCACCAACAGGTAAATGGTTAACACACCCAGGGTCAGCGGCAACAGCAAACGCATCATCGTGGCGATAAACTTGCTCAACCCCTGGTCGAAATCTTGCTCAGATGGAGATTTGGTCGGATCATAAACACTGGCAACTGCCATCACCGGCAGCAGGCCAAATCCCCCAGCCGCGATCAGCCGTAGCCAGATATCAGATAGAGAGATACCCAACGCGGCGAACATACCAATCGTGATACCGCCCAAGACAACCCCCGCGATCAGGTACAGGCCAGCGGTGATCATCACTTCGATGGATTTAATCAGAAAAGCAAAGCGATCTGCTGTGCTGGATCTCAGACCCAAGACGGCTATGCCCAGGGCACACCAGCACAACAAAGGGAGATGGATAGCTGCCAGGACCAGGTAATCGTTAATCCTCCAGGGTGCATCCAGGGCAGGTGCTATCAACATGACATAAACTGTTGCCGCGAGCAATCCCAAACCCAAGGCCACACCGCGAATGTAGTTTATCTTGGCGGTGACGGACAAAAAAACCAGCGCGCTCATGGTGGCGATGGGCGACCACCAAAGGATCAGATGCGGGATAACATCTAGATATACTAGAGAATCAATATCTGAAAGCAGCCAAAAGATCAAGCCTGTCAGGATGCTCAGCGGCACTGCCAATAGCCAGTTGACTCCTCGGCGAGGTTTTGGAGTGATTTCTTCAACTTGGATTAATCGGTAATACCAGGCAGCATAAAGTAAATTATCACTGTTCTCCCGATAAAGCGTCAGCATAGTTGACTGGAACACCTCTAACTGACCACTTTGCTGGGCCGCCTGGTAGAGCTGCTCCAATTTTTGAGGATCGTCTTTTGCAGCCTGAAATTCTGAATTTAAATCCATAGCATTCTTGATGAACAGTTAACACCCACAAATATCCCAAGCATCTCAATAATAGCAATGAAATATCTCTATGGCAAGCACTCAAGTGCTTTATAAAAGTTTGGGGTTGATATTCATTCCATTTGATACAATGAAAAAGACTAAACTGAGGAATTTGGCATATAAACCACAAATAATTTTATTGGCTAATATGGAGGAAGTATAGATGAAAGAGACGGCGACGTTCAATATCCACGATCCTTATGGTCTGGCCCTATTATTCACTCGTGACGGAGAGACTCTCATCACTGCTGGCATGGATAACCTGATCAAACTATGGTCGGTAAGTGATTGGGGCCTCCAAGCAACTTTCACCGGGCACAGCAAGAGCGCCAATACGCTCGACTTATCCCCAGATGGGAGCATTCTTGCCAGCGGGTCATCCGACCAAACTGTACGCACGTGGTCCTTCCCTGATGGAGATTTGCTGCAAACTTTTGAGCACCGTAAACAGACCGTTGCCGCGGTCAAGTTCTCTTCAGATGGAAAGTGGTTGGCTTCCGCCTGGTATGGCGGTTACGTCGCGGCCTGGTCATTGGACGATGATGAGGAATATTTATCCATAAAAGCCAATGACCGGCATGTAAACAGCCTCAATATATCTCCGGATAACAAGATAATGGTCACATCTGGAATTGGTGACGTAATTCGTTTATGGAACTTGCCATCCGGTGATCCAGCAGGTGAATTACTCGGACACAAATCTGCAGTTTGGTCCTTAACATTTATCCGTGCTGGGAGCACTCTCCTATCGGTAGGTTACGAGCGCGATGTTGTTTTCTGGGACATGGAATCTCTGCAAGAAGTTCAGAGATTTACTATCGAAGGTGAAGACCCACGTGGCGTAATAGTTTCCCCTGACGAGACGCTCGCAGCAGTCCCCATGCAAAATCAGGTGGAACTGCGCAAGTTGGATGATTGGTCACTCGTCGAGACGCTGCCGGTAAGCACGAAAGTCGTACATGCGGCCGCATTTTCACCGGACGGAAAAATCGTCGTTGCCAGCGGTGGTGATGGCAAACTGCGAGTTTGGTCGGATTCCTAGGGGAACTACTGGTGAGAAGACCCTTTTACCAGGAGATCAAAATTTGACAATTAATCGGTAATGTGAGGGGTATATTGTGGATTTGGATCTCAGGAAGTCGGAAACAATTAACGAGGCGGCTGAACATGATCGAAATCGTCCGAGAATTTGTCGTCAAGGATGAAGCCCGAGGCCAGTTCGAACTGGCATTCGGACCAGGTGGCGCGTGGAGCAAGCTGTTCGCTAAGAGCGCAGGTTTCCGAGGCACCACAGCTTTGCGCGAAGTTACCAATGCGCGACGATACATCATTATCGACCTTTGGGACTCCGAGGATCAACAGGCTCAGGCGATATTTGAACACCAAGAAGAATACTCTGACCTGGAGATCGCCTTCGAAAAGTGGACCGAGTCAAAAACTGAGTTGGGCACCTTCAGTGTGAGGGCCCAAGCAAGTGTTCGCTCGCGTGGCAAAAGAGGTAAAGGCAAGGCAAGAGGGAGTCGGTGAACCTCCACGTTAAAATAACACCCTTTTCAATCTGGATTTTGGAATATGGATATCCAATATAAAGACCTGGTCATCAAAGCTTTCGATAACCAACCGCTAATCAAGTTTGGTAAATACAATTTCCTGATCAACCCTCTGACTGAGCAGATCCCCGCCACCTCAGCCGAACTGCTCCAGGCGACAACTAACTGGATCGTAGCAGAAGGTGATTTCAATCGAGCGACCAAAATTGGCGGCGAAGAGGATAAAGGCGCCATCCTTGTGGCAGCCACCTCCCTGGCAACTGGGCTGCCATTCGGATTAGCACGCTGGTATCCAGCAGGGCTGGAAGGACAGGTATCTGTAGATTTTGAAATGGAATACGCCAGCGGCCAGCTCTTTCTGAATGGGATTGAAGAAAACGATAAGGTAATCCTGGTTGATGACATGATCAGCACTGGCGGCACAATGCTGGCACTGATTGAGGCTGTACAATTGGCAAAGGGGAAGATTGTCGATATTATCTGTGTTGCCGAAAAGCTAGAATACGGTGGTGTAGAAAGAATCGCAGAGGAGACCGGGTACCGAATAAAAACTTTACTAAAAGTATCAGTCTCCGGGGATCGCTCTAAAGTAATCCAGGCTCGCTAAGGCTTGATTGATATCCGGGTACACCTCCGCACCAAGGGCAGATAAAGCAGTCCGTTTTGCAGCTCCTTCAGCAACGCCGATTTTTTGTATCGTCAACTGTAAACCCATTCTACTTAGTAATTCACATGTTTCTTGCGCGGCGATCAATCCACTGGGGGTATCTTCAAAGACCGTTATCTGACTGTTGTGTAAATAATTGAGCATTGTGGTCCGCCGCTCAAATTGTGGGTCACCTACGAACTTAAGACTGTCCTCCACCAGCCAACCACTCGCTACCAGGATCGCTGCCATAGCATGCCTCCATGATGGTTTCGAGCAGTTTTCAATTTCCAGGCCAGTGCATTCTACCAACCATAATAATTCTCCTTTACCCACTATTGGAAGAGAGGCCATCCCCACCAAACTTGATCCCATTTCAGCATCGGGCATACCTGAAAAGTCCGACGGTCCCCGGGATGGCCTGTTGGTCATGATCGCAGCCCCATGTCCCGGTGCCTCTGCCCACCTCAAAACCTGATCAGCACACTGTTTATTCAATTGACGTTCATCGTATAGTTTCAAATAGCTTTCTGTCTGAAACCGGGACTTTTTTTGATAAATCCTCCTATAGTTCTCACTGCCAAGGATCAGCTCCTGAAACCAATTCAAGGTGGATGAGAATTGGATCGATTCACTATCAGTCACCAACCCGTTCACAAAATCCGCTGCAATGTCATATCTGGCTGCCAGTTGGTCAATTGCTGCCTGCCCACGCTGTACTGCAGAGTCATGAATTGGCTGAGCAGCTATCGCATCAAATAGATCTTCAAGATTCAGAATCTTTCCATCTTCGACTGCCATACCCCCTTGCAATTTCAACACCATTGCCGCCATACATAACGCGCTGGAATGCCATTCGCTGCTGATCCCCAACGCCTCGAACTCAGCGATCTGGTCATCAGCCAGCTGCACTTCTCCAAACCCTGTAGAGATTCCCGCCAGGCGAACCGTTTCTTGTAGAGCCCGGTGATAGGCGATTGGCTTTACAAGCACACCATCCATATCAAATAGCAGGATTTCCATCTCAATGCCTAGTCTGCATGCCGCCTATCTAATTCAGCTTCCACCTCAGTCAGAGAAATCCCCTGTTGGACCAGCAGGACAAACAGGTGATAAATCAAGTCTGCGGACTCTTCAATCGTTCTCTGATGAATATCCCTTCCTGCTGCGATGATCACTTCCACCGCCTCTTCACCAACTTTTTGGGCTGCCTTCTCGTACCCCCCATTCAGCAGCTCGTTTGTATAAGATCCCTCGAGGGGATTACTCTTGCGATCCTGAACGATCTCAAATAGTTTATACAGCATTTTGTCCATCCAAATCCGAATAAAAACAGCTCACATTTCCGGTGTGACAGGCAGGGCCGCGGGGAATCACCTGCAAAAGCAGTGCATCGCCATCGCAATCGATCTTGATCTCCTGCACATCCAGGAAATTTCCCGAGGTTTCGCCCTTCTGCCATAATTCTTTTCTGCTCCGCGACCAGAAATGCGCCTTTTTAGTTTTGATGGTTTTGTCCACCGCCTGTGCATCCATCATGGCGACCATCAGCACCTGGCCTGTGCCTGCGTCTTGCGCAACAGCAGTGAGCAACCCGTTTGAATCAAATTTCAGTGTTTGCATTTCACTCTACCTCGGTTACCAGCCTGACCGGAACCTGGTTGTTTGCCAGGTACTCCTTCAACTCCCCGATGCCCAAAATTTTGTCATGGAACAGGGTTGCCGCCAGAGCCGCCTCCGCCTGGGTTTCTCTAAATACATCGACGAAATCACTTTTACTCCCTGCGCCCCCGCTGGCGATCACCGGTACGGGTACCGCAGAGGCGATCGTTTGGGTCAATTCCAGTTCATAGCCATCGCGAGTACCATCCCGATCCATGCTGGTCAGCAAGATTTCACCAGCCCCTGAATTAACACCATTGACGGCCCACTGGACCGCGTCCAACCCGGTTGGTTTCCTGCCTCCATTCACATACACCTCCCACCGCTCACCCGCAATGTGCTTTGCATCAATCGCCAGCACAATGCACTGGTTGCCAAAGCGCTTGGCACCCTCGGCAAGTAAGGCGGGATTTTTTACAGCCGCCGAATTAATGCTGACTTTATCCGCGCCAGATAACAGTGTTTGGCGGATATCCTCAACTTTGCGGATGCCTCCGCCTACAGTCAGCGGCAGGAATACCTGTTCAGCAATGGATTGGACCACCGCCAGTGTAGTTTGATGTCCCTCGGGTGTCGCAGAGATGTCCAGGAACACCAGTTCATCGGCGCCCATCCTGTCGTATGTTTTGGCCTGCTCCACCGGATCTCCGGCATCCCGCAAGTTGATAAAATTGATCCCCTTAACCACCCGCCCGTCTTTGACATCCAGACAAGGAATGATCCGTTTAGCGAACATTAAGTGCCTCCTGCAGTGAAAAATTACCTTCATAAAGCGCACGGCCGATAATCACTCCCGCCAACCGGGCTTCCCGCACATTGTGTATATCCTCAAGTGAAGCAGTACCGCCAGAGGCTATCACGCGCAATCCGGTCTTTGTTGACAGCTGCCTGGCGTTATCCCAATCTACGCCAGTTTGCATGCCATCTTTTTTGATATTGGTGTAGATCAGTGTAGCCGCACCAGCCATCGCCAGTTCCTCGCCGAGTGCAGTCATACTAAGTCCTGAAGCGGATTGCCAGCCGTGGCTCATCAATTCCTGGCCCCGGGCGTCGAAACCGAAAGCAACCCTTTCGCCACCAAACCTGTTGAGCACAACTTTTCCAAAGGCGGGATTCTCCATCACGGATGTCCCTAACACAATTCGAGTCACACCCAAGGCAAGCGCGGCCTCAATCTCTTCAACTGAGCGGATGCCGCCACCAAGCTGGATATTGACCTTTTCCTTCCCCGCTTCCACAATACCTTTTATGGCGACTTCGTTCTCTTCAGTACTTTCACCAAAGGCGCCGTTCAGATTGACCACGTGCAGCCATTCTGCGCCTTGCCCGATCCAATCTTCAGCGACAGATTCAGGGTCACTCCCATATACGGTTTGC
Organism: uncultured Anaerolineales bacterium; assembly: GCA_937968125.1. GTDB lineage: Bacteria > Chloroflexota > Anaerolineae > Anaerolineales > UBA4823 > PFL25. The sequence goes on along the minus strand of CALBUI010000355.1, from coordinate 3,334 downwards.
TGATCACCTTTTCCCTGGCGCAGGCGAACAACCTTTCCAAAGCGCAGATCGATCGCCGGATATACAATAAATTCGCTCATTTTATAATTCCACAAAATTCTTTAATATTAGCAGCCCGCTATGCTGGCTCTTTTCCGGATGAAACTGCACCCCGAAGATCGTCTCCCTCTCCACAGCCGAAGCAAAAGAAGTGCCGTAATCAGTCCTGGTTAGCACATCCCTGGTTTCTCCGGGAATGCAGTAATAACCGTGATTGAAATAGAAGTATTCTCCGTCATTGATTCCACTGATCAGATCAGATTGCTTGTCGATCTGGACCTGGTTCCACCCGATTTGCGGCACCTTGACCCCTGGGTCCTGGAAAAGAACCACCTTTCCAGCCAGTAATCCCAAACCCAGATGGTGACCCTGTTCTTCACTTTCCTCAAACAGCAGCTGCATCCCTAAACAAATTCCCAACAAAGGCTTACCCTGTGCCGCTACATTTCGTACCACGGGCACCAGCCCACGAGATTCCAAGCCTTTCATCCCATCGGCAAATGCACCGACCCCGGGAAGGATGACCTTATCCGCTCCCATGATTTCTTGGGCATCATCTGTCACCACTGCCGCGCCGCCCACATTTGCTACAGCCTTCTGAACGGAGTGCAAATTCCCCAGACCATAATTTATTACCGCTATCATGACAAGACCTCCTTGGAACTGGGGATACTATCGTTTCTGCGGGGATCGATCTGCACCGCCATTGCCAGCGCCCGCGCCAAGGCTTTGAAGAGCGACTCAGCCATGTGATGGTTGTCTCGCCCGTGATGCACGATGACATGTAAATTCGCCCCACAGGCTGAGCTAAACGATTCAAAGAAGTGTTCCAGCAGGGAAGTATGCAGCCCACCAAGCATTGAAGAGGTCCACTTGGCATCGATGACAGCATAGGGACGACCGGAAAAATCCACCACCACCTGTCCAAGGGCTTCATCCATAGGCACTGTAGCAGATGCAGTCCTGGTAATTCCGCGCTTTTCCCCCAAAGCCTGCTTAAAAGCCATTCCGAATACCAACCCACAATCTTCCACCGTATGATGAGCATCTATATCGAGATCACCCTGTGCCTTTACTGCCAGATCGAATAAGCCATGAATGGCAATTTGGGTCAGCATATGGTCAAAAAATCCAATCCCCGTGTCGATCTCATAATTCCCAGAGCCATCCAAATTCACTTCTACCAGGATGTCCGTCTCTTTGGTTTTCCGTTCAACTTTTGCGGTTCGCATAATTCATCCAATTCCTTTCAGAGCAGTGATCAATTTTTCGATTTGCTCCTCCGTCCCAATACTGATACGGATATGGTCAGATAAGCCGGGTTTATCAAAATAGCGGATCAGGATTCCTTGTTTCCGCAAACGCTGCTTGACGTCAAACGCCGATACACCTTCCACCTGGCAAAGAATGAAGTTTGCCTGGGAGGGATAGGGCTTGAGCCAGGAAAATTGGGCTAATGCCTGATATAACTGATCACGATTTTTGATGATCTGAGCAATGTTTTCTTCCGCTTTGGGTAGATTCTGCATCGTGATCACGGCCGCCTGCTCAGCCGCAATCGAAACGTTGTATGGTTGCTTAGCTCTCATCAACATAGGCACAAATTCCTCCGGGAAGACGCCATAACCGATGCGCAAGCCAGCCAACCCAGCCCATTTACTGAAGGTGCGCAGCACGATCAGGTTGGTGTAAGATACGACCTCTTTCAAAACCGATCGACCGTGTTCGATGAACTGGACATAAGCCTCATCCATCACCAGCAACAAGGGGAGGTCGACTAATTGCTGAAATTCGTGGTCTGAGATCATCCCACCATCTGGATTGTTTGGATTCGCCAGGAACAATAGCCGGGGCTTGTGCTCTTCGACTGCCTGTAAGATCCCAGGCAAATCGAGCGAGAAATCCCCCCGGCGCGGCAATGAGATCAATTTAGCCTGATTCAGGGCGCCATCAAAGGCATACATTCCGAAGGTTGGTGGGCAATTTATCACTTTGTCCCCAGGCTCAATAACGATGCGCATGATCAGATCGATGAGTTCATCGGCTCCCGCCCCAATTACGATACCGGATTCTCGTAATTGATGGTGTTCAGCCAGGAGCTTCCTTATCTGCCGACTTTCCGGGTCTGGATAGATATGAAGCGCGTTTGAGTTAGCCAGTGCAGCCCTTACTTCCGGTATTGGCCCATACGGATTTTCATTGGCATCCAGCTTGATCAATCTCTCAGGTGGAATTCCCAACTCACTCGATAGCACATCAAAAGGTAAAATCGGTTCATAGGGATGCATTTCCTGGATATGTGGACGGATATAACTGAATTTATTGGTCATCTGTCCCCCACTCTAGACCTGGCTGCCGACGCATGGGCAGTCAGGCCCTCCAAGTCTGCTAAATCCGCTGCTATTCCACTGAGGGCTTTGGCAGTAGCCGTGTCAAGGCCAATCATGCTGGAAATCTTCACAAAGTCCAGCACATTAAGGGGAGAAGCAAAACGGGCTGTGCCGCCAGTCGGCATGATATGGCTGGGTCCAGCCACATAATCACCAAGGACTTCAAAGGAATGATCTCCCAGGAAGAAACCACCTGCATTGTTGATATTTTCCATCAGACCTTTGGGATTTTCAACGGACAAACAAAGGTGTTCGGCTGCATAATCATTGGCCAGTTCAGCCGCCTGGTTGAGTGAATCCGTGACTACAATCCCGCCGGCATGTTCAAGCGAGGCAGTAATGATCTCCTTGCGGCTGAGATTATTTAACTGAACCAAGGCTTCCTTTCGAACCGCGTTCGCAAAATCGAGGTCTGGGGTAAGCAAGATCGCGCTCGCCAGGACATCATGTTCCGCCTGTGCCAGCAAGTCAGCAGCCACCCATTCGGATTTCGCTGTCCGGTCAGCGATCACCATTGTCTCGGTTGGTCCGGCCAGACCTTCAATGCCCACTATCCCAAATAGTTGCTGCTTGGCAAGCGTTACGAACAGATTTCCAGCCCCGACAATCTTGTCCACCTTCTGAACTGTCTCAGTGCCAAATGCCAAGGCGGCAATTGATTGTGCACCGCCCATTTGATAGACTGCATCCACTTTGCAAATATAGGCGGCTGCCAAAATGGACGGATCTGGTTCTGGCGGCGTGGCGACAAAAATCTGCTGAACCCCCGCTACTTGTGCTGGAATTACGCTCATCAACAATGAAGATGGAAGCGGCGCGGTACCTCCAGGAACATAGACCCCGACCCGTTCAATTGGCGTGATTCGCTGGCCCAATTGACCACCCATATCATCGCTGATCCAGCT
>CALBUI010000354.1 GCA_937968125.1 uncultured Anaerolineales bacterium | reverse complement strand
AGCAGTGTGGTCTTGCCACAACCTGAAGGTCCCAGGATCACCCACGAATCTCCGCGCTCAACAGACCAATCAAAGCCGTCAAACACTGGCGGACTACTTTGGTAGGTATAAGTCAATGAGTCAATCTGGATCATCAAATTTCAGATTGGATATCAGGGCACGAGAGGTTTACGGTAGATAATCTGCATTCACTGAGTCAGTGTACGACACGGCTTCAGAGATCAAACCCTTGGCTAAGCTCCATTCAATCACATCTGTCCACTGTGCTTCACTTGGCAGGTTTCCAGAAGGAAAGGTAGGGATCTTATAGCTGCCAATCAATGGCGCCGGAACCAGGCTCTGTTCGGTGAGCAGCTCGTCCCACCTGGCAGGATCGGCATTTATTTCCTGAACGGCCTTATCGACTGCTGCCAGAAAACCACGGATTGACTCTGGATTCGCATCGATCACAGATTTGCGGAAGGAAATCTCGCTATTCCCAAATTCAGGATGGGAAGAATCATCAATAACTGCAACTGCGCCACCCTGGATTGCTAATGAAGCTAGTGGATCGGGTAAATTGGCTGCGGAGAGCTCGCCGGAATCTAAGAGCGACATCCGGACAGGAATGCTGGGAACTGCGATGGTTACGATATCTAGTGGAGAAAACCCTTCAGCTTCAAGCAATCGATCCGTCGTATATTCGATCACAGAGCCCTCTGAGATGCCGATTTCGACACCCTTTAGATCGTCAACCTCACTAATGCCGCTATCCCTGGCAGCCAGAATGCGAAATTGTGGAAATTCTGGTGTGGCTGTACGTGCAAAAGACACTATCTGAATCTGAGTCGTATCCTGGTTATATAGAACTGTAGATACAAGATCATTGATCATGCCATCAGCCTGTCCCGCAGTCATCACCTGGTCGCGCTCTGCAGCTGAACTAACCGGGACGAACTCAACTTCCACGCCTTGTTCCTCAAAATAGTTATTGGCTTGGGCGACATACATTGGCAGTGCATCCAGGATTGGAAGCACTGCAATTCGTAGCTTGACAGATTCAGAAGATTGGGATTGAGGACTGCAGGCTGCGACAAAAACGAAAAGGGCTAGCGTAAGAATTCTGACCGATAAAAATAATGTTCGCTTAGACATTAAATTATTTCTCCCTTGATTGAAACTCTAATGACTAGAATTAGAGTGGATTTGTCACAATTATATGCCAAGATCGTCCCAAATTTCATCAATTCTGGCTTTGACAGACGGGTCCATTTGGACCACCTTTGGCCATTCGCGTAGGTACCCCTCTTCGGGTAGCTTTGCCGTCGCATCTATGCCGATTTTGCCACCGAAGGAGTGCTGGTATGAGGCGTGGTCCAGGTGATCGACCGGACCATCAATGTGGATCACATCTTTGGACCAGTCGACATTTCCTAATGCCTGCCAGGCTGCCTGGGAGAGATTCTGGACATCAACCCAATCGTCCATCACCACGATCGCTTTGGAGAGAGACAATAATCCGAGGCCCCATAAACCAGAGATAACCTTGCGGGCATGGCCAGGAAAGCGTTTCTTCATCGAGACCAGCACCAGGTTGTGGAACACTCCCTCAGCGGGCATGTTCACGTCGATTATTTCCGGCAAGAACAGGCGGATCAGGGGTAAGAATAATCTCTCCGTCGCTTTGCCCATGTAGACATCCTCCATGGGGGGGATGCCGACTATCGTTGTTGGATAGATAGGTTCAGACCGGTGCGTGATCGCGGTGACATGGAATGCTGGAAACGGTTCTACCGGGGTATAGTACCCGGTATGATCACCGAATGGGCCTTCTGGCAGGTGTTCATTTGGGTTGAAATAACCTTCGATTACGATTTCCGCGTTTGCCGGTACTTCGAGTGGTTGTGAAATGCAATCGATAAATTCAACCGGCGAACCGCGCAAATAACCGGCCAGCAAGTACTCATCAATATCCGGGGGTAAAGGAGCTGAAGCGCACCACATGCTCGCCGGATCGCCTCCAAGGACTACAGCTGCCGGTATCTTCTCATCCTGGATCACCTGTGCGACCCGGGCGTGTTCTGCACCACCTTTATGTCGCTGCCAATGCAGTAAGAGAGTTTTGTGATCAACGACTTGCAGTCGGTACATACCCACGTTGCGGGTATTTGTTCTTGGATCGCGGGTGATTACCTGCGGGAGAGTAATAAAAGGAGCGGCATCATCAGGCCAGCTATGCAAGATGGGCATGAAATCCAGCGAGATATTCTCAGTTTCGACGATATTTTGGACTGGCCCGCGTTTCACTTTTTTGGGACCCATGCCAACCGATCTCAACACATCCAATAATTCTTGTCCTTTACCGATCATCTGGCGGAGACCATCGGGTAGGCGCGGGTCAATGATCTTTGCCAGGCGTAAATTCAATTCTTCCAACTCGTCAACACCTAACGCCCAGGCCATGCGCTGGTGGCTGCCAAAGGCGTTTATCAGCAAGGGAACTGCTGAGCCGGTCACATTCTCAAACAATAAAGCTTTATTATCAGATTCCGGAGACTTACTTATCCGGTCGGTAATTTCTGAAATTTCTAGATATGCTGAAACAGGGTGTTCGATCCGCTGCAGCTGTTCCCGCGCCTCGAGCAACTTGATAAATTCCCTTAAATCTTTCATTGGTGGGGATTCTCCTTTGATTAGCGGAGATCATTATAGCATGCACATAAGGAAGATTTAGTCAGACAAAACCAGGAAAATCCGGACTGATAAACGGAGGAAAAATGTAAGCTCCTTGTTATTTAGTTAGCCTTTCAAAATTAACAGGCCGCTCAATTGACAGTGATTCACCGCTATGCTACATTAGCTTCGAACTCGGTAGAAGTGTACAAAATAGAGGGCATTCCTTCAGGAGTAAGCACTAATGAAATCACGTTCTCAACTCATGGTTGATAGGTTGCGGGACCTGCAGGCCTCGTCACCGGATATTGAAGCATCGGCGGTCGTCAGCGTAGATGGTTTAAGCATTGCGTCGGCGCTGCCGCAAGGAGTGGAGGAGGATCGGGTTTCAGCTATGTCTGCAGCAATGCTTTCTCTCGGTGAACGAATCGCAACCGAATTGGGCAGGGGAGGTTTGGACCAGGTGTATATCAAAGGCGAGAGTGGATACGTAATCCTGATGTCAGTTGGGGAAGAGGCGGTCCTCACTGCCCTCGCACGCGAACAGGCTAAGCTGGGGTTAATATTTTTAGATATGCGGCGGGCGACAGAAGCATTAGCCGAATTGATCTGAGGAATTATTCAATATCATGGAACCAGTAGAAAAAAGTGGGTATTACTACGCCAATAAATTCGCACTGATCATGTTGGATGCCCTTGAGGATGTATTGGGGGAGAACGGTTTGAAGGCAGTGTTGAATCTTGCACATCTACCAGACCTGATCGGTAACTTTCCCCCAGATAATTTAGAAAAACAATTTGATTTTGCTGATGTATCTGCCATCAACCAGGCTTTAGAAGAGATCTATGGTCCTCGGGGTGGTAGAGGCTTGGCTTTACGAGCCGGAAGGGCAACTTTTGCCGACTCTTTGAAAAACTTTGGGGCGTTAGCTGGCGCTGGTGATCTGGCATTTAAAATTTTGCCGTTGAATACTAAAATGCGCATTGGGGTGCCGTCAATGGCGAAAATATTCACCCAGGTGAGTGATCAACACAGCACCTCAAAAGAGTATGATGACCAAATTATATATACTATTCACCGCTGCCCTGTCTGCTGGGACCGTCATGATATGGATAACCCAGTTTGCTTTATTGCGGTGGGTCTGCTGCAGGAAGGATTGAAGTGGTTATCGGGTGGAAATGAGTTCAGGGTGAACGAATCAAAGTGTGTATCGTTGGGGGATGAGGTTTGCGAGTTCGTTATCCAAAAAACACCAGTGAGTTAATTTCGCTCTTTCTGGTTATAATCAGGCAATGGGAAAATTCAATCAAATTCGCGTTGTAGTTCCGACTTTCAACGAAGCTGAGAACATCACCAAGCTCAGCTCTGCTTTGTTCGATCTTCGATTAGATGGACTGAGCATGCTGGTGGTCGATGATAACAGCCCGGATGGGACCGGAAAGATCGCAGATGACCTTAGCAAATCTTACCCAGGACGTTTTTCTGTGCTGCACCGGAAGGGAAAAAAGGGTTTAGGCTCAGCTTATATTGAAGGGTTTGGCCAGGCTCTCAATCTTGGAGCGGATGCAATTGTCCAGATGGACGCCGATTTCTCCCATCCACCTGAGAAGGTAGTCGATTTGGTCGAGAATTTGGCCGGTTCTGATGTGGCGATGGGCTCACGTTACATTCCTGGCGGCAGTTTAGACGAGCAGTGGCCGATGTGGCGTAAAGGGCTTTCAGCCTTCGGTAATATATATGCAAAGTCAATCCTGCAGCTCCCGGTTCATGATGCTACGGGTGGATTTAGGGCCTGGCGCAAAGAAACCCTGCTGGCAATGCCGCTGAATAGGGTGCGCTCCAATGGATATGCCTTCCAGGTTGAGATGATTTATCTGGCCTACCGCCTTGGGTGTAAGATCAGCGAGGTGCCGTTTTACTTTGCGGATCGCAAATGGGGGACTTCAAAAATGTCATTTGCCATCCAAATCGAAGCGGCTTTCCGTGTCTGGCAGATGCTGTTTGAATACCGCGATCTCGAAGCAATCGCGGACTCAAAATCCAGTTCGCTGACATTGTAATTAGCTGTCTGCAAGAATCAATTTTTGGGGGAATTTGATCGAAAGAATCTATCCGTCAACTTAATCCATTCTCCTAAACTCAAAGTTTCCGCCCTTCTGTTGAAATCGATATCCACCTCAGCAAGCAGACCTTCAACCACCTCTTTTTCTACATTCAAACCAGCTGAAACTGAATTGCGCAGTTTCTTTCTTTTTTGGCTGAAACTAGCCTTGGCCAGTTTGAAGAAGCTATCCAGTTGGTCCTCAGGGACCAAAGGTGATGGGAAAAAATCAACCCGTAGAATAGCAGAATCGACCTTTGGAACAGGGTAAAAGGCACCTGCAGGCACCTTTGATACCAGAGATGGGTTTCCGTAGACTTGCACGCTCAGTGCCAATAAACTGAGTTTCCCTGATTGGACGGTGATCCGTTCGGCGACTTCTTTTTGAATAGTCAAGACCATCCGTTGGGGACGACTCTCACCGGAAGTGATATGGCGCATGAGATTGGAAGTGATGTAATAAGGGATATTGGCGACAACCTGGAACTCCCCCGATGGAATGAAATCTTCGAGATTGATTTTTAATATGTCATCCTGGAGAATTTTAATATTCTTTTTGGAGGAGGTGACGCGACGTAGGATGGGTATTAGCTGGGGATCGATTTCGACAGCGATGACCTCTTTCGCGCGTTCAGCTAATTGCAAGGTTAAATTTCCCAAACCAGCCCCGATCTCTAACACAACATCGACATTGGTGATATTTCCCGCATCTGCTACCCTAGCTAAATAATGGGGATCAATCAGGAAGTTTTGTCCTAGGCTTTTGTCAGGTCTCAGACCATATCTTTTCAATAAGCCTTGAACATCTATCTCTGGAGAATTTAAGGAATCACCCATACCACATTCTCCGGAGGAGGCCAAAGGAAGTAGACCGTCACCCACTCATGCCAGGAGACATAATTCTCGTCGAGATAACCCAGATCGATCATGCGGCCATTAATTCCCCCGCCAGTGTCGGCTGCCAGCGCTTCTCCGTAGCCAGGAACGTACATGCGGGTACCGTAAGGAATGTAACTGGGATCAATCGCCGCCACGCCTTTATCCAGCGGTATCCCGGTTGCCGTTCCGTAACCACCATTGCTGGTCACGTTATATGAGACAGCATACATACTTAACGCCCGCCAATATTTTATGGGGCCGTCAGGCGTGTTGATCGTTTTTGGGGAAATCTGGGTACCAAAGCCAATGATTTCAGGCTGGGGTTCTTGGGAGATATACTCATCTTCTACCTGGCGGGAAATCTCGAGCTCATCTTCATAGCGCACACGAATGCGCTTCGTGTTTAATCCAAAGATTCCGGATTGGACAATCGAGCGATTGTCGATTTCCAGATCGGCGACTGGCTGCGTCAGGCTTTCATATGGGATCGGTTCACTTTCCAGAAGCAGATCCTCCTGGACTCGAATTACTTGGATCTTGCCGTCCTGAGGGACCGGGTTGTTCGCGTCAGGTCGACTGTAATCCAACCCCTGAAGCGAAATACCAGCCTCGGCCAAAGCCTGACCAACAGTTTCTGCAGCTGTTCGGGAATTAACTACCCCATTTTTGATTTGGATGGTTACATCCTGGGCGGGATTCAGGTCGACTACGACTGGTTTTTCAAGCGGAGCGTTGAGCGGCGTAGAAATATCATCACCAAGTGAAACCTCAATTCCACTCTCCCATAATGCCTCACCAATGGTAGGAGCAGTTGAGATGATCGAATCATTACCTCCATTACTGTTTACTTCAAGAGTTTGACCTCGCTGGACCTGGAGGCTGTGACTTTCACCTGGAGATAGAGTCTTCTTGATTGAGACGGGAATTCCATCCAATAAGATTTGATCACCATCAGCCAGGTCGATGCCCGCTTCAGAGAGGATAGTCTCCAGGTTTCTTTGTCGAGTGAAGGATTGAGTTGTTATTTCGTCGGCAAAAATGGTGACCCAGTTGGCCTGTTCGATAGTGATCGTTTCATCGCCAATCATCCAGGCAGTGGGGGAGGGATCAATCGAGTCCTCTTCGTGAAGGGCGATTCCCTGCTCAGTCAAGAAAGACGACACCCTCCAGGCTTTGGTTTCAACCTGTTGTGGATGTCCATTGATTTCAAGCGTGACAGTTTTATTGTATCCTTGGCTAACAAGAAATATTCCTGCGAGCGCCAATGCGCCTGCCAGGAATATGAGCAGGGTTCTATTCATATGCCCCGATTCTAACAGATTTGTAGACCAAATTTGAACTCCATCAGGGTATCATCATGAAGATTGTATGTGCCAGGTCAGGCCTTTGGGTTGCGTATAGAGACCAGGTGTTTATTGGGTTGCGGTGTTATCATTGACGGGTGGTACCATGCTCGAATATGTAACAAAACTAAATTACCAGCGTTCATAAGGGTGGAGGAAATGCCTACTTGGCAGGACTCCGAGGACAGTGAACTAATCCAAATCGCTCAGGAAGGAGAATCTGATGCCTTCGGCGAGCTGTATCAGCGTTACGCTCAGATTGTGTTTCGATTTATCTATGCGAACCTGAATAACCGCCTCGATGCAGAAGATTTGACCGAAGAAGTTTTTTTACGAGCCTGGCGTTCACTGGGAAAATACCGGCAAAAGGGAGTTCCATTCCTGGCCTATCTTTTTAAGATTGCTCGCAATGTACTAATCGATTTCTATCGGCGAGCGGGGCGGTCCGGGGGGCACATGTCAATCGAAGAAAAACAGATTACCGATATTAATCCAGACCCTGGCGAAACAGCTATACTTAATATTGAACACCAGGAAGTACGGCACACGCTTACTCAATTGCGTGAAGATTACCGGACAGTCCTGGTACTGCGATTCCTTAGTGGTTTATCTCCAGAGGAGACCGGGCAGGTTATGGGACGGACTCCTGGAGCCGTACGGATTTTGCAGCATCGAGCATTATCGGCTCTGCGGAGCTTATTAGAAATCTAGCAACCAGAAGATTGAACTTCGGCTGGACACAATGGTAAATATTTCGACTCGCAACCAAGACGAATTAAGCAAGATATTGGATTCCTGCCTGGATCAGATCGCCAGCGGATCTGAGACGGTAGACACGGTTGTCGAGCGCTATCCCAAGTACCGAGATCAACTTAAGCCAGCTTTGGAAGCTGCCGCATGGCTGCAGAACAGGAGCGAGGTTTTCAATCCCAGGCCTGGATTCGTGCAGCTCTCGCATCGCAGATTGGTCAACCGTTTCAAAGCGAACAAGGACCGGTCAGGATCTGATGCTGGTGGAACTTTAGGCTGGATCCCAGCTTTCTTCCAGGAACGAAGATTGGTCATGCAGTATTCTGCATTGGTTACCCTCACCGCAGTGCTGCTCTTCGTTGGATTCCAGAGCACATCATTCCTGGTCCAAAGAAGCATTCCTGGAGATCCCTTATACGAAACCAAGCTGGTCCAAGAAGAGCTGCAGGTGACACTGACCAGCAGCGAGGAGGGGCAGACACGTCTGCGGATTGAGTTCGCCCAACGTCGGGTGGTCGAAATGCAGGAGCTGGTCTTAGCTGGTCGGGACAATTTATTTGATGAAGCCCTGGCGAATTTTGAATTTCAGGTAGCAAAAGCTGCCTCAGGAATCATGGATGTGGCCAAGGAAGACGAGTCCAGTGCAGCCGAGCTGACTACGGTTTTTGAGGAAACTTTATCTGTGCCAGTCAGGAACCTGGTCGGCATTCTGGATACTACGCCGGTCTTTGCTTCAGCCATTTTCATTGATACCCTCCAATCCCTGACAGCAGGGATTTTCGATGGATCAGAGTTTGTCCCAGTGGCGGTTTTGGCGACGACAACACCCACGAGTACCTTCACCGCCACATTGACACCGACGATGACCTTTACGGTAACCTTTACCCCAACTTTCACAGCTACAATTCTCCCAACCATAGCTCCCACTGATGCGGTTGAATCAGTTCCAACAGATCCACCGACAAACACGCCAAATCCGACTGTTCCACCGCTGCCTACTGAAACGCCAAAACCGAAGGATAATCCGACACCCACGGCTACTCTCCAACCAACCAGTGCCCCAACACCAACGAATCCGCCGACAGAAACCCAGGCTCCCGACCCAACGGTTCCTCCTGAACCAACTCCGGAAAGGACCAAGAAGCCAAAGCCAACTCAGCACCCAACTTACCGGCCGACGGCTACCCCCTGATTCCCAATAATCATTGCGCATATATGAAATATTTGTTATGGGGTTTAGTTATTGATCCACCCCATAATTAATTGTCGAAAGATAGGTAATTTTGATTCACGACAAAGGTGGTTTTTTCCCTCACCCCTTACCCCTCTCCCGCGAACGGGAGAGGGGTAATGTGTTTATCGAGTTCTGAGTAATCTCAACTTCGTCCCTGATTCTTCCCGATGTAGGGGCGAAGCATTTCGCTGATTTGAATATATCGATTATCTAAGCTGAAATGCTTCGTCCTTACTGGTGTATCGGAAAATATCCTCTTTCGGGGCGGTTAGAGATGTGAAAAAGAAAATTGCGTACCCCTAAGAAACAGTTTCTCAATTATTGTGGGAGCGAACCATATCCAAAACTGAATTATTACTTCAAATTTCCGCTTTAGGTGGTTCAGCCTGACCACTTTTCTCGCAAGATTGTCTCCCTTCCCTGAAAATGTAAAATATATTGCAGGACCTATTAAGTTTGCAAAGTTGCAAAGTAACAATATGGTTATGAAACCGTTGTCCTTTGTGTATACAATTACGTCTAAAGGTCCACCATTGGATCTCTCTATGTCTTGGGAAGGAGACGATGGAGTTAAACATATTTAAGAAAATAATCCAGAAAATCAAGGGACAGGGCATGGTGGAATTCGCCCTGGTCATCCCCATCTTGCTCCTACTCGTATTTGGGATCATAGAAGCTGGGAGACTGCTATTTCTTTACAGCGCGGTCTTATCGTCCAGCCGGGAAGCTGCCCGCTATGGTTCTGCTGCTGGAGAGATGAGCGGCAGTCTGCGCTACTACGCAGATTGTGACGGCATCCGTAATGCAGCCATGCGAATTGGGCGGTTTGCAGGTGTGTCAGCGACCGATGTCTCCATTTCATATGATCATGGGCCAACCAGCGGTTCCTCATTTGCAATATGCCCCTTGGCACCCGACGAGCAGATCGCCCTGGCGGACAGGGTAATCGTCCAGGTAGTGTCAACCTGGCAACCATTGCTGCCCATTGTAAATTTTCAACCGGTGCCGATCTCAGCGATTACCCGCCGGACAATCATCAAGGATGTGGCCATCGAGGGCACGCCTCCATCACCAATCACGCCAACAATTGCTTTCGTAGAAAGTGAACAGACCATTGATGAAGGGATTGGCCAGCTCACGATAATCATGCAATTAACCGCGGCTACGGATAAAACAGTTTCGGTACCGTTTTCATTGGACGGCACAGCCCTGGCTGGGACAGACTATACAGTGAGCTCAAGTCCGGTTGTGATCTTGCCTGGATATACCACTGGTCAAATCACGGTCAATATAACTGATGATGATGTCGACGAGGATGCCGAAACTGCAGTTCTGATTATGGGAACTCCGACAAACGCGGTCAAGGGTTCTCCTTTCACACACATCATCAATATTGAGGACAATGACGATCCTCCAGAAGTATCCTTCCTGTTACCGGATCAAAGCAATCCCGAGAATGTCGATAACCTGGCCTTATTGAAGCTCAGCCATCCTTCCAGCAAGAATATCACGGTGAGTTTCGATACCAGCGGCGTTGCCTTGAAAGGTACGGATTACACCTTACCCACCAGCCCGATAGTAATTCCAGCCTTAGATACGACATTTCCAATCGTTGTTGATGTGTTCGATGATCTGATCGATGAGGATGATGAACCCTTCAGTATCACCTTGACTGGTGCAATAAACGCAACGCTTGGGAATCCCCAGGTTCACATTTATACAATCCTCGATAATGATGACCCTCCGGATGTGTTTTTCACCTGGGAACAGCAGAGCGGGGATGAAACTGTTGGAACGATGACAGTCGAATTGCAGCTGACCGCAGAATCGAGCAAAGATATCACCGTTCCACTCCATCTTGGTGGTACAGCTACCAGAGATGTTGATTACACAATCGATCTGACACCACTTTACATCCCCCCAGGAGCTATGTCTGCATCCGTGGTGATCAATGTGCTCCCAGATCTGGATGATCTCGAGGAAGATGAGACGATCACCTTGATGATTCAGAACCCGACCAATGCAAACCGTGGAGCACCGTTTAAGCATACCGCCACGATCACCTCGGATGCAATGATGCCGGACGCTTATTTTGCCTCTGCGAGCTCGAAAAGCAGCGACATGGCAAATGGAGGTATAGAGATCAAAGTCATGTTAAGCGCAGCCTGGAGTGATGATGTGACAGTCCCATTTACCTTTGCCGGAACGGCAACTAAGGATGTTGACTATACTGTAAATGCCACCCAGGTTGTTATCCCTGCCGGTGGGGCAAGTGCGAGCATCTTCGTAAAATTTTATGATGATGCCATCGATGAATATGATGAGACGGTGGAGATCATCATGGGGGATCCAACCAATGCATCCAAAGGCGATCCCAACATTCATATCATAACCATCCCCGATAACGATCCTGAACCCTCGCTCTATTTTACTTCTAGCGGACAAACAGCGGATGAGGATGCCGGCACTATAACCATAACGGCTCAATTGAACGTGATATCCGGGAAGGATGTGACCGTGCCATTTCTCGTTTTCGGTTCAGCAGTCGCAGGTGCTGGGAATGATTACACAATAACTCCTAGCCCATTAGCCATCCTGGCTGGGGGCACTTCAGTTGATATTTTGGTCGACGTAATCGATGATGATGTAATCGAGCTGGACGAAGATGTGGTAGTTACCCTGGATACACCTACTAATGCGGTTTTATCCTCGCCAGGGACCCATACAGTTGTCATCAAAGATAATGAACCTAATTGCCCAGCCCCAATGGGATTGCCCTACTTTGGAATAAATACAAATAAACACCTGCTTTTCTGGGATTTACAGAGCTCAGATCCTATTGTTCCCACAGATCTTACCGAGGTGACCATTCACTGGCCCGCTGGAGCTAATGTAAATCTATCCTCGATTACTTTTGGATCGACAATATTTGCTGGGAATGCTCCACCTCCGTTTATGGCAGTGAACACTCCGAATCCTTTGTGGAGCGGAGCTTTTGACACCCGGCAGATGGTTTTTATCTTCGATGCTAGTCCAAAGAGCATACCCGGAGATTTCTACCAAATCATCGCTACTTTTGAGGGCTGTTCTCCAATTAGTGGCATTATCCCCAGTGATTAAACACAGTATTAGGATTATCGAGAATGATTCAAAAAATCGATCAGAAAATCACTAATAAAGAACAAGGACAAAGCTTAGTTGAGATGGCGATAGCCCTGGTGATCCTGCTGTTACTAGTGGGCGGCGTCGTCGATTTGGGGAGAGCTTTCTTCACGTTCATGGCATTAAGGGATGCTGTCCAGGAAGGCGCTTTATATGGCTCGGTCAACCCGACGCTGACTACTGAGATCAAGAATCATGTGCTAAGCAGCTCGGATATGATCCCTGATTTGGTTGGCAGTGACGATATCACGGTGACAGTTGTCGGTACACCCTGTACGGGGAATGGCATCCGGGTTACAGCGACTTATCCTGATTTTCCAATCACCATGCCGTTCATGGGGACACTATTGGGGCAGACGATTTCGATCAGCGCCACGATCACGGATACGATTTTGAGTCCTGGATGTACTTAATCAACTGGAGATATTGGGAGAATTTAGATGCTTCGTAAGCATATTTCATCTGAAAAAGGTCAAACCGTAGTCCTGCTCGCGCTGGCTTTCATCGTGCTCTTGGGTTTTACCGCGCTGGCGATTGATGGCGGCATGGTATACGCCAACCGGCGCCATATGCAGGCTGCTTCGGATGCGGCTTCTTTAGCGGGTGGCAGCGCGGTGGCAATGTACCTGGAAAACCATTATGTGACTTACAGCGACTGGAGCTGCAGCGACGCCAGGGTGATCAAAGCCCAGATCAACGGCGCCAATGGTGGCGAGATTACTGCTATCAAAAGCGCATCAGTAAATGATTACTCTATAGATGCAGACATTAGTGATAAGGATGGGGTCGATACCGATTGCATCCAGGGCTATGACAACGGAAGCTGGATCGAGCGTTACATCGATGTGAAGACCTTCATCACCTCGGATACACCCACTGCGTTTGCTCATTTTGTATACAGTGGACCTTTGCGGAATACAGTGGAGGCAGTAACACGTGTTAAACCTCGCATTCCCCTAGCGTTTGGAAATGCAATTGTTGCATTAGGAATGGATTGCCAGGATGCTGGGATTGAGTTTGATGGCAGCAGTGGTGTTTCTGTTACTGGGGGCGGCATCTACTCAAATTCTTGTATTGACACTCAAGGTGGGGTTGGGGTCACGGTCTACGGCGGACATGACATAACCTGCCGAACGCCAGATTGTTATGATGATCACGGTGGAAGTGGAACTGTCAGTCCCAGTCCAGAAGAGGGAATGGGGCGTGCTCTGCCAAAAGAGTCCTATGCCGTTCCCTTACCTGATTGTGCAAGTATGCCGAATCGAGGGGATTATAACGCTGATGGTACCCTTGAGCCGGGAAATTACAGCCGCATTCGTATTCAGAATGGCGATCATGTCTTCGAACCAGGTTTGTATTGCGTATCAGGTGAGGTAACCATTAATGGTGGTACGGCTATTGGTACGAATATTACGCTGTATTTAACAAATGGTGATTTCCATTCCAGCGGCAACGCTACGATAAATCTCACTGCCCCACCAGTCCGCAATTGTGGTGATCCTTGCAAGACACATAACGGCATCCCAGGAATGTTGATATACCTTGCTGAAGGCAACACTGGCGAAGTGGCTTTGTTAGGAAATGAAGACTCGAATTACCTGGGATTAGTTTATGCTCCAGATGGCACGATACAAGCTGGTGGGACGAGTTCAACAATGGCTGAAGTCCACGCGCAGTTGATCGGCCACGATGTCAAGGTTCATGGAAACACTGCAGTGAATATTAACTTCGATGATGGATTGAATTATCAAATTCCAGCCTCATTGGACTTGAATAAGTAACCCACAAAGACCGTTAATTTCAAAACTGTAAAGTAACAATTTGGTAATGAAGTGGTAGTAATTTAGTTGGTATAATTGCACTAAATCACTGAGAAGTGATTTCCTCAATTTTCCGGGCGTAGGGGGTGTGATGGGGACTGCCACACACACGGCAGTCCTTTCACTTTAAGGTGAAGTCGCTTATTCAGAATTGAACGTGAAATTCTCGTCCAAACAGTATTGCTTCAATTGGGTTTCTATTGGCTTGCTATGTATAGATCCCTGGTTCCACTCGGGATGGCAATAGATCTGTCATTCCTAACCCTATAGGGTGAGGAATCCCTGAGACGTGATTGGTCTAGAATTTTCGTATATAACAGACGGAATCTGCAGGGATCCCTCGCTGTGCTCGGGATGACAATTAGTGGAAAGGGAATGATAAAAAAAAAGAGCACCGGGCAGGCAACCCGGCGGCGCCCAGAGGGACCTACTTACCGCTGCTTCCTTTCGGACCTGACGGAGTTCGCAGGTTTCTGCCGCGCCGGACCCACCCGGCAACTCACAGATGAGGATACCTCAGCTATATGCGAGTGTCAATCTTCGCTTGGATTTTGACGGCTGTAATAAATGATGGCGATGACTATGATGAAAAACACCCCAATAACAATGACCCATACCGGCCAACCGGTAAGTGGTCCAATGGCCGGTTCCTGGATGCCCTCGATAGTTTCCGCGCCTTCCCAGGTGAGGATATAGGCCGTGATATCGTTGATATTTTGATCAGTTAATGGTCCGCCATGTTCCTGGCTCCACCCCGGCATGGCTGAACCTTCTATCCCAGTCTCAATCACAGATTTGACCCGCAGATCAGGTCTGAAAGAGGGCCAATCTTTAGCCAGAGTGGCACCGACACGACCTTCACCTTCCAATCCATGACAGACCGCACAGTTGCTGGCATACAAAACGGCTCCGCGATTTGGATCTCCAGAAATTCCAGGAGGGGGAGTCAACGACAATCTTGAGCTGGGAGTGGCGGTAGGAAAGATGTAGATAGGTCCTCCATCTTGCCAGCTCAATATGTAGAATGTGGTGGCATCAATTTCCTGATCGGTCAAGGGTCCACCGTAAGCCAATCCCCAGGCTGGCATAAACGTACCGGGGATGCCTCGTTCAATCACTTCGCGAACCCTCAGGTCAGGGCGGATGGAGGGCCAGTTCTTTGCCAGCGTTGCTCCCACTCTTCCTTGACCATCTTCCCCGTGGCAGACAGCACAGTTCTCGGCGTAAATCTGCGCACCCTGCTCCAAGAGCTCTTCCTCAGCTACCTCTTGGGCACCAGCAGGTGAGGTGAACAATAATGCTGCGATCAAAACCAAACCAAAAATGATGGAATAGCCAGCGAGACGCTTTAGTGAAGGTATCATAAGTGCTTCACAATCTCCAATTTTTAGCGCAGGGAAAGTAAAAAGGCCACCAGGTCAGAAAATTCTTCAGAAGCGAGCAATTCGTTGTAGTTCTTCGGCATAACATCATCCTGGAAACCCTCAACCACATAGGCGCTTGGATCCAGGATCGATTCCTGGATATAATCCTCGGCTGACATTCCAGGGATCCGGGTTTCAGCAACCGTGCCGATATTCGTCTGGTTGGGACCAACCGTACCGGCGCTGAGTCCTTCAATCGTATGACAACCACCACAGCCACGGTCCAGAAATACCCGTTGACCCCGGGCGACAGGATCAGCTTCTTCTTCGGGACTCGGGGTTGGGGTGGCCAATTCCTCAAGTACAAATTCTTCCAGGGCAGTTGATTCCCAATTTAATATAAACGTAGCCACATTTTGAATCTGATCTGGCCTCAATGGACCGCCAAATTCGTCCGACCAGGCTGGCATGGCAGGTCTACCCTGGCCTGCATACTCATCAGGTCTGGTAGATGTTGTCCGACCACTTGCGACTGTGGAGATGATGTAATCTTCCAGGCTGCCGGACCAGCCGACTTCCTCCAACCGGGTAGTGAAGAATTGCCCATCGTTAATTGGAGGACACAAACCTAGAATCCCCTCCCCTTTTGGACCATGACAGCCGCTGCAGTTATTTTCATAAACAGTGGCGCCTACTTCGATCGCCCTGGCATGCTGAGCTTCAGCCTCTTCGGCCATGCGATCCTCTTCATTAAAGGCATAAATAACCACAATGAATGTGGTGAACGAAACCAGGATTATGCCTAGAAGTATCTCCAAATTGAAACGCGACATGTTGTTCTTTGTGTCCTCCGAATGGATGAAGCTGATTACTCCCCTTGACTATTGCTATGAATGTAGACATGTTTTTCGTACGTATTTCTTTCTCCCGTTTCCGGATCATCCCAGGTGATTCGCATGGTGACTTTCTTCAAATCTTCCTGCCAGTTCTCGATCACGATCACTGCATCTCCATTGGGTATAGCACCGGATTCAATGACTTCATTCACCCGGTGGCTGAAAAGCGCATAGAATTCCTCCAGCTCAGGGCAGCCAAAATCCAGCTCCGGACAGAGATTATCGATAGGTGTCTCATTGACGATATAGAAACCCTGTTGAAGCTGGTCATACGGCACACTCTGTAGAGGTCCATGTCCTTCTTCGGGAGACATGTCCTGGATGATACGCGTCGCCGCAGGCGTCTCAATGCCATATTGGGGGAGTCCCATATAGCTGAGCAGGATCAGGATCAGAACACCTAGAACACCCAGACTGACCGCTACTGGTCTCTTCACAAAGGAACGGTGAGGATTGCGATCAATATATGGTATCGCAAAGAGGAGACCGAATATTAAACCCGGGATGATGATACCCATCAGCGCTTTATCACCCAACTTCAACAAACCCTGCAGCCACCAGAAATACCACGGGGCCTTGGTATCGAGCGGTGTTTGCTGGGGATTGGCAATCGATTCTAATGGTGCTCCGCCATAAAAGAAGATGGTTACCAAGAGAAGGATGAACAAGCCCAAGACTACAAGGTAAACCTCATGAGAGAAGAGGTCTGGCAAGAAATCAACCCGGCGCTTGACATCTTTTTGTTTTTCTTTGGAAAGATCTCCTTCTTGGTATCTGGCGGGCATTGAAATCCCATGCTCACGGGCGACTTTGTAGTAGTGAATGCTTAGCACCAATACTGCCAGTAATGGCAGCAGGATGATATGCAGCAGGTAAGCCCTTAACAAACCTCCGGCGCCAATATCTGGAGCACCACGAAGAATCAGGTTGACTTCATTACCAATGAGGGGAGCTGACTCTGCCATGCTGGTTCCGATGGTCACTGCCCAGTACGCCAGTTGGTCCCACGGGAGTAGATAACCAAAGAAACTGAGGAACAATGTTATTATCAGCAAAATCACACCGGTAAGCCAGGTAAATGAACGCTCTTTTTTGTATGATCCGGTGAAATAGGTGCGCAGCATATGCAGGAAGGTGAAAATCACTGTCGCTTCGGCGCCCAACCGGTGGAGATCGCGCATCAGATTTCCGAAGGGGACTGCACTCATAATTTCCAACATCGAGGTGTAGGCGCCCTCAGGTGTTGGTACATAGTAAATCATCAGCACAATGCCGGTGATCAACTCGACGGTATAGAAGAAAACAACCCAATAACCCAATCGGAAAGTATGGGATAGGATCGTGCTGCCTTTCTGGTAATAACGCGGCCGGATATGGAAAAGGAAGCTGGTAGTATGAACTTTAAACCGGGGATTCGGTTTTTCGGTCGGCGGATCACCCCGCATAACAGCTCGCAGCTCGTCTAAACCGAGACCAGCTGTGATAATCCGGACGCGATTGTCAATTGCTGCACCAAGTCTCTGGCGCATATCCTGAATATTTATGGACCTAAGCATATATCTTCCCCGAACTTGAGTTATTTAATCGGATCAATACTTATGCGCGACGATCGCCAATGATGCGTGCACCGGTATCAACTTTCACGATGGCGTTTGGAACATCTGGGACAGGTATTGGGTCGCCAGTCGTAGGATCTGTTTCGACGAGGACTTCTCCTTCTGGGGTTTCGATGCGTATGACGAATCGATCCAGGTCGCGCGGCGCCGGTCCCAGGATAAAAGTCCCCACTTTTTCGAACTGGGAACCATGACAAGGACAAATGAATTTTATTTCTTGTCCATTCCAATTATACAGACAACCCAAATGAGTACAGACTTTATAAAGGGCAATCAATCCCTGTGGGGTATTGCTTAACCAGAACTTGGTCTTGGCAAAATTTTCTGGTGAATCAACGACATCCGGTAAACTCTCAACGGTTCCAGCGGTTATAACCCCACCGAATTCACCTTCTTTAAAGCGTGGGAGGGCAAATAAATAGGTTACGCCGGCTACAGATACCGTTAAAAATCCCATCGATACCAACCAGGCAAAATTAAGAAATTCTCTCCGGTTTACCGGTAC
>CALBUI010000353.1 GCA_937968125.1 uncultured Anaerolineales bacterium | reverse complement strand
TCCCGGCAACCATTGGCAAAGTTGGCGCTTCACTTTATGATAGAGTTGAAGGTTGTTTGGCATCGTTTCCTCCGGATATTGGGTTTTTTGGCGAAAACATTGTATCCGGTTCGATGCCCAACCTTCTTTATTTTTGGTAATATTCAAAGTGATGTGTAACTAGAGTGGAAATACCAAATTTAGGTATTAGATTTCGGAAAATCCTGTCAATTCTCTAGCTGACAGGCCTGGGCTGATATGCTGAAATTATTCAAAAAAAATCGGCGATAAATTATTTTTCGATTTTCAATCCCCCAATCATCGCCAGGAGTTCATCCCCTGCTGGTGGTAGTGGTCCAGCTTTTTGCAATGAATTCACTCCTGATGTATAGTGTCGTTCCATTTCTGCCAATAGGTAAAGGCCTGCGCCGCTCTGGTCGAGTAAATCAATTACCTTGTTGATCTCTTCTGGATCATCCGCATGACCTGAGATCAATTCCGCAAGCCGGGATGCCCCTGAATCTGGGAGCACTTCACCAGCGTAGGTGATCGCGAGAGATCGCTGAAACCCATTCGGCATCTCTGTAATCCCGTTGGCCATTAATAACTGCAAGTCATCTATGTCATCATGAACTTGCAGCATCAGTCCCAAGTGGAGTCCAAACTCGCTGAGTGAAGCAATTTTCTCTTCGTCTTCAGTTCCAAGTCGCGCGCCAGACCTGCAGGCCAGTGAAAAGAAAGATCCTGTCTTCGCTTCTGCAACCTGCCACCACTGCTTTAAAGAAAGCTGCGGATAATTAATATCCTGATGCTGTCCGCTAGTCATGACCAGAACAGTTTTATAGAAATCCGCGCGAATCTGGCGTGCCTGGTTTTTAGAGTAGGTTTTCTCTGATAATTCGTTGAGCATCAGTGCTGCACTTAGGAAGTATCCATTGGCAACATTGATCGCCGATCCAGGCCCGCCAAGCGCTTCGATTTCTTCTACCTTATCATTATCTTCGACGCTATCGACAAGATGGCCAGCCAGATACAATAAAACCCAGGCTGCTGACACCTCAAGAGTATTTTTAGCTTCCTCACCCGTCGCCTGGCAGCAAAGACCTGGCAGCAGTGCCCAGCGATCACTTCGACCTGGTTCACTATCGTCATCTGGTAAAAGAAGGCGCATGGCCTCAATAAAATCTGGCCACGCGCGTGTTGATTCCCAGTATTCTTTTATGAACTGGATGATGGAGTTAAAATGTTTATCTGTCAATTACTCTAAGGGCTTATCGCCACCCATACCAAAGCAATGGTTTAACAATCCGACGAATCTCAGATCGATCACTGCCTCTTAAAGTTGAGAGTAGAAAAGCAATTTCCTCTTTGCTCAGAGACCAGCCTCGCGAGCTCAATGCGCCTTGGGGATCGGTTTGCAGTTGTGATACAAAATCTTTATCAGTGGAAATTTGGTATACGACCTGTGCGAGTGCCATACGTATCTCCTCATTGTGGGTGGGTTATTTAATTATTCCTCGAATGCTTTTCAGCAGCCCTCCTTCAATAAGCATCTAAAAACCACTCAGGATACGAACAAATGATTGCGTGTTTTTTCTTGTGGGTTATCTTATGCCTTCACCTCCCTAAGTTTCAATGGACGGTTGGCAGCCAACCTTTCAGTTTTGATAATTCATTAACAATATATTAATACTGAAAACTTGTCAAGTGATTAATATAACTAATGTAACTCATGACCCAATGCTATTAATATAACACCCGGAAAAAATAATGGTTGCTGTAAGACTAAGTTTGAACAATTTGGATCTCTCATATCTAACTTACTAATGGGAAATCGATGTATACTTACCGGTATTAATTACCCTTGCGAAGGAATTTGCATGCAGAACGAGCTCCTTGTAAAAGACCACCCCATACACACCATCGATCTAAACTTTATGGGCATCGAGGGTTCGATCGCCTGTTTTTTAATCCCTCACCGAAACGGAGTAGTATTAATCGAGTGCGGACCTGGCTCAACCGTCCCAGTCTTGCAAGTTCATTTGAGTTCACATGGTTTCAGTGCTGAAGACGTCACAGATGTCCTTCTAACCCATATTCACCTGGATCATGCCGGCGCAGCTGGCTGGTTCGCCGAACGAGGAGCACAAATTCACGTGCACCCGATTGGCGCACCCCATCTCATCGATCCACAGAAATTACTTACCAGCGCAGGCCGCATTTATGGTGAAAAGATGGATCTCCTTTGGGGGGAATTTCTACCCGTTCCCGAATCCCAACTAACCGTCCAACATGATCGAGAAGTCATCCAGATTGAGGATCTATCTTTCTTGCCTTTAGAAACTACTGGGCACGCTTCACACCATTTCGCATACCTGCTTGAGGGAGCCTGCTTCAGTGGTGATATTGCTGGCGTTCGCATGGCTGGCGCCCGCCACATCCGCCTGCCCATGCCACCACCGGAATTTCATCTGGAGGGTTGGCGTAACAGCCTGGAAATCCTCTATTCACAAGAAATTACCCACATCCTACCCACCCACTTTGGCATATTCTCCGATCCGGAATGGCACCTTGGCGCTGTAGGCCGTGCCTTGGATGAAGTTGACGCCTGGATGATCGAATTTTTGCCACAGGAACTTCCACAAGAGGAGTTCGAAGCGGAATTTTTAAACTGGGAGCGGGGGCGTGCAAATGCTGATCTGATTAATTCTCACGACATTAATGTCTACCGCACAGCGAACCCATCAGAGATATCCATGCTTGGCATTCAACGCTATTGGCGGAAATATCGCCAAGAACCCTAGCCAAGAATACTGAATGGCAGCCAAATCTCACGATATTCCTGACGATTTAATTGAATTTCTCCAATCCAGCCAGCGAATTGCGGTACTAACCGGCGCGGGGATTTCTGCCGAAAGCGGTGTACCTACGTTTCGGGAAGCACAAACCGGACTGTGGGCTCAATATGATCCAACTGAGTTAGCTACACCAACAGCGTTTGAGCGCAATCCTCGTTTAGTATGGGAATGGTATACCTGGCGCCGAGACCTTATCTTGGAGGCTGCCCCTAACCCCGCACATCAGGCCTTGGTTGAAATGGAGACCTTCTACTCTGAGTTCACCCTGATTACACAGAATGTAGATGGTTTCCACCGATTGGCCGGCAGCCAAAATGTGATCGAGCTGCATGGCGATATATTCCGTACTAAATGCTCTCGCGAAAATCGGATCATCGTGGAATGGCCGGAAACGGATCAAGTACCTCCCCACTGCCCTCAGTGTGACGGTCTCTTGCGCCCGGATGTGGTCTGGTTTGGGGAGAGCCTGCCATCTACAGCCATCGATGAGGCTTTTCAGGCAGTGAATTCGTGCCAGGTGTTCTTCTCCGTTGGCACCTCTACTTTGGTCGAACCGTCTGCCTCGCTGCCCTTTATCGCTCTCAACAATGGCGCAACCGTGGTTGAGATCAATCCGCAGGAAACCCCTTTAACGCCATTGGTGAGTTTTTCCCTTCC
>CALBUI010000352.1 GCA_937968125.1 uncultured Anaerolineales bacterium | reverse complement strand
ATAGCTGACCGGATTGCCGATCTGGATCGCACTGGCCAGGGTTGGCTTGGCGGTGACCGGGATCAGCTGCTCAAAACCTGCCTGGTAGCTCAGGTAAAACGGATTGGCGTTCTCTGCCTGTGCACAGACGATACGCGGTAGATCTTCGATCAACCCCAACTCCTTCATTAATAGAAAACCTTTGCCCAGCGCGCTAACATTGCCCAGGTTCCCAGCGGGAATAATAATCCAATCCGGCACCTGCCAATCAAACTGCTGGACCAGCTCGATAGATACTGTCTTCTGTCCTTCAATGCGCAGCGAGTTCATCGAGTTTGCCAGGTAAATAGATGGATCTTCAGATAACTGCTGTACGATCTGCATACAACCGTCAAAATCAGTGTCCAATGACAGCACCGTCGCCCCATTGGCGATCGGCTGGATTAACTGCTCTATAGAAACTTTCCCCCGCGGTAAGAGCACAATGGCGGGGATGCCCGCCGCAGCCGCGTATGCCGCCAGCGCAGCCGAAGTATCCCCCGTGGAAGCACAGGCAACCGCTTTTATTGGCCGTCCATCGGCGATCATCTGCTGCACGACGGAAACCAACACCGTCATCCCCAGGTCTTTAAACGACCCTGTGTGACTGTTGCCGCACAGCTTGATCCATAAATCATCCAATCCGATCTCCTCCCCCAGCTTGCTGGCCCAGAAAGAATTGCTGTGACCTTCAAACATTGAGACGATATTATCATCCCCCAACTGCGGGCAAACCCATTCCTTTTTCCCCCACACACCGCTCCCGTACGGCCAATCATTCGACCGGGCGCGCTTGTCAAACAGCTGTTTCCATTCTGACGGGCTGCGATCTTTCAACGCCTCCGTATCGTGCTGTACGTCCAACAAACCCCCGCACTCCTCGCAGCGATAAACCACTTCGTAAATGGAGTACTTGCGACCGCATCCGCGCACACATTCGTACCAGCTTTGATAACTCATCTCTCATCCTCCTACGACATCGGTCTCGATGCGGTGGATCGGCTGGCAGCCTTGCCTTTTTAAGGCGTCCGTGGGGAGTGAGGCCTCATCCGGTTTGTCAGAAATCCCGAACAGCAAAGCACCATGCTCCCTCCAGGTCAAGGCTGCCTGGCGGACCTCTTGGGTGATAGTGATCGTCTTTGACAACAGCTCATCCACGGTGGCAGTCTCATCCAGATTGCCCATACGGCCTGCCGTGGTTTCATATTCTTTATAACGGAATTCCTTAAATGGCGTTGGATCACCTTGACTCACCCTGGCAAACACATCCTGGTGAAGACCGCCCAACTCCCTCGGCAGCCGTTCTGCATTCTGGTTCACATAACCGATGAACTGGTCGAAATCGACCATCCTCCCGGAGTTCACCTCCACCACCAGTTCATCCAGTTCGATAAGCCCGCCTCCAAGGATCAGGCAGATATAAACCAGGAAATCTTGGTTATCCGCGGTGAAGGGATGGTACTCAGGTTGGTTGAGAATGTTGTATGCCGTTTGGAATGCACTGGGATCGAACTCATCCTCGAGATATCCACTCACGGTTTCGAACCCCGCTTCCAAGCGAACCTGGTCGATGACCTTGTCATTGCGTCCGCGCGCCCCCAAGGTAGTTTTGTCCAGATCAAGAAGGACTACCGTTTGCTCGTTGATATCAAAACCCTGTTCCTGGCAGAAGGCCTGAAATTCATCAATGGCCCCCCAGCGGTTGGCGTAGATTAATGTGCCAGCATCTCGATGATCGATCTCCAGCTGCTGCGGTGCTTCATTTTCAGAAGCTACAAAAGCCATACCCGGCCAGTTTCCCGCCAGGCAAATATTCTGGAAGGCGGTGCCATCGTTCATACGCGTGTCTCCAAGGAAGACCACCCTTTCTATTTGCGCTTTGGGTTCCCGCATTTGGCTGGCAGCCAGGAGTAAATACGCAATCACCCTGGCATATTCGGGACTTGTTTTGCGTGGTATGCCGCTGGTTGAAATTCCAACTCGCTCCCTGATATCTGTCAAGGATGGCAGGCGCGAATCGATGGGATCCAGGTTGCGGTAGACCACAAAATCTTCCAAGAACTCGCTAACTGTTGAACGACCGTATTTTTTCATGCTGTCTCCCCATCAATCCAAATAATGACTTAGACCTTTTTTCCTTACAGGTATCCCCGGCTTACCAACAGTTCGGCGTTCAAGATCGAACCGCTGGCTGCACCCCGAAGAGTGTTGTGTACCACGCTGATCATTCGCAAATCCAGTAGCGGATCCGGGCGAATGCTGCCCACCGTGACTGACATGCCTTGGGAGGTATCCCGGTCCCGGCGAGGTTGGGGCCGGTCAGGCTCCAACCTGACTAGAACAGGTTTATCAGGCGCGCTGGGAAGGTCAGCAATTTCAACAGAACCGCGATACTCTCTTAGGACTTGGATCGCTTCTTCTGGAGTAGGTGGCTTTTCAAACTTGATCGACATGTTAACCGTGTGTCCATCGATCACCGGTACGCGGTTGGTCTGGATGCTGAGCCCAATATCAGCTGGCACGCGTTTGCCCGCCTCGAACTTTCCCATAAGCAGTTGGGTCTCCTGGCCAATTTTCTCCGCTTCACCAGGGATATTGGGGATGATATTATCGATGATGTCCAGGTACGGTACACCCGGATAACCCGCGCCTGACACCGCTTGCAAGGTGGTGGCGAAAACCTGCCGTACAGCATAGACCTGGTCGAGGGGTTTGAGCGCCATCACCAATCCGGTGGCAGTGCAGTTGGGGCTGGTGACGAGCAAACCATTCCAATCCCGGTTGGCCTTCTGCTGTTCGAGCAATCCCAGGTGCTCGCCATTGACTTCGGGGATGATGAGCGGTACATCTGGCTCCTGGCGGTAAGCGGAGGCATTGGAACAGACCACAAATCCTGCAGCAGACAGCTCGGGTTCCATTGATTTCGCGGCTCGGGTTGGCAATGCCGAGAACAAGATTTTCGCCGGCAAGGATGGGTCGGTTTCTTGAACGGTCATCTCGCCGATCGCTTCAGGGATGTCCTCATCCAGCACCCAGCGGCAGACTTCCCGGTATACGCCGCCAGTGGTTCGTTCCGATCCCGTCAAGGCGGTGATTTCGAACCAGGGGTGGTCGGCAAGCAGCTGCACAAAACGTTGGCCCACTGCCCCTGTTGCGCCTAAAACTCCGACAGGAATTTTATCCATTAAGAATTACCTCCTGGTGAATCTGGCGCATGGCATGATCAGCATCCTGCTCAGCCACAACAATAGAAATGCTGTATTCTGATGATCCCTGGGCGATGGCGATGACATTGATTTCAACTTTTCCGAGTGCACTAAAGATACGCCCTGCAATACCCGGAGTATGGCGCAATCCGGCCGCAACAGCCGTGACAATGACAATCTCATCCTGCTCCCAGACCCGGTCAATATCGCGGCGACTCAGCTCTAGTTCCATTTCAGATTCAACTGACTCGATCACCGCCTTGGCAGTTGGTGTGGGAATCACAAAACAGATCGATTGTTCAGAGGAGGCCTGGGAGATCATCAGGACGCTCGC
>CALBUI010000351.1 GCA_937968125.1 uncultured Anaerolineales bacterium | reverse complement strand
TAAAACCTTGGGGAAGCCCAAGAAAATCAGCCAACCCAGAGGCGATCTCCTGGGCACGCTGGGGGATATTAACTTTTTTTCCTGATCGGGCTTCCTGGGCTGCCAGTGGGAAACACGGCGTGGAAATTCCCCAGCCACCTTCAAACGGGATCGAGTTCCAATGGAACTCATCCGGCTCAGGGATATCCTGGCTGGCAAGGAATTCTCTTATTTGTGCCTCGATCGCTTTTTGTTCGGCTGCAAACATATACATCCCACTGGGTGAGATTTTTCCCGTTTCTCGGCGATTCTCGCCGAGTGAGGATTATAACATTCAACCCACTTTTGAAGGAGCAGGAATCAAAAACAGGAGCTGCATAGCTCCTGTTTAATTGGATGTTTGTGGTTAAACGATATCAAGCGGCCTGTTTTTCCAGGGCTGCCAGCTGCTTCATCAGACGGCTCTTGCGCCGGGAAGCGTTGTTCTTATGTAATACACCTTTTTCGGCAGCTTTATCCAAGGCTTTTACCGCCAAGAGAGTTGTTTCGCGCGCTTCATCAAGGTCTTCAGACAGCATTGCTGCCCTTGCGTCACGAATGAATGTGCGTGCCTGACCACGATATACTCGGTTGCGCAGGCGACGCTTCTTGTTCTGCCGGTTACGTTTAATTGCGGACTTGAGATTTGCCAAAATAGTTCCTCCAACTTTCCTTTCCAATATTGCAGCGCGTTATTTTACTTGATCAGGCGAGTTTTGTCCAGTTTTTGATCTTGACGTCGCTGGAAAAGGAAACTTTGCATTCTCGATTACAAAGGGGCTAGTTCTTGGAGAGATCGTATTGACGTTAAAGGAAATCCAAAGGTAAGCAGGCATGTGGGATATTTTGGCTCTATTAAATCGATCAACTATAGATTCTCGAACTGGAATCTAATAAATATATGGAAATAATCGAAAACTTCGTTCTATATACCTGTCATAACCAACCAGTTTTTCAGATAACAAATTTTCCTCATATACCAGTTTAAATATAAGATCAATTAGTAGAACCAACCATATTGCCAACCTGAAAATGTCAAAGCTATAAATTATTAACGGCAGAGTGGTCAGCAAAATTGCCAGATACATTGGGTGACGAATCATACGGTAAGGACCGGATGTCACCAGCTGGCTGTGGTTTAACGGATCGGGCGTGATGTTAAAGTTTCCAATACGCATCGCCAGAATGGCCCAAATGCCCAACCCAATGCCGAGTAATTCGAGGACCAACAAGACTGCGTTTGAAGGAAATAGTGGACCTGTCAAAGCAATCAAACCCAAACACGCGAACTGGACGATTACAAATAGTAAGGATTTGGAAAAATTAGATAAAGGCATCTCGCTGATCCAATTGAGGACAACGGGAATTTACTACCCAACGTCCTCATTGATCTTGACCTATTGTTCTCCTCGAATTTCCGGACCTCTGAATGGGTTGCGGAAGAGGGGAGCGAAAACGCACACATCAAACAAACCTGCCAGTAAAGGAACCAGACCGACTACAGCCACGATAATTCCTGCAGTCCCTGATAATCCAAGCAAACCCCAGGCAATCAATGCTGCTCCTGCTACAACGCGGGTTATCCGGCCAGTCTTGGAAGCCATGAATTTTACAAATGGGTTCATCACAATATCTCCTTGATCGTAGTGAATTGCAGATATTGTATAAAAATCTGTAGATTTTGTCTGTGACAATATCACAAAGCCAGATAGGTTCTTAATTCCTCAAAATCAAGGACTTGGATTTCCCCCCGTGACAGACGAACCAACTTCCGATTTGAAAAATCTTCCAGGAGACGGCTGATCACTTCCCGTGAGCTGCCGATCTCGTTGGCAATTTCTTGATGGGTGATCTTAATCGGGTTCTGAAGTTTTGATCGATCTAGAAGAAATGAAGCCACACGACGATCCATGCGTTGGAAGGCGACCTGATCGACAATATCCATAACACTTGCCAGGCGATTTGAAACCAGGCTGAAGACAAAATCCCGCCAGGGACCGTATTTACTCACCCAATCGCTGAACACATCCGCTGGAATCATCACAGCTTCTGCATCTTTTTCCACCTGGGCAATTGCGGGAAAGTCTTGCTGGTTGAGGATCGCATTGGCTGTGATGACACAAGATTCGCCTTCCCCAAAACGATAAAGGGTGATCTCCCGTCCTGTTTCTCCGAGCTTATAAACCCGAACAACTCCGGTCATCATCAAAGCAATTCCGTCGACTTCGTCTCCCTCGACAAAAATTTCTCTTCCAGAAGGGATCTTTACATAATATGCAAAATCTTTAAAATCCCTGATGATCTGAGTAGATGCTGTTTCCAGGAAAGGCAAAGCCTGGGAAATTTTTTCAAAATGATTTTCATCTAGCATAATTTATTCCCTTTAAAGACATATTCTTTGGCTTACTGGATTTTAAGCGATGATTATGATTGTAACCACATTTTTATTAAATTCCATATAGTGAATTTGAAAAAAATCACCTCTCACAGGATTGGACGAGGCCTTTCCTGTACCTCGCTGCGGGAGTCGTGGGCAACAAGAAGATTCTCAAACATCAATTATGGACAATTCGTATGTTAAATTGGATGATAAAATTTTAGATACTCTTATTCCACTCATCACACAATTGCCTCACTGACAGGTTGGGAATTTTGCTAGATAACCGGTCAGAATGATAAACTCATCTAGGAACAAATGCATTCAGAAAGTTACGAACGTAAACTGTCTGCCATCCTCTACGCCGATGTGGCGGGCTACAGCCGGCTCACCGGTGCTGACGAGCTTGGTACCCACAGCCGCTTGAGTGAATATCTCGATCTAATCGCCGACTTAATCGGGCAGCATAACGGTCGGGTGGTGCATTATGCCGGTGATGCGGTACTGGCCGATTTTGACATGGTCACCTCCGCCATCAACTGCGCGGCCTCGATTCAGAAGTCCCTGGTCAACCGCAATGAAGACCTGCCCGAGGATCGCAAATTGCAATTTCGCATCGGCGTCAACCTGGGCGAGGTGATCGTCGACCGGGATGATATTTTTGGGGACGGAGTCAATATCGCCGCTCGCCTGGAGAGCCTGGCCGATCCAGGCGGCATCTGCATCTCCGAATCGGTAAGGGCTGCACTAGGTGAGAAACTTCCTTACACCTATGAGTTCATGGGCGAACAACATGTCAAGAATATCGCTGCTCCGATCAGAGCCTACCGGGTATTATCCCCAGAAGCCCAAATCAAGACGACGTCGCAGCTATCTCATGCGGAGAGACCATCTATCGCGGTGATGCCCTTTGAAAACCTCAGCGGAGATCCTAAACAAGAATATTTTGTGGATGGCGTTACCGAAGAGATTATTACTGCCCTATCGAGAATTCGTTGGTTTTTTGTCATCGCTCGCCAATCCACGTTTGCCTATAAAGGCCGCTCTATTGATCTTCGCCAGGTGGCCAACGAGTTGGGGGTCCAATACATTGTTGAAGGCAGCCTGCGAAAGTCTGGAAATCGCATCCGGGTCAGCTCCCAGCTCATCGAAGGAATCTCTGGTAAACACGTCTGGGCTAAACGCTTCGATCGGGAATTTTTAGATGTATTCGACCTTCAAGATGAGCTGGCAGAGACTATTGTCGGCGCGCTCGAGCCTGAACTCGGCAAGGCAGAAAGGGAACAGGCCAGGGCTAAGCATCCCGAGAATTTACAGGCCTGGGATCTATACCAGCAGGGACTATGGTACCTGTACCATTATTCGCGGGAGGATATCGACCAGGCCCGGCAGCTGTTCCGCAAGGCGCTGGAACTGGACCCTGAACTTGGAGCAGCTTATGCCGGTCTGGCCGAAGCAGGCTATTTCTGCCTGGTATATGGTCATTCCGATACCCCCGAACAAGACCGGGAGGAAGCCCTGGCCGCGGCGCTGAAAGCTGTCCAGTTGGACCCGGAGGATGCAGCCGCCCACTGCTCCTTAGGCAGGGTGCGCTACCTGCGCCGGGAACACAACCTGGCCATTCCGGAGCTGGAGACAGCCCTCGAACTCAATCCCAGCCTGGCCTGGGGGCATTACAGCATCGGTGCGGCCAAGGTGTTCACCGGCAGATCAAGCGAGGCGATCGAACACCTTGAAACGGCGATCAGATTGAGTCCCCGTGATCCGAACATGGGCTCTTTCCTGGTGCGCATGGCTGATGCCCATTTGTTCATGCATGATTACGAAGGTGCAGCCGATTGGGCGGTGAAAGCCCTCCAGAAGCCCAATTTTCAGTGGTCGCGCTACTCAGTGCTAATCTCCGCGCTTGGCCACCTCAACCAGCTGGATGAAGCAAAATACTACCTCCAGGAACTGCGTAGCCAAAGACCTGATATTTCCATCGATTTCGTCAGGGAGACTCACCTTTTCTCGGATCCCGGAGATATGGAATATTATCTGGAGGGTCTTCGAAAAGACAATATGCCTGAGGATATATCAAACTTTTAATTGTGAAGTGAATGGAAAAGTCTCCTATTAAATAATGTTTACCAGTGAGATTTTCTCAATTGGGGATTGATCTCGTTCTCACAATCCTATATACTATAGAAGCGATTGTTCATTCAGCATCGTTGTATCAAGGAGGCTCATTGGGGATATAACCGGGAGATTGTCAACAGTAATTCACAAATTTATGTAACTTCATACACCAACTTTGTGGAGGCGACGAAACAGGGGTCCATTTTGGTTGCTTTCCCTATCACTGAAACAATCATCATAGCCAAGGGAAAATCATTGGGAAGCCAATTGCGAAACCGGCCATTGTGTCCGGATATGTTTTTTCAAGGGAGGTGATAGCGATTAGAGGTGGTGACAGAAAGACCTAAATCAGCCAGATAATAAAGAAAATTAGACAATAAACTTTAGGAGGGTCTATCATGAAGAAAATTCTCTTTGTTTTAGCGCTAGTACTGGTTCTGACGTTGTTGATCGCATCACCGGTTTTTGCCACGAAACCAATCTACACTCAAGGTGTATGGACCAATTGGGATCAAACCACTGACCCACTAAATCCGACTTATGATCTTGTCGATGGAAGTTGGTTGGGGACAGTTACACAGCCTGTAAAACCTGGTCAAGCACAAAAGGCATACTTTGAGGGTACAGTCGACGGAATCTATGGCACATGTGAGCTCAATGTAAGAACCTTTAATAAGAAGGGGGTGATGTCCGGATCGATCCTACAGTGTGATGAAGGTCTGGCTGGCTTGCAGGCAACCTTCCGTGGTTCGTTTGAAAGTATGGATCCATTCTGGGGTTATTTCGAATCCTGGCATCACTTTGAAGGAAATCCCTAATAGCATTAAACTCCACAGGGTATAACACCCCCCAGAAACTAGTTTTGGGGGGTTCTTAATTGATTTTTCTCTGCACAAACTACGGGGATTCCAAATCTCTTTTGAGCAATGATCCGAACACTCAAATAGGCTATGTATTTCTGGTTCGATCCCTAACCGACGTGGTGATTTCCTTTCAGACAGATGAAGGCAATAGGATATCATCTGAACATAAAACGCCGACCACCAACGGGGTCATGACTTGCATGGTGGTCGGCTAGGGAACGTTGAGGGGGGCAACGTTCTGCTTGAATTATACATTATAAAGTAACACACATACATTAATGTCACTTAAATGGTACGTCTTGAGTAGGATTTTTCCAATGCGCTCAAACAGGCTTTAGTCCCGCCAAAACGGGGATTTGTAATCCCGCGAGAACATATTTAGATTCCCTCTCAGGGTTTAGCTCTGAGGGGATTTGAAATCCCCGTAATGCGCTGTATGCAGGCCTGTCCCCGACCAGGGGGATTACAAATCCCACGCTCGGTGGAATTAAAATTCACTACTTGCTTGATTTTTCATTTAACTTCTTGTATTCTTAACTCCTGGGAGTGAGTGGCCTAGCTACACCTAGAGCACAAAACAACACTCCTCCCCACCGGGGGCGATTTATTGGTACATAGTTTCTTCGATTATCAGTAGTGCATACCCATCTCTTAATCTCTCTGTCGCAAGTGAGAATCAAGAGCCACAAATTCCATTCTTAGGAGGACCACCATGAAAGTAGGATGTTTTGCCCTGATCGACCCTTTCTCCACCCTGGACCACCAGCTGGAACGCATCGCGGGCATGGGCTTCAAGTACGCCGATGTGACCGACAGCCATCCGGGCAGCTCCCTGGGCCGGGATTATGGTTTTGCGGCCACCGCCAGCCTGGACGGTAACCCCCTGGACCTGAAGCGCATGTTCGATAAGCATGGGTTAACCGCCACCACAGTATGCGCCCACGCCACCCTGCTCGACCCGGTCTCCCCATCCAGGTTTGGCACGCATGAAATCTCGAAAGCGATCATGCTGGCGGCCGGCATGGGGGTTCCGCACGTGATCACCACCGAGGGCCATCCTCAGACCGGTTGGGCCGAGGACCTATCCTTCGATGAGCAGGTCCTGGTAGTGGCAGAAAAACTCTACGAACCGGTCCGTCTGGCGGCTGATATGGGCGTAAAAGTGCTGCTCGAACCGCATGGACCCCTGACGGACACCAAAGAGGGGCTGCGGGCGCTGATGGATGCGCTCGGTAATCCGGACAGTTTAAAAATCAACCTCGATACCGGCAACTCCTGGTTGGGCGGTTCAGACCCGGTCGAATTGGCCGAGGAATTCAAAGAGGACATCTATCACATCCACTGGAAAGACCTACCAACCGAGATGGAACCCCAGCGCGGCACTATGTGGGGTACTGGAATGGGATTGATCCCCTTGGGGACTGGTGCGATCGACGTGGCTGGTGTGTACGAGGTGCTCAAAGATGCGCCGCATGTTGAGTACACCACATTGGAAGTCGCCGGTGATGATGCCATGCTGAAGAGCTACGAGTACCTGAAGTCCCTAGGAGCGGAGTGAAAATGGTGGGGATGCTGGCCTAGCAGTCACTCCCCATCTCAACATTCGTCAAGAACTGCAATCATCTCAGTTTAACCGCTCAGGTCAAAGAGGCGGAAAATTTACAAGTTAAATTATTATGGGAATAAAATGACACAAAGTAATATTGAGATCACCCCATCAGTCACGGTTCATGCGCTTTTAGAAGCCTATCCGGAGCTGGAAGAAGTACTGATCGGCATCGCCCCCCCTTTCAAGAAACTGAGGAATCCACTCCTTAGAAGATCGGTCGCCAAGGTGGCAACCATTAAACACATCTCTGCCGTTGGCGATGTCCCTCTCGATGAGTTGATCGCCCAAATCAGCGAAGCTGTCGGCCAGCCGGTGAGCTCGGAGTCATACGATGATCAAGAATACCTTGGTGGCCAACCTGCCTGGTTCTCGCCGGATAAGATTGCGCTTTCGGTCGATGAGGACAAAGTAGGAGATAAAGATAAGATGACTTTGGTGATCATCCTTTCTGAATCAAAGAAGGTCGAGTCTGGAGAAATCATCGAGCTCGTCACCTCATTCCTGCCAGCACCAGGGATTGATATCTTGAAATCCAAAGGCTACAGCGTGTGGACCTGCAAAGAAAGCGATATTTTATTCAAATCCTATTTTCTAAAACCATAGAAAGCGGGGAAAGTCTCATCAAATCCAATAGCGGTATCTATTAACGAATATCCATGCCCCCTACACCACCCCGGCTAGTTCGCCATCGGTTCTGGTGACCGAAAAAAGTTTAAAGCTACCACGACAATGCTGGTAAAACATCTTCTTGTGTGTCAAAAAACATCGGGAATCGTCTCTACTATAACGGCCAACAAGCCGGATTTGATTAAGGGGAATTAATTGACAACAGTTGCAACCAGGCTATCCAGATATTCAGTAGCCACATTTTTCATCCTAGCTATGGCACTGGGTGGTGGGACTATATTTCTTGCTGCCCAAGGGATACTTCCACCCAGTGCAGCCCTGCTTTCTGTTCTTTCTGTTTCGATCGCAGGGATAATTATGACCCTACTGGAAGATGGAAAGGCCGGCTTGAAGTTAATGATACACAGGCTGCTGATATGGCGGGCTGGATTCGGATACTGGCTGTTTGCTTTCTTATTCTCTCTCTCCGCCATAATCCTCGGTACAGTGTTCAATACTCTCTTCCAAGGGGAACCGCTTTCATTTGAAAGCATTAGACTAACCTTTGAGATTGTGCCATTGTTCATCATCTTCTTTGTTGTGGCTGGGTTGGGACAAGAGCTGGGCTGGACCGGTTTCCTCACACCCAGACTTCAGACGCGTTACAACGCATTTTTCTCGAGCGTTATCCGTGCGGTTTTGGCCGGCCTCTGGCATCTTCCGCTCTTACTCTACGCCAGGCTTCAGCATCCTTCTCTTGCGGATTTCCCCTATGATGGATGGATCGCTCAGAAAGGCTTCCTGGTGGCCATGGCGGCTTTATTCTTGATATTCATGCTGCCCTGGTCAATCTTCTTCAGCTGGATCTTCAACAATACTAAAGGGTGTCTTTTGCTGGTGGTAGTGCTGCATGGATCGGAGTTCTGGGTGGCCTATTGGATGTTATCCACTGGAATCAACCCAAAGAATCTCGACAACTACTGGGGATATGGCGTAATCCTGGTCGTAACCGCGATCACAATTGTCGTCATAACAGGTCCACTAAACCTGTCCCGTAATCATTCAAGAATTGTCCACAATCCTTCACTTAGGTAGGATATTGACAATTTAAAAAGAACTCCACATAGAGCTCTTTTATAATCTGAGTCTCAATTACTAATAACAAATACCCAATATCTTTTTTTTATTCCCCCAACCCCGGCCAGTTAGTCATCTGTTCCGTCGAATGAACGATGTTCATGCCTGCCTCGGTAAAGCGCGCAAAATCTGCGTCTGCCTGATCGGTGTAATCGATCACCCCCGGGACAACTACTGGGGAGCTGCAGTCTTCCAGCAAGTACACTTTACTAACCAAATCCGGATCGTATTCCTGGATCTGATCCAATAGATCGGATAATGTCCAGGCTACGCAGTGGCTCTTGGCCTGCCCGGCGAAGATGACCGCATCGTACTTCTGGACCTTCTTGAAGATCTTCTCGCTCTTCTCGCCCAGCTTTTCCCCATCTGGGCCGGTGAGCACCTCGGGGCCAATAGCAGAATAATGTTCCGTGAGCGGGTTGGCGCCCTTGATCTCGTAGTCCGGCCGGCTGGACCTGGCAATGGTGTGGAAGAAATCGGCTTCCTCAACAGCAGACACCAGGGCGTGGCCGATGCCGCCCAGCATGGCGTGATAAGGCCAGATAGTCAGGTCGAACTTCTCTTTCTTGGCCAGCCGGTCTGTGTAATGCTCGAGCAGTGACTGCCCGTAACTGGGCTCGATGCCCAGGTCATCGGCGATGATCTCATTAAAGCGCCAACGCCCCAGCTGGATATCCTCTGAAGTTACCAGGGTATATGGCGCAGGGTGTTCCCCATCTTCATTTACCAGGAAGATGGGATGGAAAATTTGCGTTGCCACGTGGGTGTCCAGCGTCAGCGAAATATGCGAGATAGCCCCCAGGTTGCGGTACATGAACTCCACTAACCGGGTGTTGTCATCTACTGCGCCAGTCCCAGACCGCCCTCCTACGTATAATTCGTAATCGGGGATGCAAAAAGTGTTCTGCACATCGATCAGAACCAGGGCGATCTTGAATTCATCACCCTCGTTGGGTCTCAGGTTGTGCAGCTTCGCCCACTCACGCGCCTCGGCTGCCCGTTCTTCATATGGTACCCGCCAGACCTGGCCCACCTTTTGTGGATCATAGTGGGGGGGTAAAGGCAGTTCTGCCACTTTACTCATAATAACCTCGCCGAAACTTATCAGAAGGATCAAAAGGGTGATTTTTTACTTACGGTTTACTTACCCCCATCGAAGATCAATCGTGATGGTGCGGTTCCACTGGTGAAAGTTGGGTCACACCAGGCAGTTTGTCCGCCAGTTGAGCAGGTTTGTGAATCAAGATCGGCAGATGCTGTGGGCAGATCCAGAGATCTTGATCCTTAAAAACTACTGGCATCAACGGTACCTGGTTGCTGTCTCGTTCACAATATAAACAAACGTCTTTAGATTGGCTCATCAATTGTCCTTTAATAAGATGGTTTTGTGTCGTTATGTGCGTTTTTTCTTGTTTGATTTCCTCTGGTTGGGAGTTGTGCCGTGAAAAGAAGGTGCAGTAATGCCGTAAATATGACACACTCTTTTATCTAACAATCGACTTGCTAATCCAGGTTCTTTTGCCTCAAATTCTTCCAACTTATCTGACATAGTGATCACTGTTGGTGATTCGGCGTAATATCGATATTCAAATAATTGGTGGATTTTTTCTCGTGCCCAAGGTGTCATGGATTGAGTTCCAAGTCCATCCAGTATCAACATTTGCGTTGTTTTAATCTCATCGAATATGCGGTCATATCTAACCGTACTGGTTGGAGAAAAAGTAGCGCGTAGATGATCCAATAAATTTGGGGCAGATACAAAAAGGGGCGGATCTCCCATCTTGGCGCGATAATTTGCTATAGCAGCTGCTAAATGTGTTTTCCCATTAAAATGACCTCCTAGAAAAACTAACCAGCCCTGAGGATTCTCAGCGAAATGATGGGCTGCTTTTAGAGCTTTTTCAAGATTTTGCAAATCATCAGATTGTAAACCTTCTCCGCGTCGATCGCTGAAATTTCCGAATTTCCGATCACCATATAAATCTAAAGAAGATAAGTCTGAATGACCTGATTCATCGGTAGGATTCCTGTGATCTGGGGCTTTAATCTTCACACGAGTCACTAACTCCGGATCCCGCATCCGAGATCGAATACGTTCTTCAATTTCATTTAAAGAATTATTAGTCGTGATAACCATCGGCAGCTGGTTTGTATAGCGGAAATTTATTATCTGAAAAAGCTTTTCCTGCGCCCAAGGTGTAGTGTTTTGGGTTCCAAAATCATCCATCACTAATAATGGTGATTGGCGAATCTCCTCAAACCTGGTTTCGTAATTCGTGTCGCTATTATCCCAGGTATAGCGCAGACTATCCAAAAGATCAGGAACCGTGATAAAGATAGTGGGAACGCCTAGTCCAACCGAATAATTAGCGATGGCAGCAGCGAGGTGAGTCTTGCCGCAGCCGTATGGCCCTTCTAGGAACAACCACCCCTGCTGAGACTGAGCAAACTGCTGGGCCTGATTGTAGGCCAGCTCGATCGAATCAGCCTGGACTTCACCCAAGCCGATTCTCCCACGTGGTTGGAAATTTTCAAACGTTAAATGGCGCAGCTCGGCCAAATGGCTGAGCGAGTATAGCCGTTTATGAACCTGTTGGCTAACCTGTGACTGGCGGCAGGAACAGGTGCTGACTTTTCCGAAATCTGGATCACCAACTGGAACATCAGCCCGTATATACCCCAAGCCACCGCAGTGCGGGCATTCGGGATCGCCCAACAAATCCGCCTTTCGTGGAGCGGAATGATCCTCAGTGTTCGATGAAGTCTGAGAGCTCTCCTTCGACGTAGCTTCGGCGATCCTTTTCAGTGTCTCGTCGATCCTCTCGCTCATCTCGACCTCCTTCCTGCCAACGTTTTAGAATGGCTTCCACATAACTCCAGCGGCGGACGTTATTCTCCACAGCGATGCGGACAGCTTCTTCGATCCAATTGTATGGGTAGGTATTTTCAGCATCATCTAATGTCTCGGCGATCATCGGCGTCAATGGGCCGATATTTTCTTCATACAAGTGATAGATGCCTGGTGGTTCACTGACCACATCCAGGGGGTAAGCCGGGTCTCCTGAATGCCGCCACTCGCCTCTCTCGATAGCTCCCACTGCAGCCCGGCCCTTGGGAGTATTTAGAAAATAGAAATCTTCAATGTTATTATCCAGCTCAAGGGTGGCTTTGATCAAGGTAGTGCGCTCAAGGCAGCGGGAGATGGCATCTTCCAGGTTTTCACGGGCTTGCTGGGGATCATCCGCCAGGCTGGCCATGAAATCCTGGTCATCAAGAAAGTTGGCTAATCTCAAATAACGGAAAGCCCCTTCCATGTGATCCAACAGCCAGAACGCGTAAAGGGTGATCTTTAATTCACCCAAATGGTCAATAATAGGCAGCAGATTGCGGAAAAATGGGTCCGGTATGCTGGTGAAGTGGACTTTACCTTCGGGGAAACCTGTAAATGTAGTCATTACCCAATCAGATCAGGCGAGCTTGGAAAGATCGACATCCTTGGTGGCCGCATTCTCGAATCTAGCCAGCCCACTCCTGAAGATCAATTCAATCGACCCGGTCGGACCGTTGCGGTGTTTTGAGACCTTGATTTCAGCAACGTTGGGCCGGGTGGTGTCTTTATCATACATGTCTTGCCGGTGGATGAACATAACCACGTCCGCATCCTGCTCCAGGCTGCCGCTCTCCCGCAGATCGGATAGCTGCGGTTCTTTATCGGCGCGCTGTTCAATCGCTCGCGAAAGTTGGGCAGCCGCCAGCACGGGCACATTCAACTCCCGGGCAAGGATCTTCATATTGCGGGAAATATAAGACACTTCCTGCACCCGGTTCTCGATGCGCATCCCGCCGCTCATCAGCTGCAGGTAATCAACCAGGATCAAATCCAGGCGGAATTCAAGGTGCAGCCGCCGGCACTTGGTACGCAACTGCAGCGGTGTCAAACCAGGGGTATCATCGAGGAAGATGCGAGTGTCGCCCAGCACCTCAATCGCTTGGGCGAACAAAGGCCACTCATTATCGGTCAGCTTGCCGGTGCGCAGATGGTGGATGTCGATGCCAGTCTCCTGGGCGATCAATCTTTGAACCAGCTGCTCATTGGCCATTTCCAGGGAGAACACGGCGACGTGTTTCTTATGGATTTGGGCAGCATTTTTTGCAGCCGAGAGCATGAAGGCCGTCTTGCCCATCCCGGGGCGACCAGCAATGATCAAGAAATCGGAGGGCTGCATGCCGCCCAATAAACGGTCGAGGTCGATGAAGTTGGTCGGGACGCCAAAGGTGTCATCCCCACGACGCATCAGGTAATCTATGCGGTCGTAATAATCGCTCAACACCTGTTGAATGGGCTGTAAGTCGCGAGTCAGCCTTCTCTCGCTGACTCCGAAGATGGCTTTCTCAGCATCATTCATCACTTCGTCGATGCTGCTGTCTTCTTTATAAGCCATCTTGGCGATCTGGTTGGCAGCTTGGAGCATGCGCCGGCGGACGGCTGTTTCCTCCACCACCCGTCCATAGGCTTCAGCATGCAGCGAGGTGGGCACATTATTGACCAGGGCTGTCAGGTAGGCCGGGCCACCAACCTCTCCCAGCTGTCCCATTTGATCCAGCTGTTCAGTTACCGTTAAGAAATCGATCGGTGTGCGCCCCTCCTGGAGATGGGTAAAGGCATCCCATATCCAGCGGTGGCGATGAATGTAGAAATCATCTCCTGAAAGGAATTGAGCCACGTCGTAATAGGCTTCTGGATTGATCAGAATAGCGCCGATGACAGCTTCCTCGGCCTCCCGGCTGTGGGGTACAACCTGCGGTCCGGGGGAGGTATTAACTTCAGCTGCGGAAAGCTCTGTCATAGGTACCTATTCGATGACCTTAAAAATCGTGAGTCATCCAATCTCTTGATATTGACCGAATCTAGTTGCTGCACTGGAGCCCAGTAAAGAAGGTACGGGAAACCAGGTGATTGATAATTTTTGAGGCGGATAAAAAACCGGGGTGACCGGCCAGATTGCCGTGACCCCGGTGGATTGGACGTCAAGGAAGCTTAATCATCATCCTCTTCATCTTCATTTTCGTCGCTAGGATCTTCTTCGAGATTTTCGAGGAAGTCTTCAAATACAGATAAGCGCTCAGACCCCACCTCAGGGGCTTCGAGTATCTCCTCACCCTCTTCCTGCATATCTTCTTCTGGGATGATGCCAGCAGAATCCATCACCGATTGAGTGACCATGATGGGGACATGCGTGCGCACTGCAAGGGCTAACGCATCCGAGGGACGCGAATCGATGTTCACCGTCTTGCCATTCAATTCAGCTACAATATTGCCGTAAAAGGTGTCATCTCGCAAAGCCACGACTTCAACGCGTAGAATGCGGGCTTCCAGGGAATTGAATATATTTTTCAGCAAATCATGAGTCAGCGGGCGGGCAACTTCGACTTCTTGCAACGCGAGCGTGATTGAATCAGCTTCTGGGGTGCCAATCCAGATTGGCAGGTAGCGTTCATCATCAACCTCACGTAAAATGACGATCCGCTGCTGCGACATCAGGCTGACCCGGATGCTGTCGATCACTACTTCTACCATATCCGACATTAAAAGCCCTCCAGCAAGATTGTTCCCGCTTTATACCACAAAAATAATGCCCTCAGGAGGACAAAATTTGCTTTGCTGTATCTCAGTGGAAACCAAATTAGCATTTGCGCGGTTTTATTTTAACATGGGGTAAGCCGGGATGCAACGTATTAGCACATTATTTATAATCCACTCATGATCTCGCAGAATTTTCGGGCGACAAGGCATCTTCGTGGGGATAAAACTCTGGTATCATGGCGGGATACCAGAGCAAGAATCGGGTGGTTAATACACCCGGTAATCTCTATAATTGCTGATATCTAGTCAGAAAGAATTGGCAGAAATTTGTAAGGGAAGAAGATAATGAAGACAACAGATTATCGGCAGCTATCCGAAGATTACCAAAGAGTTGGGCAGGCGATCGACTACCTGCAGGAACACTATAAAGAACATCCCAGTTTGAGTGAAATGGCGCGCAGCGTAAACCTCAGCGAATACCATTTCCAGCGGCTGTTCTCCCGTTGGGTCGGCATCAGCCCTAAGAAGTTCATGCAGTATTTGACCAAAGAGCAGGCTAAACAATTGCTGGCGGAGTCTGAGGATTTGCTCAGCGTGAGTTACGCCACCGGGCTATCGGGACCCGGCCGGCTGCATGATCTTTTTGTAAATTACGAAGCGGTTACACCTGGTGAGTATAAACAGGGTGGACGAGGTCTGGATATACATTACGGCTTTCACTACAGTCCTTTTGGGGAGTGCCTGGTTGCAATAACCAATCGTGGGATCTGCAGCCTGATCTTTTTAGAAAATGGGGACCGCGAGCCTGCCATATCTAGCTTGAAAAATGATTGGCCAGCGGCGAAATTCACCCTGGATAACGATGGAACCAAAAACGTTATCGATGAAATGATGGGATTGCTCGAAGCCCAACTGGACTCCCCAATGCGATTATTCTTCAAGGGGACCAATTTCCAGGTCAAAGTTTGGGAAGCGCTGCTGAGAATTCCCTCTGGTTCGGTGGTTTCATATGAGGACATCGCCATTCACATCGGAATGCCTGGTGCATCGAGAGCCGTGGGTAATGCGATCTCGCATAATCCACTTCCGGTGCTGATCCCCTGTCACCGGGTCATCCGCAAAAGCGCCGAATTCGGTGATTACCGCTATGGGCCCAATCGCAAGAAAGCTTTACTGGGCTGGGAGATGGCTAAGGTTGATCTGGCAAGGACTGGGAACAACGTGATGGTGGGCGCCTGATGAATTCAACTGCTAAGGGCAGTTCTGCTTCTGGCTACGCCATTTGGTCCGCTTTGATCGCACTTTACATCGTTTGGGGATCTACTTACCTGGCGATCCGCTTCGTGGTCGAGAGCATGCCGCCCTTCCTGGCCGCGGGTTTCAGGTTCCTGATCGCGGGTGCGGTGTTGTATGCCTTCAGCAGGCTGCGTAGGGAGAAAAAACCCGTGCGCGTGGAATGGCGTTCAGCGGCGATTGTTGGCCTGTTCTTGATAGTGGGCGGGAATGGTGCCGTCATGTGGGCAGAACAGCGCGTGGCGTCTGGGATAGCTTCCTTGATGATCGCCTCCGTCCCCCTGTGGATCGCGTTGCTTGACACAATCCGACCTGGTGGTCGCCGGCCCGACCGCTGGGTGATCTTGAGCGTCATCGCGGGATTTATCGGGATCATCATTTTGGTCGGACCATCCCAGATGGTGGGCAGCGAGGATCAGGTCGACCTGGTGGGAATTGCGGTCCTTTTGTTCGCCGCCTACTCCTGGGCGATCGGTTCGCTGTACAATCGCGGCGCCCAGCTGCCTGACTCGCCCTTGTTGGCCACGGGCATGCAGATGCTGGTCGGAAGCTT
Organism: uncultured Anaerolineales bacterium; assembly: GCA_937968125.1. Lineage (GTDB taxonomy): Bacteria > Chloroflexota > Anaerolineae > Anaerolineales > UBA4823 > PFL25. Next base: position 1,244 of record CALBUI010000351.1, on the reverse strand, counting down.
GGGATTGATTATCCTTGGGACAGTGGTTGGAGAATGGAGCCGTGTGAATCCGGCAGAATTTACAACCAATTCCCTACTTGGTTTTGGTTTCCTGGTTATTTTCGGCTCTTGGGTGGGATTCGCTTCTTATATCTGGCTGCTGAGAGTTGCACCAACCACGCTTGTTTCGACTTATGCCTATGTCAACCCGCTGGTGGCGATAATGTTAGGCAGCTTGCTGGCAGGAGAAGCCTTGACTTCGCGAGTTCTACTGGCGGCTTTATTCATCCTGGGTTCAGTGGTGGTGATCACCATGTCTCAATCGGTCGGCTCGAAGGCAGCACCGGTCGAAGAGACCCAACTCGCTGGGGGAAATGATTGATCGAAGGATAGACTATCACCAATAGTGTAATAATGGATGGTAACTAGGTTGAGATAAACGTGGTTCGGTATTACTGGCACAAGGCCCCCGCCTCATGCGGGGCAGGCTCTAGACTACGTTTAAATATATTTGATCTACCTTCAAGCATTCAGTTTCAGATATGTTGGATACCCCCCTTGTGGGCGTTTTCCTGTAAGAGACTGAACTACTACAAAGTGTCTGGGGGTTGGATTGCAATCTCTCGAATGCGGCCTGAATCCCAAGCCCGGTTAAAGGCGTTTACCACTTCCGGATCGTAGCGAGTGCCAATGCCTGCAACGATCTCCTGGCGGGCCTGCTCCAGCGAGCGTGCGGTGCTGTACGGCCGGTCGGTGGTCATTGCGTCAAATCCATCTGCGACGGTGACGATGCGAGCTACTAAGGGGATAGCCTCCCCGCTGAGTCCCTGTGGATAGCCGCTGCCGTCCCAACGCTCGTGGTGATAGCGAACAACTGGAATCGCCGGTGAGAGGTAGGGGATATCTTTAATCATCTCGGCGCCGGTAGAGGGATGCAATTTGATCTCTGACCACTCATCATCGGTTAGGGAATGATCCTTGCACAATGTTGTCTCCCGGATATGGATCTTACCGATATCGTGCAGCATAGCGCCAAAGCGCAGCTGGTCGTGGTCGAATTCAGGCTCGGTCAAGTTCTCGGCAATAGCAAATGCATATGCCATCACTCTTTCAACATGTCCACGAGTATACTGATCGCGCACCTCGATGGCATTTGCCAAAACTGCCAAACTTGTCTCATAGGCCTGCTGGAGCTGGACTACGTGCAGCTGGTGCGAGCGCTCCAGTCGGGAGTTGACCACGGTGATCAAATCCTCCCGGGTAAC
>CALBUI010000350.1 GCA_937968125.1 uncultured Anaerolineales bacterium | reverse complement strand
ATTTGGTTTACCCCTTTGTTCTATTTGCCTCCAGTTTCAAAGACTGTCCTGGAATTGAACGATCCAGCATTTGTTGCTGGCAGCAAAGCTGACCATACTTTTGACTCTGTCAACGTCAAGCAGCTTCAAGAAAAAGCTATTATAGAGTTCCACGTGATTGAGAATGCCGATCATAGCTTGGAAGTCCCTGGAGATCCACTTCGATCGACCCAAATTCTTTCTTCATTGATGGAAGAGCTGGTCGAGTTTCTCGACTGATCCCATAAAATTTGTAATCCATATCGAATTACCCCGGTGTCTTACACACAAAATTTCAAAACTGCCCTGAAAGCAACTCGCCAGCTTGGACTACGACAGGTCTGGTGGTATGGTTACTACCAGTTCGGCTTGCGATCAGGGCTTTTTCGCCGTATGACGCCAACAAAACAACCGGTTAATTCTCAGGGAAATCCTGATTATGAAATTTCACCGAATTTAATCGCCATTCCCAATCGGGATTGGTTGACGAAGGTAATTGGTGAGCAAGCCTCATCCCTCTTCGCAGAAGCGACTGAGATTGGTAAGGGCAAGGTCCGGCTTTTTGGCGGACCCCCACAAGATTTGAATCTATTGGTCTCCCTTCCGCTTGAACACTGGACGAGCCTCGCAATCGACGAGGAAAAAGCTGGTGTTGAAGACATAAAATTTGTTTGGGAACCAGCTCGCTTCTCTTGGGCTTATTCGCTCTTTCGAGCTTACTTGCTTAGTGAAGATGATTCTTACGTGGAGTCCTTCTGGCGCGAATTTGAAGCCTTTACAGATATCAACCTGACAAATCTAGGTCCAAACTGGATCTCCAGTCAGGAAGTTGCTATTCGATTAATTGCCTTTGTCTTCGCCTACCAGGTTTTCAGGAAATCTCCAGCGACCACATCAGAACGAGTACAACGATTAAGCGCTTCTATAGCAGACCATGCTGCACGTATACCCCCCACACTGGCATATGCGCGTGCCCAAAACAACAACCATCTCCTGACAGAAGCTGCTGGATTGATCACTGCTGCGAAAGCTTTGCCTGATCACCCAAGTGCAGCAAAATGGTACCAGCTAGGTTGGGGATGGTTCAACCAGGCTGTACAATCACAAATTTCTGACGCTGGGACATATGTTCAGCACAGCACTAATTACCATCGCTTAATGCTGCAAGCATGCTTGTGGGTTCACTCGTTGGACGAGGATTTCCCTGAAGAAACTGCTCAGCGACTCGCAGCAGGAACAGAATGGCTTTTGAGTTTAGTCGATCCCAAAACGGGTCGGGTGCCAAACCTTGGTCATAATGATGGCGCAAATTTTCTTCCCCTTTCCAGCTGTGCATACCATGATTTCCGGCCTGTTGCCCAGGCTGCTTCTTTAGCTTTTCTTGGAGAAAGAACTTACTCCACTGGTCCTTGGGATGAGTTCGCCCATTGGTTAGGTTTGTACGATCAAGAAACTGAACATATCAGCGATACTGAAGACCTTCCCGAATCCTTCATTGTAAAAGATTTCCCCGGTTCACATCTAGTGCTGCACAATCATCTTAATCAGTCATGTGCGCAGTTCAGGGTAGCCAATTTCGAATCAAGACCTGCCCACGCCGACCAGCTTCATCTCGACTTACACTGGAGAGGTCATAATGTTGCCCAAGACGCAGGGACTTATCTCTACAACACTCCACCCCCGTGGAATAATTCCTTGGTCAAAACCCAGGTTCACAATACTGTAACCATTGAAGATCGGGACCAGATGACCCGTGCTGGTCGCTTCCTATGGCTGGATTGGGCACAGGCTAGAATAGTTCACCAACAAGTATCTGAAGATGGAACCGGTTTTGAACTGGTTGCTCAGCATGACGGATACCAAGATCTAGGCATCACTCATCGCAGGGCTGTTACGAGTGATCAAACTGGGACTTGGCTCATTGAGGACAGCCTGATCATGGAGGAAGATTATCAAAAGGATCAGCGGAAAAACCGATCTGAACCTTTTCATAAGCATAGGATCTTCCGAGCCCGTCTGCATTGGTTGCTGCCTGATTGGTCTTGGGAGATTGAAGAAAACGAAACCAACTATCAGACTTCATTACGGTTAAGGTCGCCCCATGGTTGGCTAAATCTTCTCGTTGGTATAGAGCCTGCAACCAAAGAAGGTGGTGAAGGTTTTCGCCCCGTCGTGGAACTCGTGCGCGGTGGAGAAATATTGCTCGGATCCGAACCCGCATCACCCATTGCAGGTTGGGTTTCTCCAACCTATGGGTACAAAATTCCTGCTTTATCTTTTGCGATAACTTTGGAATCAAGATTGCCAACCGTCTTCCGTTCACAGTGGACTTTTCCACAAGATTAACAACCCAAATCTTCGTGTTCCCCGAAATTACCAGTTTTTTGTATTAGCTTTATGCATATTCTCCTGATCCACCAGGCATTCGCTGCACTAGATGAGGCAGGGGGTACTCGCCATCACGAGATCGCCCAATACCTGAAATCGCGCGGGCATAGGGTGACGATTATTGCCAGTTCTATCAGCTACTTGACCGGAAAGAGCCAGGAGGAACCGCCAGATGAAGCCCCAGAACCGGAGTCAATAGACGAGATAAAAGTATTGCGTGCGTATACATACTCAGCCTTACACCGTAGTTTTTTCCACCGGATATTTAGTTTTTTAAGCTTCATGATTTCCTCTTTTTTTCTTGGATTAAAGGTGAAAGATGTAGATCTTGTATGGGGAACCTCCCCTCCAATTTTTCAAAGTTTGACTGCCTGGGCATTAGCTGGATTAAAGAGAGTGCCATTTCTTCTTGAGATTCGTGATTTGTGGCCTGCCTTCGCGGTTGCAATTGGAGTACTCCGTCAGCCAACCCTAATAAAAGCTTCAGAATGGCTGGAACGATTCCTCTACCGCAATGCAGACCAGGTCGTTGTCAATTCCCCGGGATTTATTGACCATGTTAAATCTGCCGGAGCCACTAACATCGAGCTGGTACCAAATGGATCAGATGCGGCCATGTTTAATCCACAGGCCAAAGGAACGAAATTCCGCCAGACTAATGGACTTGGAGAGAGGTTTATTGCTCTATATGCTGGCGCTCATGGCATATCCAATGACCTTGGCATTGTTCTCTCGGCTGCAAAATTTTTACAAGATGCAAATTCGGATATCTTGTTCGTCCTGATAGGTGATGGGAAGGAGAAGCAGCTCCTTCGAGATCAGGCTGAAGATTTCTCTCTGGATAACCTTTTGTTCCTCCCTCCGGTCCCAAAAAAAGGTATGCCTGATGTGCTGGCAGCCGCAGATGTTTGCATCGCCATCCTGAAACCTATCCCCCTCTATGCTACGGTTTATCCAAATAAGGTATTCGATTACATGGCTGCCGGGCGCCCTGTGGTACTTGCGATGGAAGGAGTGATCAGGGAAGTCGTTGAGAAAGCTGAAGCTGGCATACCAGTTACCCCAGGCGATCCAAATGCTATGGTCAATGCTGTAAAACACCTGGCCGTTCACACTGAAGAAAGGGTTCGCATGGGAAATAATGGACGTGAAACTGTCAAAGCTCACTTTAATCGAATTGACCAGGCGGATAAACTTGGCCGGATCATCGAAAAAATGGTAAAAAAGTACTAGCTACTGGACAGTTTGCGGCACATAGTTATGATGATACTCTTTGACAGGCCCAGAACTCACTTGAATGAACGAAAAATCGGTCGAAATAAGTTTCAATCGCAGTTTTGTGTGCTTTTTTTTGATTGTACGATGAATATTGTCACTCAAAATAGATCTACAAGTGTTGATTTATGTCTCTCAAAGTGCTCAATTGAGCCCAGTTTTAAAAGTGTCCGGTAGATAGAAAAAAGTAATAAGGTATAATCCCTCCCGTGCGAAAAACAGGCTCTCCAGAGGACTTATCCGCCGAGGAATTGCGTCGTCTATTAGTAGAGAAAAGGCGCGCCTCCCGTCAGGAACGACTCGAACGCTACCGGCGTACGGGACGGGTTGTTCTTGTCGCACCAGATAAAGACGGCTCCTCCTTAGAGGATATGCGATCTGGGGAATTCGATGAATCCGAAGAAGAAACACTCGATCCTCCGCCATCCAACCGAAGAAAAAAGGTTCTCGATGGTCTGCTCTTGTTTGTCGAGGTGCTGGCAGTTGTAGGACTGTTACTGCTGTTGTTCAATGGCATCACCATGATGCGGGACTTGAACAACGAGGTTGCCACTGCGCTCGAACAGCCTACCCTTACCCCCACCGCGCTCATCGCTTCCGTGGTGTTACCTTCTGGACATACCCCGCCAACTTCTCCCGAGGGAGCTCGTCCAAATGAGGCCGAAATTCCTCAGCATTTAAAGCCTTTAGTCCAATCGCTGGCCAATATCCCTATCCCTACACCAGGTCCAGAACAAGCTACTCGCCTCCAGATACCGGCCATAGGCGTAGATGCACCTATCGTTCAGGGGGATGGTTGGGAACAATTGAAAAAAGGCGTTGGTCAGCATGTTGGGTCTGCCAATCCTGGTGTTGCTGGCAATGTTGTCTTATCCGCCCACAATGATATCTTCGGGGAAATCTTTCGTCACCTAGATCAATTGCAGCCAGGAGATGAGATCACCATCTATACAAATCAGCGGTCTTATACATACGTCGTCAGTGAAAGCCAGGTTGTTGAGCCTACCCAGGTTGACATTATGGACAGCACATCCCAACCGACATTGACCCTGATTTCGTGTTATCCTTACCTGGTTGATGATAAGCGAATTGCCATAACTTCGCGCTTAGAAACAGGCAGTAATTGATATTTGGAACACAGGAATCTAAATGAGCAAAAGACGAAAGCGAAAAAATACACCTCGCACCGGATCGAAACCAACAGCCACATCCGAGGCGGTTACGAGTGCCCGAAAATCACCGGATAGCTTCAATCCTGACTATAGTTACGTAAAAAAGGATTTGCAAACGATTGGTATCCTGGCCGGTATTTTCATCACAATTCTCGTTATTTTGTCATTTATTTTGTGACTTTCACTTCATCCGTCAACCAGATTCATCTCGCTGTTAGAATGGCTGTTGTGACCTATTGACTATAGAAATAAATTCAGTGGGGCATTAAAATTTCTCTGGGTAAGTAACTAGTGAGCTTCAACTGCCATGAGTGATACGACCTCACCACCCCCATCCCCAATTTGGAACTCAGGGACAAAACTCATCGTCGGTTTAACCTTCGTTGGGATATTGGTGGCGTTGTTGATCTATTTTCGATCGATCATCGGTCCTTTGCTCCTGGCGGTCATTCTGGCATATGTATTACATCCTATCGCTGCAAAACTCTCCAGCACCGCCCGCCTGAACTGGCGCTGGTCGGTCAATATCGTCTTCCTCCTATTTGTATTGATCCTGCTCGCGATCTTGACAGTTTCAGGGTTTGCAATTATCCAGCAGATGGAAAGCCTGGTTGGTGTAATCACTACCTTCACTGTTACTTTGCCGGAATTTATCAATACTATCTCTTCCCAAATCTATGCCATTGGTCCTTATACATTTAGGTTGGATCAAACTAACCTGCAAGCCTTCGCCAACCAGTTCCTGGATATTCTGCAGCCCATGTTAGGAAGTTTTGGCTCGGTGATCAGCTCTTTCGCGGCAAGTGCTCTCGTCACGCTGGGCTGGATCATGTTCGTTCTCGTCATAGCTTATTTTTTACTTGCCCGAACTGGCGAGGTGACCGACGAGATGATCCAAGTTGATATCCCCGGATATAACGAAGATATCCAGCGCATGAATTTAGAATTTCGTAGAATATGGAACGTATTCCTGCGCGGCCAGATGGTGATCTTCATCCTGGCAATAATCCTTTACTCAATTTTGCTGACCGCATTGGGAGTCCGTTATGCTTTGGGCATCGCGATCATGGCCGGTGTGGCCAGGTTTATCCCTTATGTGGGTCCCTTCATCGTTTGGATTGTTACGGTTTTGGTCGCTTTTTTCCAGGGATACAACTACTTCGGTCTCGAACCCTGGATATACGCATTAATTGTCGTCGCCTTATGCCTGATCCTGGATGTTGTTCTCGACAACATCGTGGTGCCAAAATTTCATGGCGACACGCTTGGACTTCATCCTGCGGCAGTGTTGGTCGCAGCCCTGATAGCTGCCAGGTTAATCGGATTCGTCGGCTTGGTTTTAGCCGCGCCTGTTCTTGCTTCAATGGTCTTGATCAGCCGCTATTTCATCCGCAAAATGCTCGATCAAGATCCATGGCCAGCCGAAGATGGTGAGACCCAGGAATCCAATTTATCCTGGATAGATTTTGTCAATCGACTTTGGAAAGGGAGACAGAAGATCGATCCCTCAGAATAGCCCCCACAAAGAACAGTGCCCGATAATCATCGGGCACAAATTATTATCTATAGCTTATTACCGATAATTACACATTTCAAATATTGACCTGCCCATAAAGGGTTTCCCGAATTTCGATTACCTGGCGTCGCAAACGGTCATCCCGTTCGAGCAAATCAGCAATTTTGTCGCATCCATACATAATCGTTGTGTGATCGCGACCACCCAATGTTTCTCCAATCAACGGCAGGGATATATTAGATTCCTCCCGCATCAGGTACATTGCTATTTGACGCGGCAAAGCGACTTCTCGAGAGCGGTCGCGGCTCAACATCCTATCCCTCTGGATGCCAAAAGCATCCGCGACAGATTTTATAACCTCTTCTGGCTCAACCTTAGACCTTCTCGGCAATAAATCCGCCAAGGCAGTTTCAACAAGTTTCGGGGTTAGCGGTAATCCACTCAAATCGACGAACGCGACCACCCTGGTCAGCGCACCTTCTAACTCACGAATATTTGATTGAACTCTCCGCGCAATCACCTCGATAATTTCACCTGGAACCTTTCTGCCGGCCCGTTCCGCTTTGGAGCGTAGGATTGCCATTCGCGTTTCAAAATCCGGAGGTTGTAAATCAGCAGTTAACCCCCACTCGAACCGCGATCGAAGCCGTTCTTCAAGGGTGATTAAAGCTTTGGGAGGCCTGTCGGAGGTGATAATGATTTGCTTATCTTGCCCATGCAGGGTGTTAAAAGTATGGAAAAATTCCTCTTGGGTTGATTCTTTGCCTGCAATAAATTGGATGTCATCGATCAATAGAACATCGATCCGCCGGTATTTCTCTCTAAAGGCTTGTGTTTTATGAGCGCGGATGGCATTGATTAGATCGTTAGTAAATTCTTCCGACGATACATAGAGAATCTCTAATCCCCTTGCTGCGTTGAAGTTGCCAATCGCATGGAGCAAATGTGTCTTTCCTAATCCAACCCCACCATAGATAAACAATGGGTTGTATGCCTGGGCAGGATTCTCTGCTACTGCAAGAGAAGCTGCATGGGCAAGCCGGTTGCTTGCTCCTACCACAAAATTCTCAAATGTGTATCGTGCGTTCAGAGTTTGATTGACCGGTGATGGAAATTCTTCAATTTCTGTGCTTACCTGATCAGGCTCGATATTTGCTTCTACCTCCTGATCCTGCCAGACTATGAAGCGCACCTCGACTGTGCGGTTCATCATCCCGGTAAGAATCCGGACGGTTGTGCTGGCTAACCGGCTAGCCAACCAATCACGGGCATAAGCATTTTGCACACTGATGACAAACGTTCCATCCTCATACGAAAAGTACTGTGCATCCCGCACCCAAGTATCATATGCGGCTTTCGGCATCTCCAATTGAATCTGCCCTTGCGCTGCTTGCCAGGCTTGCTCAGGTTTCATTTAGGACATCCTCCTGCAGAATTTTGTCTCTTACAAATTGCAACTGGCAATTCAAAACCTTGCCTGCCACTGCTCTCCTCAGTGAAAGGTTCAATTTTCTTTCGATTTTTTACTTTAGAGAAACTACCATCTGCTGCGTTTTCCGCCCCCAGGATTATCCGCTTTCTAGATGATAGTGCATCCCTTGCGACTTCCATTCTAGCAGATGATGCTCAGAAAGATCAAGAGAATTTACGGTCGAAAGTTTAAAAAAACAAGAAACTTTAAGATTCGGATTGTTAAAGTAATTATTGCCTTTGGGATATTTGAACAGTTGAGCAAATAATATTGCAGATACCCATTAGTGGGATAGTCGATATACCTTACCCCAATATATGGCACTAGTAGGCGACTTTCTTAACGGTCAATAAACGAACTTCATAGATTGTTAAAACTAGATTAAGAAGAACTCCAAAAATACATCAGAATCTTCCTCCAATTTCTGTCTATTATCTGCTGGGTACTCATGATATTTCGTGCTTGAGCAATCACGATTGATCAAAACAGAGCTTTCTTAGTTATTCGAACACATCGATCTGACACCATTCCAATGGGATGTTAACAGATTTCTTGCAATCATTCGGTATTATAGAACCTAAAAAGTAACAGCTATAGGAGAAGATTTATGGCGAAAATTATAGGTATAGATTTAGGCACTACGAACAGTGTGGTCGCGGTTATGGAAGGCGGCGATCCGACTGTGATTACAACCGCTGAAGGGACCAGGTTGTTATCATCCGTAGTTGCATTCAATAAAAACAACGAACGATTGGTTGGTCAAACTGCCAAGAGGCAGGCGGTGGTCAATCCAGAGAACACGATTTACTCAATAAAGCGTTTTATCGGACGCCGGTTCGAAGAGGTTGACACTGAACGATCCATGGTTCCTTTTGAAGTGGTTCGCGGGCCAGCCGGCGATGCGCGGGTGAACATCCCAATTACAAATAAGGAATACAGTCCCCAAGAGATCTCAGCCATGATTTTAGCAAAGTTAAAATCTGATGCTGAAGCTTACCTGGGAGAAACTGTCACCAAAGCAGTGATCACGGTCCCCGCATACTTTAACGACAGCCAGCGCCAATCCACCAAGGATGCAGGGAAGATAGCCGGTTTAGAAGTCCTGCGCATCATTAATGAGCCAACCGCCGCTGCCTTAGCCTACGGGCTGGACAAGAAGGAAAATGAAACCATCCTGGTATTCGATTTGGGTGGCGGGACATTTGATGTTTCCATCCTTGAAGTTGGCGACGGCATAATTGAAGTCAAGTCCACCAATGGTGACACCCATTTAGGTGGCGATGATTGGGATGAACGGATTGTCAACTGGGTTGCTGACGAATTCAAGAGAGATCAGGGCATCGACCTGCGCAGCGACCGGCAGGCGCTGCAAAGATTGCGAGAATCTGCGGAAAAAGCCAAGGTTGAACTCTCCTCTGTTATGGAAACCGAAATAAACCTGCCGTATATCACTGCAGATTCCTCTGGTCCTAAGCACCTGCAGATAAAATTGAGCCGATCGAAATTTGAACAGCTGACCGAGGATTTAATCAAGCGTCTCGAAGAGCCATTCTACGCCGCGATCAAAGATGCTAATCTTGACCAGTCCGCAATTGACGAGATTGTTCTGGTTGGCGGTGCTACCCGCATGCCGATGGTGCAAGATCTTGTCAGGTCACTCACTAACAAAGAACCTCACAAGGGTGTAAATCCGGATGAAGTAGTCGCGGTTGGAGCGGCAATTCAAGCCGGGGTTCTCGGCGGTGAAGTGAAGGACGTGCTCCTGCTGGATGTCACGCCCCTTTCCCTTGGTCTGGAAACATTGGGTGGCGTGATGACACCCCTCATCGAGCGCAATACAACCATTCCAGTCAAGAAATCAGAAGTATTTTCTACCGCTGAAGATAATCAGACTGCTGTAGACATCCATGTGCTGCAGGGAGAACGTCCAATGGCTGGAGATAATATGAGCCTGGGTCGTTTCCGCTTGGAGGGAATTCCCCCCGCCCCACGCGGCATCCCTCAGGTCGAAGTAACTTTCGATATCGACTCGAATGGGATAATCAATGTCACTGCTAAGGATAAAGCTACTGGTAAGGAGCAGAATGTAACCATTACAGCCTCAACGAATCTAAACAAGTCAGAGATCGAGAAGATGGTTGAAGATGCCCGTGAGCATGAAAGTGATGATCGCAAGCGCCGCGAACTGATCGAAGCCCGGAACATTGCCGATAATCTGGCTTATCAAACGGAAAAAACCCTCAACGATTTAGGAGAGAAAATTCCTGCAGAAGAGCGCCAGAACATTGAATCCAAGATCAGTGAACTCCGCGAAACCATTACAACTGACAATATTGAGTCCATCCGCGGTCAAACCGAACAGCTTCAAAATGCTTTTCATGCCATCAGCCAGCAAATGTACGCTCAACAGCAGCAAGCTGAACCTGGCAGCAATGGACATGACCCGCAAGCTCATCAGGATGAGGGCGAAGAAGATGTTGTAGAAGGTGAATTCAGAGAAATCTAAGATAAGATACAATCTTCTCTTCAACCCCGGTGATTTTCAGGCGTATCTGAGGATCCCGGGGTCTTTTTTTAGATATAATTGGGAAGATCAAATGGACTCCCAATCATCTCCACCTGTAAAGACATTTATCCCAGCCGCATTAATCCTGGCATTAATTGGATGGGGTGGTCTATACGCCCTCCTGAATTTCACTATTCCAACAGTAGGTCCCAGGTGGTTGTTCTTTTTTCTCGGTGTGTTAGCCTTAACCGGGACTTCACTACCAATCGTTGCTTTTCTCAACCAGCGCTTTCCTTCAACTCCACCTGTATCATCTGGTGTTATCGTTCGGGAAGCTCTTTGGATTGGGATATACTTCCCCACCCTCGCTTGGCTCCAACTTGGCCGCGTTTTGACTCCTGCTTTGATCATGCTCTTAGCGATAGGTTTCTTGGCTATTGAGATTTTGCTCCGATTGCGCGAACGCAGCCAGTGGAAGCCACAATAAAATGATCTCCATCATATGAGTGATCTCAGGCAAATCCCGTCCGTTGACCATTTAATCAAGGCTGAATCGATAGCAAACAGCATTGCTGTGTACGGGAGGCCTCTGACGGTGCAAGCTATTAGAGCTGTGCTGGCAGGTGTGCGCACAAACTACACCTCAGGTAGTTCCGTGCCCAACGAAGATGAACTGGTCGACCGGGTCGCTCAACAATTAACAAAATGGACCGCGCCGACATTAGTACCGGTGATTAACACCACAGGGGTAATATTACACACAAATTTGGGTCGGGCGCCGCTCAGCAAGTCTGCACTGGAATCCATCCAAAAATCAGCTTTGAACTACAATTCCTTAGAATATCAGCTTGAAAAGGGTCGTCGCGGTTCCAGATCGGTACATGCGGAGAGCTATTTGAAGCAGTTGACAGGTGCAGAAGGTGTATTGGTGGTCAACAACAACGCATCTGCCGTATTATTGATTTTATCCGCCTTGGCAAGACGCAGAAAAGTGTTGATCGCACGATCTCAACTGGTTGAAATTGGCGGTGGATTTAGAATTCCTGATGTGATGGTGCAATCTGGCGCCAAGTTGTTTGAAATTGGGACGACGAACCGCGTCCATCTCCACGATTATGAAAGTGCGCTTGAGGAAGAGTCGATTAAACTCGTCATGCGCGCCCATCGTTCGAATTTTCAAATTCTGGGATTCACCAGTGAACCAACGCTAGCAGAAATTGTGGATGTCTCACATCATGCTGGAATTCCTGTTGTAGACGACCTTGGATCCGGTTCTCTTCTAGAGACTTCAAATTTTGGCTTGGGACACGAGCCTATGGTTCAAGAGTCATTGTCCGCCGGTGTGGATCTGGTCTGCTTCTCTGGAGACAAACTCCTTGGTGGACCACAGGCTGGGATTATCCTTGGAAAAAGTGGGTTGATCAATAAACTCAAAAAACATCCATTGGCAAGGGCTATCAGACCCGATAAGCTTTGTCTGGCAGCCCTTTCAGCAACCTTGCTTCACTATTTACGTTCGGAAGCTGAAACGGAAATCCCAATATGGCAAATGATTAGTGAACCCCTTGACAAAATTAAATCTCGGGCAAGTCTATGGATAGAGACAATCGGACAGGGAGAACTGATCGAAGGCAGCTCGACAGTTGGTGGCGGCAGTTTACCTGGTGAAACACTTCCGACCTGGTTGGTTGCTATCAACCTTCGCCATCCTGACAAATTTCTCTCGTTGTTGCGCCGTTCACAACCCCCCATCATCGCCAGACTAGAAGATGACCAGGTGGTACTCGATCCCCGCACTGTCTTGCCTGATCAGGAAGATCAATTACTTTCTGACCTGCATAATATTGTCAATAATTTATAGAAATATTGCCAATTTCAAGGAGCCAAAATGAAATCAGATTTAGATCAACTGATGGAAAAGCACGATTTGGATGCGATTTTCATCACCGGTCCTGCCCAACACAATCCTCCTATGGGATATCTTACTGGTCCGATTCACATGACGGGCGGGGATTTAATCAAGAAACGTGGTAGTGATCCTATTCTGTTCTACAACCCTATGGAAAGAGATGAAGCTGCAAAGAGTGGATACACAACTAAGAATTTGGCCGAATACCGCTTTGATGAATTGTTGAAGATTTCCAATGGCAATATTCTCCAAGCAACCATCCTGCGATATGAGAAAATGCTTACGGAATTTGGATTTTCTTCCGGAAGAATAGGAATATATGGAAAAATGGATGTGGGTAGTGCATTTGAAATTTTTTCTGGTATACAGCAGAAACTTCCAGAGCTTGAATTTGTCGGACAACTAGGTGATTCACTCATGCTGCAGGCCATGTCGACCAAAGATGCAGATGAGGTGGATCGGATTCGTGCTATGGGAGTTATTACCACCTCTGTGGTAACTAAAGTGGCTGATTTCTTGACTTCACATAAAAGCAAGAACGGCATATTGGTAAATTCAGAAGGGGTCCCGATCGTGGTTGGTGATGTGAAGAAGAAAATAAACCTGTGGCTGGCAGAAGCTGGTGTTGAGAATCCCGAAGGAACGATCTTCGCCATAGGTAGAGATGCTGGTGTTCCACACAGCAGTGGCAATCCAAAGGATATTTTGAACCTTGGCCAAACCATCGTTTTTGATATTTTCCCATCTGAAGCTGGTGGGGGATACTTCTACGATTTTACTCGGACCTGGTGCCTTGGGTATGCACCGGATGAGGTAATGGACATATACGAGGATGTACTCGAGGTCTACCAGACAATAGAGAGTGAACTTGAGGTAGACGCATTGTGCAACCAATACCAGGATCGTACTTGTGAATTATTCGAGGAAAAAGGTCACCCTACAATTAAGAACAATCCCCAAACCCAGGAAGGATACGTACACAGCCTGGGACATGGCGTTGGATTATATATCCACGAATATCCACGTTTCAGTTCAAATGTCAAGGAAGACCGCCTGGCACCAGGATCCGTCGTCACTGTTGAGCCTGGTTTATACTATCCTGAGCGGGGAATGGGGGTTCGCTTGGAGAATACTATTTGGGTCCGGCCGGATGGCGAAATGGAGATCCTGGCTGACTATCCACTCGACCTTGTTTTGCCGGTAAAATAAAAAATCCACAAAAATCGCGATATGATCGGGCAATCAAATGACTGATACAACTCAACAGCCAATTTCAATCGATGGTCCAATCCGCTTATTGGGAATTGAGACGTCCTGCGACGAGACAGCAGCCTCAGTAGTTGAAAGCGGTCGGAAAATCATCTCGAATATCGTTGCCTCTCAAGTCGATATCCATGCTCAGTATGGAGGCATTTATCCCGAAGTCGCCTCCCGGCAGCATATCATCACGATTTATCCAATCGTTGAGCAAGCACTTCAAGATGCCCATATTACCCTTGATGATGTAGATGGCATCGCGGTAACTCGAGGACCTGGGCTTTCAGGATCACTGGTTGTTGGGCTGAACACTGCCAAAGGACTGGCGCTGGCTAACCAGCTGCCGATCATTGGGATCAATCATCTGGAAGCCCATATTTACTCTGCCTGGCTGGATCATCCTGAGCGAAGGACAGAAGATGATCCCAAATTTCCCCTCCTGGCCTTAATCGTATCTGGTGGTCACACAGAGCTGGCTCTCATGACCGACCACCTGGAATATCAACGCCTGGGTGGCACCTTAGATGATGCAGCTGGAGAGGCTTTTGACAAAATCGCCCGGTTACTAGGACTAGATTATCCTGGTGGTCCCGCAATTCAACAGGCCGCAATCGAAGGAAATGAGCGTGCTTTCAGTTTCCCCAGGGCATGGTTAGAGAATACCTGGGACTTCTCATTTAGCGGGCTAAAAACCGCTGTTTTGCGTGAAGTCAGACGATTGGAAGAAACGAACTTACCCCTGCCGATCAATGATATTGCCGCAAGTTTTCAAGCTGCTGTCGTTGACGTACTCGTCAACAAGACGCTTTTCGCAGCGCGTGAATTCAAAGCGAAAGATATCCTCGTTGCAGGCGGTGTCTCGGCAAATCAATTATTGCGGACTAGATTTGAGGAGAATGATGAATTTACGGTCCATATTCCTCCCCTTGTATTATGTACAGATAATGCCGCCATGATCTCGGGTGCCGGATACTATCGTTTCATAGCTGGTCAACGTGATGAGCTGGATATAGATGCTCTTCCCAATTGGCCCCTTTCTGAAATTTAACCACAACAACTGATTAAAACTAAACCGCCCTTCGGGGTGGCTCGTGATCCCTAGGGCGGCTTCGAGTGAGGAGAATGCACAGTTATTGTGCCACACTCACCTGAATGCTCGATGAAAATAACTTAAATAGTTGGTGAGAAGATTATCTATTCTTGGGGGCTAAAGAGTTAAAGCACCTTGGATTTCTTCCTGATCAATAGGCCCCGGCCGTAAAATGACCGGCTGTGGGGTTGTACAATCCACCACAGTCGATGGTACACTCCCTGGGCATTCACCCCCGTCAATCACTAGGTGAATCTTCCCATCCAATTGCAGCAGAACTTCCTCAGCAGTGACCGCATTTTCTCGGCCGGAGATATTTGCTGAAGTCACTCCTAAAGGTCCGGTTGCTTCTAGCAGCTTTAATGCCAGATCGTGATCAGGGATTCGCACACCAATTGTTGGATTTGGGGAGATTATATCTGGTAAGTCTGGATGCCGGGGAATTATTAAAGTTAATGGACCAGGCCAAAATTTCTCGGCTAGCTGAATTGCTGATTTACTTGGAGAAAGGGATACTTTATCCAATTCTGTTGGTGAGCTGAGCAGGATTGCAATTGCCCGTGTGCTTTCACGCCCTTTTGCTGTATATAAGCGCTCGATAAATTCCACTTTTGTTGGTAAAGCAGCCAGTCCATATACCGTATCAGTTGGAAAAGCAACCAGACCGCCATTCTTAAGTACATCCACCGCGTGGGGTAGTGCCACAGGGTGATCTGACTTAATAACTTCTGTGTTCATTAATGAATAATTTCCGCGCTCTCGTTTATCAATTTTAAATTCCCCACCAATTATATATGATTATCAACCATGAATATTTAATTTTTGAGCGTAAATTATTAAACTAAAGTTAGGATTTTAGACCACAAGATCTCAGCGATTTAATCCCCATATTATTCTTAAGCCATCGAGAGTCAACCAGGGGGCAACCACCTGGATAATCTCTGTTTCCACTGCCAGGATTTCAGCCAAACCACCGGTTGCGATCACACGCATATCCTCGCCAAGTTCCTTGCGAAATCGAGCCACCATCCCCTCCACTAACGCCACATACCCAAATAGTAAACCCGATTGCATTGCATGGGTGGTATTTCTGCCGATCGCGTTTGGGGGTCTCTGCAGATCTACCCTTGGTAACTTTGCCGCGCGAATAAATAGCGCCTCAGCTGCGATACCGATCCCGGGAGATATTGCGCCCCCTAGATAATCACCCTCTTTTGATATTGCATCGAAGGTTGTCGCCGTGCCAAAATCTACCACACAAGCGGGACCACCATATAACTGCTGTACCGCTGCTGCGTCAGCAATCCTGTCTGCACCTACTGCTTTCGGATTTTCATACCTCACGCGGACACCAGTTTTCACGCCGGCATCTACAACCAGTGGATTCAAATTTAGATAAATCTCGCAAGCTTGAACGATCCTGCTCGTTAATGGTGGCACGACTGAAGCGAGGCAAATTCCTGTGATGTCGCTGGCTTGAATCCCTGCATGAGATAACAGTCCCACAAATTGCAAGCCATATTCATCCGGCATCCGTTCGTGGTCAGTAGCTAAACGCCAGCGAGCTCCTAAGGATTCATCTTCATAGGTCCCTAAAGTCAGGTTTGTATTTCCAACATCGATGGTTAGTAACATAGGTCACTCCCCTAATAAGATATTATCGATCAGCCTGGTTTTTCCAAAGTAAACTGCTAATGATAACAAGCCAGAAGAGATTTCGCCTGTAAGTTCATCCAGGGTTTCCATATCAGCACAAGATACATACTGTAGATCAGCTAAATCTTCACTCTTGATGATACTGGACAAGATTCCCCTCATCTGGTCTGCATCATGATCTCCATCCGTGAAGGCTTTTTCTGCGGCTTTCAATGCCATAAAAAGTACGGTTGCAGCCTGGCGCTCAGAAGGATCTAAATACACATTCCGGCTGGACATCGCCAGGCCATCTGGTTCCCGAATGATTGGTGCTACAACGATTTCAATCGGAAAATTCAAATCCTTAACCATTCTGCGCAGAACAATGACCTGTTGGGCATCCTTTTGACCGAAATATGCCTTATCCGGCTGCACAGCAATAAATAATTTTGCCACAATAGTTGTGACCCCACGAAAATGTCCCGGACGCATGTTCCCTTCAAGGGGCTTGGTGACTTCCTGCACGGTAACCCAGGTTTGAAATCCTGGCGGGTACATAGCTTCGTTATCCGGGATCCAGACCAGGTCTACTCCCCGCTCTTCCAGCAGTTTAAGATCCCTGGGGATGTCCCGTGGGTAGGCTTCCAAATCCTCCTGTGGACCAAATTGAGTTGGGTTAACAAAAATGGTGGTGATGACGCTTGAATTTTGGTCTCGGGCCAGGTCAACTAGAGATAAATGCCCCTCGTGGAGGAATCCCAT
>CALBUI010000349.1 GCA_937968125.1 uncultured Anaerolineales bacterium | reverse complement strand
ACCGGATATTGGAAGGCCAGGAACAACCCTAATCTCGCCCTTTCATCTGGATCCAGCTCCAGGATATTGATGTCCTTAAATATGACTTCACCCTCGGTGACCTCATATTTAGGATGGCCCATAAGAATATAAGCCAGAGTTGACTTTCCGGTTCCATTTGGACCCATCAAAGCATGAATCTCACCCTGCTTAACGGAAAGATTAACACCCTTGAGAATATCAGTGCCTTCTACTCCGGCGTGCAGGTTGCTAATAACGATTTCTGACATGTGAAATAACACTCCAAGGAATCTTGATTTTGATAATTTTGTTATCAACTTTTATTCGCGCAGTAATACTCGGCGATTGACCAACGCCGAATTATAGCAGTTGATGCGAGTTAAGTCAATATTTAGGATAATTATCTTATATATTGACAGAAATAATTTGCACTGTTATACTGCCCTTTGGCAGATCAGGAAAAATTTATCTAATATTTAGTGAAAGGACTTTTCACTAGGTAAAGCAGGTTTTCAAATGCAAGATAGTACTGCAAAAAGTACTCGCCAAAAGGTATTGCAAACACTGTTAAAAAAGCACCGCTGCTCTATTGTTGAGCTGGCAGATGCTGTTGAAATTAACCCAATCTCCGTCCGGCACCACATCTCAAAACTTCAAGCAGACGGATTAGTCGCCTCAGAAGAGGAGCGCCATGGCGTTGGTCGACCTCGGCAAGTTTTCTTCTTGACCGAAGCAGGTATGGAAGAATTTCCGACCAGATACCTGCGCCTTACGATCAGACTTCTAGAGCAGCTCAAGGAAAACTTGCCCCAGCAGATGGTAGACAAGCTATTTTCACAAATGGCAGCTGATCTCGTCCAAGAATACGCCCAAACTGCTAGCCAGGAAGATATGAGCATCGAAGAGCGGCTTGAATTTGTAAATGACTTGCTGCAAGATGAGGGATTCGATCTGGAGTGGGAAAAACGAGACGACCAATACTTTATTAGAGAAGTCAGCTGTCCTTATCTGC
This sequence comes from uncultured Anaerolineales bacterium, assembly GCA_937968125.1. Taxonomy (GTDB): domain Bacteria; phylum Chloroflexota; class Anaerolineae; order Anaerolineales; family UBA4823; genus PFL25. Next base: position 5,479 of record CALBUI010000349.1, on the reverse strand, counting down.
ATGTGGGTCAATCCCACCCAGAAATATGCGTGATTGACCAAACTCTCATCTCAACTGTATTAGAGCTCCCCACTGAAAAGGTGAAGTGTATTCTCGATGGGGATAACCATTGCACTTATGTCGTGCCTGACATTCAAAAATTAACACCTGTGGAGGAATTCTCATGACTGATGAACGCCAAGCAGTAATCTGGCAGGCCGAATCAACGAGCCCTGAACTCGCCGAAAAAGCCAAAGAAGCGCTGCGAGAAGTGGTTGATCCGGAAATTGGACTAAATATAATTGAGCTCGGGTTAATTCGGGATGTCAGTATTACTGATGAAGAAGCTCACATCAACATGATTTTAACAACCCCATTCTGCCCATATGGTCCAGCACTGCTCGAAATGGCACGTAAGAAAGTTGAGGACTCTCTAGAATTATCTACCACAATTGAGATTGGTATGGAGATGTGGGAACCGACCATGATGGAAGAAGGTGCGGGCGCAGATTGGGGTTTATTTTAGAATAATCGAAATCCTGTCGGGCTGTGGTGATTAAACCGCAGCCCTTTTTTTGTTAAATATTGTGAATGTCACCAGATATCCTGGCAATTTCACGAATCTGAAGAGATGGAAATTAACCAATATTAGAGAGTGGTTCCATTTGTTGACAGTTGAATTAAGTTGATATAAACTCATTACATCTTTCCGAAAACCTAAATAAAAACCTTTGTAGGTACACAAAAACAATATCTCGGATCTTTTTTTAGTAAGGTCAGTACCTGTCAATGGAATATAAATATTCAAATCTGAAGTCCCTTAGTGCGGAATTTCTGCAAAGCAGGAAATACAGCCTTTACCTCATTTGTTTTTCACGCGCAAGTAAATCTTGCCCATATGATTGCCTGGCGGAACATTTATCGAAATGACGTCAGAAGGAGCTGTCGAGCTGCTCACAGAGCATTCAGGAGGTGATGTTGCCGGATCAAATGTGATTACTGTTCGTTATGTTGCTTCAAAGATTGTCTATACGCAATTCCTGTTCCATTGTGAGGAGAGAGATAATGAATAAACGTACATTATTAATAATTACTGGATTGTTTTTAATCGGTGCATTCATTGTGAGTGGATGTGCTCAGGCTGCTCAACCAGCGATTGTGATCGGTGTTAATGCTCCCTTGACCGGTGACATTCCGAAGGTTGGAGAAGGGAGCAAGTTTTCAGCTGAAATGTGGCTCGAGGATATTAATGCGGCTGGCGGATTGGATGTGGGAGGAACTAAATATCCTGTTGAGATTGTGATCGAGGACAATGAATCCAAAGCCGAGTCTGCAACCAAAGCCAATACGAAATTAATCACCCAGGATGAGGTGCTGGTGATTGTCGGCCCACAGTCGTCCAAGCAAGCAGTACCAGCCGGTGGCGTTGCCAACGATAACGAAACCCCGATGGTGAGTCCCTGGTCAACGAATCCAAATACGACTCTGGATCGACCTTGGGTCTTCAGAACCCCATTCCTTGACCCATTCCAGGGACCAGTTATTGCGAATTTTGTTACTGATGAGTTTGGGTTCTCAAAGGCAGCTGTGCTGTACGATGTAGCCAGTGACTACCCGAAAGGATTGGCAGAATTCTTCAAGGGCGCCTGGGAAGACGTTCACGGAGCTGATTCTGTAGTGGCATACGAGAGCTTTACTACCAAAGATGCTGACTTTTCGGCTCAACTTACCAAAATCAGGGAGTCAGGAGCAGAATTCATCTTCACCCCACAGTACTACAATGAAGTGGCCTTGATCGCACAGCAAGCTCATGAATTAGGTTGGGATGCACCCATCGTTGGCAGCGACAGCTGGGGATCAGCTGAACTCATGAACCTGTGCGGGGATGATTGCAAAGGTCAATTCTTCAGCACTCACTATGCTGCTGCAGGTGCTACTGGTGCGACCAAAGAGTTCATCGATCGCTACAACGAAAAACACGGCTACGTACCGGACGATGTTGGCGCGCTCACCTGGGATACGATGTTGATTATCCAGAAAGCCATCCAGGATTGCGGCACAATCACTGGTGATATCGCCACAGATCGAGCCTGCGTTCGCGATGCACTGGCGCAAATCAAGGATTTCGATGGCATAACTGGCAAGATGACATTCACCGAGGAAGGAGATCCAATCAAGTGCGCGGTGATTGTGCAAATCAGTGACGCTGGCGAGTTCGAATTTTACCAACAAGTCTGCCCATAAGAACTGGGAAAAAACTCAAAAGTCTCTCTAATTGTTCTCGGCTCGGAGATGCTGTCAACATTAGAACAAGAGGGCGGGCGAACAATAATGTCGCCCGCCCTCATCTGAGAAGGAGACTAAATGTCACTTGAAGGATTCCTCCAAAATATTGTTAATTCACTGCAGTTGGGCAGTTTTTATGCTCTAATCGCCCTGGGATATTCCATGGTTTATGGAGTTCTCCTGCTCTTCAATTTCGCGCATGGCGACATCTTCATGGTCGGGGCATACATTGGTTTATTCGTCGCCACTGCAATCCTGGCATTGGTCGCGCTAACATCTATTGTGCTTCCTGGCTGGTTAATCTTAGTGCTGACCATTCTGGCAGCAATGCTGCTGACATCTTTTGTCGGGATTACCGTAGAACGAATTGGTTACCGCCCCCTGCGCAATGCACCTCGAGCATCAGCAGCGATAACTGGTTTAATGATCGGAATTATTCTAGAGACCGGAAACTTAATAATTCTAGGCGCCGAGAATTACAGTTTCCCGGCATTGATTGAAACATCAACTTACCAGATCGCAGGTGTCAGCATCACCAATAAGAAAATCATGATCGTAGTGGTTGCTCTCCTGCTGATGCTTGCTCTGCACCAGTTTGTCCAGCGCACAAAATGGGGCATGGCTATGCGAGCGACGGCCTATGATTTCGCGGTGGTGCCATTGATGGGGGTGCCCCTCAATCAAATCGCCGCACTTACTTTTGCTTTGGGATCTGGATTGGCAGCCTCGGCTGGAATTCTGTTCAGCCTTGCCTACCCGGTTCTTTCCCCTTATATGGGTATTACCTTCGGATGGAAAGCTTTTGTCGCGGCGATATTAGGTGGCCGGGGGTCCATCCTCGGTGCAGCAGTCGCAGGATTCATGCTGGGTTTTATAGAAATTTTTGTGGCTGCATTTTTTCCATCGACATTACGGGATTTAATCGCCTACTCAATCATCCTGGTTATCCTGGTCTTCCGACCGCATGGATTATTTGGCGAAGCTTATACGGCTCAACTTAGGCTATAAATTATGCAATCAAATAATCATCATTGTGAGGAATTAATATGGCAGTAACCAGCGATACTCTCCCCACAAATCGCGAACGCGTTGGTACCCTAGCGGCGAGGATATCGGAGCCGTTCGTCTTGGTACCAATTCTTGGCTGGTTAGTTGGAGCATTGGTAGCGGTGCTGCTGGAACAGTTCATTGGTTTACCAATCGCCAGAGCTTTCGGGATGGTGCGAATCCCAGCCCTATTTGGCATCCTGATTTTCTTCGAGATACTCTCTGAGATATTCGTTGCTTTCGTGGAACTCCTGCAAGTACCCAGCATGATTCTAATGCAGTTACCCGATTTTTTACTTTTTACCCTAGAGAATCTCGCGAAGTTACCCGGTGTGATATTGTATGTCCTATTGATTTACATCTTGCCCATTTCACTGGTTGCAAGATTGACTGTTTCACCGTCGAACTGGGTGGCAGGCAAACTGTTCAACTTCCGCTCATGGTTATCCGTGCTTCTGCATATTGCCTTGATGTACCTCATCCTGCACATCTGGACTGATGTAACCGACTACCGCCTGCTGGTCGCCAGGTTGATCTTGGTGTCCGTCATCATCACGCTGAGCTTGAATGTAATCAACGGATATATGGGAGAGTTCTCTTGCTCCCATCCCGGATTTATCGCTTTAGGGGCTTACGGCGCTTCGGTTTTTACAGTAGGCCTATTTGTCAATGATAATGTTTTAGGGACAGCTTTGCTTCCAGAAACCCTGGCTCGCTTCATGTTTCCGATTGGGTTGATCCTGGGGGGTCTGATCGCTTCCTTGGGAGCAATCCTGGTTGCAATCCCTTCCTTCAATACGCGCGGTGACTATTTAGCCATCATTTCTTTAGCGTTTATGTTTATGGTTAAAAGTCTTTTTGAAAACCTCGAGGTTTTTGGCGGACCAAGGGGCTTAGGAGGCCAACCTGACTTAGCCACTTTGCCAACTGTATTCTTTTGGACAATTGTGGGTATCTGGATCATGAATAATTTTGTGCGGTCTACCCTGGGTAAAGCCTTGAATGCAGTGCGAGATGGTGAGACAGCAGCGGATGCGATGACGGTCAATACACGCCGGACGAAATTCACAGCATTTTTGTTCGGCGCCTTTTGGGCTGGAGTGGCGGGCGGGCTTTTCGCCCACGTGATCCGGTACGTCAATCCCGGCACCTTTGGCCTCCAGATGCTTGCTGAGGTGCTGGCAATGGTATATTTTGGTGGGTTGAATTCCGTCCAGGGATCGATCGTTGGCGCGACGAGCATACAACTGCTCGGTGAGGCGCTGAGGCCGTTGGAAATTTATAAATGGCTGGTTATTCCATTGCTGCTGATCATCGTAATGATTCGACGCCCAACCGGATTGATCTCCTTCACAAAGTTTGATTTCACTTCCCTGATCAAACCGAAGAAAGAGCCTGGGGGGGAGGTGTAAAATGCCACTACTGCAAGTTAACAACATGACCCATTATTTCGGGGGATTGCGAGCAGTCAGCCAGTACAATCTAGCAATTGAATCGGGCCAGATCAGGGGATTGATTGGACCCAATGGAGCAGGAAAAACCACCATCTTCAATCTAATTACAGGAATATATCAACCAACTGAAGGTGAGATCACCTTGGAAGGACAGCAAATCGTTGGTCTTAAACCTCATCAAATAGCATCATTGGGCCTGGCACGCACTTTCCAAAACTTGCGACTTTGGAGGCATATGACGGTGCTGGAACATGTTAAACAAGCACGTTATTCAAAGATCGAATATGGTTTGATTGGCGCTTTTTTTGGAACTCCGGAACGCCATCGTGAAGAAGATGAAAACGAAAGAATCGCTCGTGACCTGCTTGAATTAGTGGGGATTCCCCAATATTCAGAGCATATAGTGACCAATCTACCCTATGGGGCACAACGAAGGGTAGAATTAGCTCGTGCCCTGGCGATAGAACCAAAAATCTTGTTCCTGGATGAGCCCACTGCTGGTATGAATCCCGAAGAGCTGGAACAAATGATGCAGATTGTCAGCCAAGTACACCGGGAATTGGGTATGGCGATATTCCTCATCGAACACCGGATGAGAGTCGTCATGGAGCTCTGTGAAGTCATCCAGACATTGGTTTTCGGTGAAGTTATTGCAGAGGGGGGTCCAGTTGATATACGCAACAATCCAGCCGTGATTGAGGCTTATCTTGGCA
>CALBUI010000348.1 GCA_937968125.1 uncultured Anaerolineales bacterium | reverse complement strand
AATGATATGTTGAGACATGCACTGTCCCAAGCGGTCGAACCTGAACCTTTCTTCCAATTTCCTCTTTTGTTTCTCGCAGTGCCGCTTGTAAGACTGTCTCCTCTGGTTCCACTGCACCATTCACAACTTGCCATCCCTGGCATTGTTCTGGATGAGAAAGCAAAAGGATCTCTTCATTCTCATTCACAATGATCGCTAATACAGCTATGGGAGAACAGGTGAATCGCCTATTCCCTGTAGCAGTCGTGATTTGGCGTTGTTGGTAATCCATCGAAACATCCCTATCAACTGGTGTGTGTCTTCAAAACATGAATTGGTAGCAACCTTCTAGAATAAAGTGTTATGCATTATATCTTCTGAATAATCCTATTAGGATCGAGCTCCGTCCCATAGATTTGAATTTTCATTTTTTTGGTAATTTGCAAAAATCGGGTTGGTTATTGCCAGTGCCGAGCCTTCATCATCGAGTACATCCAAACGGAACCAGCTCGAACTCGATCCATCATTTTCTACCCGAAAACGAACAATGCCTTCAGCCTCACCCAGCTGTTCGCTGGCAACAATCTGGCCATTCCTCACCAATTGGGCATGGGCGAATTCTGTCAATTTATCGATTTTGGCTGTGAACTCAACCTCGCCATCTTGTTCCCCAATATCATCACCAATGTTGAATTTTTCACCTTCAAGGTTTGCCTGGAGATTTATTTGTGGTCCGCGACTTACAACAGCTCGACCCCTGCGTACACCGTCTAGAACTCCAATTGCAGAAAGCTCCTCTGCATACACATAGGTTGTCGGCTGGCCCAACCGTTCACCTGGCAGACCCTTTTCAGGTTTTGGTAAATAATGGTAATCGCTGCCGCCGACAGCCACCACTTTAACGCCTGCGTTGAGCCAGCCAGTCCATAAATCGACAGTTTTAGGATTAGCGATGGCATTGTCAGGCCAATACAAATCATTCCACAATTCTATACAGTGAACATAGCTCAAATCGGTCTTCTTGAAAAGCCATTCCCAAGGGTGAAGCAATGGGTGGTTGATTGAATTAATATGTCCTTCCTGAGCAATCAGCCCCATTAGATCTTTTACCTCTTGGTACTTATCTGGCAAGGGAAGCGCTTTCTGGGTGACACAAATTTCCTCCATCCAGGGACGCCAGCCTCCCATCCCAAACACGTTGAAGTGGCCCTTTGAAAGCGTGACCTCAATCCCTGGGATAAAGGTGAAATTTATATTTTCGTCAATATCTGAAAAGCCATCGATCGTGTTATGGTCTGTCAGTGCCAGGAAATCCAACCCTTCATCTCGGGCGAGTTCGACCAGCTCTGCTGTTGAATTCTCACCATCAACCGATGCGTTCGAATGGAGGTGAAAATCGCCTGAATACCAACCTGGTTCAGGATTAAAGACCTTGGAAAATGAATAACCAGACATTCTCATAACCTCCTCCCCTTTCGTTCCTAGAGGAAAATTTCGTTTTCTATTGACTACTACATCCCGATAATTTTACGCGCAAGTTGTAATTCCTGTCCACAGGATATTTTACATAGATGTATTGTAGCTGTGTCCCGTAAAGCGGGGCCCTTGTAGGTGTTAATTTTCAAACAGCGAGAAATAGACCTCCCCTTCGTTTCGGGTGAATATCTCGTATAGTAGAATAATCCAAATGGTACTATTCCGACCTTGGGTTGAATAGTTCACGGCACCTGAAACCCATCAGTAAAAAGTGAAATGAAAGGCCGATCATGAACAAAGAACCAGCCATGCTGATCCTGGCTTCATTCGAGGATGAAAAAATCGCCGATAAAGCATTTTTTGACTTGAAGATGGATAAAAGGGGCAGGTTGATCGAATATAAGAATGCTGCCATCGTAAACCGGGATGAGCAGGATAAAATCCATATCAAAGAAACTGCGGATTTGAGCGGGGGTAAAGGCATGGTTTACGGTGGTGTGATCGGAGCTCTCGTTGGTCTAATCGCCGGACCGATTGGAGCAGTGATTGGCGGCGTGGCTGGTGTTGCTGTGGGAGGCATCACCGCCAAAAAATTCGATGCCGGCATCCCCGATGAACGATTGACCCAGATCGGCGCTGCCCTTCGACCGGGCTCATCTGTAATCCTGGCCATCGTAGAACAAAGGTGGTTAGACCTTGTTCAATCGCGCCTGGAAGAGGCTGGTGGTGATATCCTCTCGGAAAATCTAAATGACGAAAACTTTAAGCAGTTTGAGTCTGACCCAAAAGATTTTTAAGTACTTTTTCCCCCAATTATATTGGTGAAACGCATTGCGTTCAGGAAGGAGAATATCCAGTACCCAATGTCCAATATTCATTTAACTTTCGAATGAAATTGACTTAACCGCCTCAACCGCTGCTCTAACGTTCTCTGGCGGGGTTGTCGCCCCTAGATTGCACAAATAAAGTGCAAAACAACCATCCTTTCCTCCCACCCTGGAATACTCCTCTACTCTTTGGCTGACTTCATCGGGTGTGGCATGGGCTAAGAACTCCGCTCCCACTCCAAGCACCAGGGGAACATCACGTTCCTCTGCATAAGCCTTGTAGGTAGCTGGACCAAGGGCATTGACATCTGGATCTTGACCTTCCAAGAATTCCGGCGAGACCTGGAGTTTAAGCGCCAGCATTTTTTCCGGCTGCGCTAGATGGCTTTCCCCGATCCAATTCGGCACATATACTTCCGGACCACAAATCTCCCTTAACTTCAGGATGTATGGAATTACCCATTCTTCAAGCATCTTCAGATTCACTATGGGCAGTGAAGCCATTGCATCTGCCCCGGCGATATTGGCTGTCTCCGGGAAAATTTTCTTTTGATAGAGTATCCAGGGAGCCAGTACTTCTTCAACAATGGCATCGAAGAGCCCTCGCGCAAAATCAGGATTTCTGAGCATATCCATGATCAGGTTTTGAACTCCCCGCAGGTTGGCGGCGAGACTGAAAGGTGCACAAAACTGAAGGGAGGGGGGTAATCCAGTTAATTTGGTATAAAGCGATTGGATCTCAATTATCTCCGCGAACCGACCTGCGTTATCGAAATCCGGAGTAAAAATTTTTCCCAGATCATCAGGATCGGTGATCAATGGATCCATCCGATCCACATCCGGCACATGGTTCTCAAAATAAACTACTTTTTGTCCCAATCCCTCGGCTTCGATATTGTAAACATCGTAGTCGACGAAGCCAACATCAATGCTGTAGCGTTCAGTGATCTCCAGCGTGCCTAAGGTGAGCAGTTCGGGAGTCGTGTAAAACGTCTTGGCTGGTATGCCCAACTCGTTCATGGCGAATTCATGTATCTGTGCGTATACAGGAATCCGGTCAGGCATGCCTTGCATGGCCTCCTCCAGCCTTTGCGCACCTTCCTGGAAGTTGTAGTAGTTCTCCTTGAAGATCTTTTTTTTCCGGTTCTGATTCATCTTGAAATTTATTTTGCTGAAATAAAAATTGCCCAAGTTAGCAAATCAGCAGTTAAGACCCCCGATAATATCTAGTTAATGGTTGACACTACCCGTTGGTGTGCCGGAAATTTCATCCTTTTCATGCATCTCCATCTGCAAAGATAAAACGGAAACGATCACCTCGATAGAGATCTTTACTGAATTCCATACAATTAGAATTTTGATCAAAACCAAGCCGCCGTTCCATCAACAGCGGTGCACCAGTTTCAATTCTTAAGACTTCTGCTTCAAATTTCGTGGCGATGACCGGTTCTAAACTCCTTTGAGCCCGGGTCATTGTAATGCCATACTCGCTTTTCATAATTTCGTAAACCGAGCGGTTATTTAAATCTTGCTTCTCTAGACCCGGGAAACAATGAACTGGCGCCCACAATTGTTCCAACATCACTGGTTCTTGATTGATCATCCGCTGCCGGAGTACATGGTAAACCGGAGTCAGAACTGGGACCTTCAGCTGTTTGGCGATAGCCGCCTCGACTGGGCGCTGCTCAATGTTGATCACCTTCGCTCCAGGCGCAAGCCCGCGCCTTTTGATACCATTGGTGAAGGAAATTAATTGTTTCGTTTGACGTTCAATTTTTGGTTCAGCAATAAAATTCCCTTTGCCATGCTTCCGAATAATCAACCCTTGTGATTCTAGTTTGCTCAGCGCTCGCCGCAGGGTCAAACGGTTGACATCAAATAACACACTCAACTCACGCTCAGAAGGAAGCCGCGTCCCAGGCTCTAACTCACCTGATTCGATCTGATTTATCAGGCTATCAGCAATTTTTATATATTGGGGGACACTTGACTTAACGTTATCCATATCTATACTTATTAAAGTAGATGCATTGCATAGACCAGAACTTTGAAACCGGCCACATCATAAAAATGAAAAAAAAAGATATGGTATACTGGTATATAAACCAGTATGCCACTTACTCTTTAGTTTGTCAAGCCGGGGGGGATTTAAGGAGCTTTCATCTTAATTTAAGGAGGTGGTAATTTTAAATATTGAGTAATTCCCAATCACATCGTAAATATAAATAGACAATTTATTCATACTCAATTACTTTAAGGAGAAGATTTGATGTCGACTAAACGATTCTGGACATTTGTCGCTTTGCTTGCAGTAGGTGTAGTTGCGCTGGCTGCTTGCGCGCCTACAGAAGTAATCGTCACGGAAGAAGTCATTGTCACTCAAGAGGTCGTCGTTACTGAGGAAGTGATCGTCACTCAGGAAGTTGAAGTGATCACAGAGGTCGAAGTTGAAGCACCAGAAGTACCCACTGGAACCCTAGTGCGCGCAATCTCGACCTTCCCCAATTCCCTCGATCATCCTCAGGCAGCAGAACGTCAGGCCTCAACGACAGATTACCAGCTGTACGACTCGCTGGTCTGGTTCGGTGAGGGAGGCAAAATCGAACCCCAATTGGCCGAGAGTTGGGAAGTCAATGAAGATGGTACTGAGTACACCTTCTTTCTGAGAGACGACGTGGTCTTCCATAATGGGGAGCCATTCAACGCCGATGCGGTAGTCTTCAATTGGGAGCGCGCCAGTACAGCTGGATTTGAATACAGCTATCACTGGGAGACAGCTAGTAATGTGGAGGCGGTTGACGAATTCACCGTCAAAGCCACATTAGATTCACCCGACGCCCTTTTCTTGTCAACAGTTGCTGACAACTGGGCCATGATCCCGCCTGGCTACTTCGAAGAGGTTGGGCAGGAGGGCTTTGATGCACACCCCATGGGAACCGGACCGTTCAAGTTCGTTGAGTGGGTCAAAGGCGATCACATAACCATGGAAGCTAATATGGATTACTGGCGTGGAGCACCGAAGATTCAAACAGTTACCTTCCGCCCCATCCCAGAATCGGCGACCAGGGTAGCTGCCATCCAGACCGGTGAGGCAGACATCGTCACTCGCCTCAGTTCGGAAGAGGCTCAGAGCTTGTTAGGTGTTGAGAATGTCAAAGTAGTCAAGTATCCCGTAGAACGCGTCTATTACATCGCCTTCAACAACTTGACCACCGGCGTTGACCAGCCAACTATGGATGCAAAGGTCCGCCAGGCGATGAACTACGCCGTTGATGTGGATACGATTATTGCCGCTCTGTTTGATGGCTTCGCTGAACCAGCTTCCGGTTTTGTTGTCGCCGGCGAGCTCGGGTTCGGTAATGTCGAACCGTTTGGCTATGATCCTGATACGGCTCTCGCACTGCTGGATGAGGCTGGCTATCCGAATGGTTTCGCCATGGATATGGCCTGCCCGGTCGGCGCTTATACTCACTTCGAGGAAGTATGTGAAGCCATAGCCGGTTACTTGGGAGATGTGGGAATAGATGTATCCCTGGAGCTGATGGAGTCCGGCCAGTACTGGGACCTGGAAGCCAACAAAGAACTTCCACCACTATTTGGTGATAGCTGGTCCGCAGCCGGTGGTGAGGCCTTCCGCCGCTTGACCGGCGCTCTTGGAGGTATGGACGCCAGCTACTCAGCCTGGTCCGACCCCACGATTGATGATTTATTAGCCCAGATTCAGGCCACCCCAGACCAGGATGCGCGGGCTGCCTTGTATGGCGAATTGCAGGAATACATGCAGGAAGATCCACCCTTTATTTACCTGTACCAGCCTGTTCAATTCGAGGCGATCAACACCAGAGTTCAGGGTTACGATCCACTGCCATTCGAAGGTTATGATTTATTCGACGTGTTTCTCGTGGGTGAGTAATCTCAATCGGTAATTTATACGATATGGAAGGGCGGCTGACGCCGCCCTTCCACTAGTTCATTGACATCCCAAAACTTGAGGCGTTTTAATATAAATATTTTCGAAGGAGGCCCTAATGCAGCGTTATTTTCTCAGTAAGCTAGGCCAATCGATTTTGCTGCTTTTTGGTGTCCTGCTGTTGGTGTTTGCCATGGTGCGCGTCACCGGAGACCCAGCCACCTTGATGATGTCGCGTCAAGCTTCTCCCGAAGATATGGAAGAATTCCGGGAAAGGATGGGCTTTAACGACCCTCTGCTCGTTCAGTTTGGACGCTTTATGTCGGGGGCGATCGTCGGCGACTTTGGAAACTCTTTGCATTTCAAAACCCCAGCCATGCCAATGGTCCTGGACCGTTTGCCAGCCACATTACAGCTCGCCTTTACTGCCCTGGTTTTTGCAGTGGTGATTGGCGTGCCATTGGGATTGATTGGTGGTTTCAACCCGGGCAGTTATATCGATAACATCGCCAGAGGTTTGGCTCTTCTTGGCCAGAGTGTTCCAAATTTCTGGCTGGCCTTGATCATGATCCTGTACTTTGCGGTGGAGCTGCGCTGGTTTCCATCCTTTGGCCGTGATGAGTGGAAGTCGGTGGTTATGCCCGCCTTCGTCCTAGGATTGCCCGTTATGGGCCAAATTGTGCGCATGGCGCGATCATCAGTATTGGAAATTCGCGGGGAAGATTACATCCGTACTGCCCGCAGCAAAGGCCTGGAGAGAAGAACTATATACACCAAGCATGTATTCAGAAATGTCGCCATCCCGCTGGTCAGCGTTATCGGCGTCCAGTTTGGCTACATGCTGGGTGGGTCCATCTACATCGAGGCCATCTTTGCCTGGCCCGGCATGGGGCAGTTGCTCGAACAATCCATCGGCTGGCGCGATTTTCCACTCGTACAGGCCCTGGCGGTATTTACCGCTGTGGTTGTTCTAGCCCTTAACCTGCTGACCGATATGACCTACGCATTTATCGATCCGAGGATCCGTTATGGAAAATAAACCCCAGATCACACGCAGCGCAGCAGGTGCATCAGCAGACAGTCTTCTCGATGTTGATCAAACCTACCGAGAACAGGCTGCTTATTACGGCCGTTTCTTGTGGCGAGATAAAAGCGGTATCATCGGATTGATCATGTTCCTGACCGTGGTGTTTGCTGCAGTTTTTGCCCCATGGATCGCACCTTATGATCCCCTGGAGCAAAATTTACGCGAAAGTAAAGTGCCGCCTGTTTGGCAAGCAGAAGGGAGTTGGGATCACATCCTTGGCACAGACAATTTGGGACGGGATATTTTCAGCCGGTTAATTTATGGCGCGCGTGTTTCTTTGACAGTAGCCTTTTTCGGAGTTTTAATTGCTGCCAGTTTGGGATTAATCATTGGCTCCATTGCGGGTTACATGGGTGGGCGTATTGATTCAGTGATCATGAATTTTATCAATTTGATATTATCTTTACCATACCTGCTATTTGTTGTATTCATAGCTGCGATCTTGGGGAGAAGCCTGATTAATGTTATTTTGATCTTTGGTATCACCGACTCGCCGATCTTCGCGCGCGTCACCCGGGGTGAGGTCCTACGCATGCGCCAGTCTGGTTATGTGGAATCGGCCATCAGCGCAGGAGCACGCTGGCCGCGCATTATCTTCGACCACATCACACCTAATCTCATCGGACCGCTGATCACCTTAGCCACCTTCGAAATGTCAGCCATGATCTTCTACGAGGCGGGTCTGGGGTTTCTTGGACTGAGTGTCCCGCCCAGCGTTCCCAGTTGGGGGAATATGTTGGCTGCCGGCCGCAAGTACCTGCAGTGCTGCCCCTGGATCGCGGGTGCTCCTGGCCTGGCGATCATGTTTACCTCCATGGGGATGAATCTCCTCGGAGATTGGCTGCGCGATGTGCTTGACCCGCGTTTGCGACGCTCCAGGAAGTGAGGAGGTTGCCATGTCAAAAGTTTTGGAAGTTAATGACCTCGTCACAAAATTCTATACCCTGGATGGCGTCGTCAATGCAGTCAACGGGGTTAGTTTCGACGTGGAGGATGGAGAAACTTTAGCCATTGTGGGTGAGAGCGGGAGTGGCAAGAGTGTGACCATGATGTCCCTCCTGGGACTGATTCCGATGCCACCCGGCAAAGTGGAAAATGGCGAAGCAATCTTCATGGAACGGCAAGATTTACTCCAAATGACTCCCGCCGAACTGCGCGATGTGCGCGGCGGGCAGATTGGTTTTGTCTTCCAGGATCCCATCTCCACCTTGAATCCCATTCTTACGATAGGTGAACAGATTTCCGAGACGCTGGTTAAGCACAAGGGCATGAGCAAAAATGAAGCCAGGGATCGAGTGATTGAACTCCTGACACAGGTCGGTATCCCCGATCCAGATTTGCGCTACAAAGCCTACCCCTTCCAGTTCTCCGGCGGTATGCGGCAGCGAGTGGTGATCGCCATCGCCATCGCCTGCACCCCCAAACTCATTATCGCTGATGAGCCAACCACAGCCTTGGATGTGACCGTCCAGGCTCAGATCGTAGATCTGTTCAAACGCCTGCGCGACGCACTTGGAGTGGCAGTCATCTGGATCACGCATGATTTGGGTGTTGTGGCGGGCATTGCTGAACGAGTCTTGGTGATGTACGGCGGGAGACCGGCAGAAATCGCTTCTGTAAAAGACCTTTATGAAAGCCCCAAACACCCCTACACTGTTGGCCTGCTTGGAGCTCTTCCCCGCCTGGACAGCAGGGAATCGAAACGACTGGTAAGCATTAAAGGCGCCCCGCCTGATTTGCTGATACCACTTGCCCACTGCCCATTCGCCTGGCGCTGTGATTATGCCTTTGACAGGTGCTGGGAAGAAATTCCACCCTTGATTGAGGTAGGTGTTGGGCATCACGTAGCTTGCTTCTACGATATGGAAAAAGGAGGGCCGCGTAATGGATGAAAACGGTGTCCTTTTAGAAGTCCAGGATCTGAAAAAGCATTTCCCGATCATGGGAGGGATGTTGGCCAGGCAAGTCGGGGCTGTTAAAGCTGTTGATGGAATAACATTTGATATCAAGCGGGGGGAAACTTTGGGCATGGTCGGCGAGAGTGGTTGTGGCAAATCCACCGCTGGGAGAGCCATCCTGCTGCTCCACGAGCCCACCAGCGGTCAGGTGATCTTTGATGGAGCTGATCTGACTCAATTGAACGAAAAAGATCTTAGAGCCAGGCGACCTCAAATGCAGATGATCTTTCAAGATCCATACGCGACATTAAACCCTCGCCATCCGGTTGGAAAGATCGTCGGAGAGCCGTTGATCATCAATGGGATAATGAAACGCGGCAGCCAGGAGCTAAAAGATCGCGTGGCAGAGCTGCTGGAATTGGTTGGGATGGACCCAGGCTATGTTCGTCGCTTCCCTCATGAGTTTTCTGGCGGTCAGCGTCAGCGCATCGGTATCGCCCGCGCGCTTTCACTAAATCCCAGCTTCATCGTTTGCGATGAACCGATCTCAGCCTTGGACGTCTCCATCCAGGCCCAGGTTGTAAATCTTCTGCAGGATTTGCAGGAGCAACTGAACCTGACATATTTGTTCATCGCCCACGACTTGAGTATGGTGAAACATATTTCTCACCGCATTATGGTCATGTATTTAGGAAAAATCATGGAGATGACTGACCGTAACACCCTTTTTGACGATCCATTGCACCCTTACACTCAATCTTTAAATTCAGCTGTTCCTCTACCCAATCCTGCGGTTGAACAGGAGAGACGGCGCTTCATCCTCAAAGGTGATCCTCCCAGCCCAGCGAATCCACCCTCAGGCTGCGTGTTCCACACTCGCTGCCCCCTAACAGTGGAAGAATGCATCACGAAAGAGCCAGAGTTCCGGGAAATTCGCCCCGGTCATTTTGTCGCCTGCCACCTGGCGGATGAAGAGGGCGGCAGTATGATACCCGAGCAAACAATTCTGGCCTCGGTATCAGACTGAAGCGGAGGAAATAACTATGGAAATTCCCCTTAACGTTGATGTCCACTGCACCGACGGTCATTGTGGCCGATCAACCCACATCATCATCAATCCAACCTCGGAGCAGGTAACTCACGTGGTGGTTAAGTCAAAAAGACAGTCTGGAATTGAGCGCCTGGTTTCGGTCAAATTGGTCGCCAATACCGGGACTGAGATTATTTTGCTATCCTGTACGAAAGATGAATTTTCAAAACTCGAACCCTTCAACCAACCGGATTTCATTTACACAGATATTCCCCAACATGCCACAGACCCAAATTTGACCGCCGTATGGCCATACGTTGTACCCACTAAACGAATAATCGACGATAAAGTAAGGCGCATCCCACCCGGAGAGTTAGCTGTTCGCCGGGGTGCCCGGGTCCGGGCGACGGATGGATGGGTCGGCAAGGTAGACGAGTTCATCGTGGGCCCTGTGAGCGGGAACATCACCCATTTATGTTTGCGTGAGGGTCACCCTTGGAAAGAAAGGGATATTTGTATTCCTGTGGCGCAGATCGAACGCATCGAGGAAAAAATTGTCCACCTTAAGGTGGACAAAGAAACTATCGCAGCTATGCCAAGCGTGCCTGTGAAGCGCCGCTGGTGGAATTAACTTCGCAGTCCAAATTAAAATTTTCTATGAGGTGCATAAGAAATCATGCCCCTCTCCCGCATGTGGGAGAGGGGATAGTGGGGTGAGGGCGATAAGGGTAATGGTTAATTCTGGTTACTACGCTGGAGCGTAGTAACCAGATGATTGATAATACAAATCGCTCGATACTAATTTATCCTGGCAGAACTTCCGATATTAACTCTTCCCCAACAACTTTTTTACTAGAATCGGAGCCTGAACCGCAGACTCACCATATCCATCAGCCTTGATCTCATCCGCCCATTCTTGAGTAACAGGTCCCCCACCGACGATAACAAAATACTTGTCCCGCATATTCATTTCTTCTAACACCTCAATAAATTCTCTTTGAGCTGGCATAGTGGTGGTCATCAAGCAAGACAGCGCAATGACGTCGGCCTTGGCTTTATCAGCCTCTTGAATGAGGCTCAAAGTATCATTATCGACACCTAAATCGACTACCTCAAACCCCTTGGTCTCCAAAACCGTGCTCACAATGTCCTTGCCGATGTTATGAACATCTCCCTTGACGGTACCGATAAGGACTGTACCAGGTTGGGCAGTCTTCATTTTTTGAGCTTCCAGTTCCGGTTTTAAAATTTCCATGGCAGCCTTAAATGCGTTCGCTGCCATTAAAAGTTCGGGCAGGAATACCTCTCCCTTCCCAAACTGATCGCCGATTTGGTCCATCCCTTTTGACAAGCCGCTTTCCACGGTCTCCAAGGGATCCATTCGTTGACCTAGAGCAGCCTTTGCGTTCTCGATGGCCATATCCTCATCACCATCAACAATTGCACTAGCCAGGTTTTCCAGAATTTGATCTTTCTCCATTTGATAATCCTCCAGGTGGTGCCAGATAATCTCTAAATATCCAATATCAAATTACTATTGTTATTTGAAGGGAACCCCCATTTCTGCTAACTCCTCTTTGACATCATTGAACAGGCTGATATATTCCACTCCTGGTTTACCAGTAATCTCATCGTAGCACTCCTGATAGGTACTCCCGCTGGAGGCTGTTGGAATCTGGGATTCATATTTCTCCAGCAGTTGGTTCACCAGCTCACTTGCCTGCTCTCTCGAAAGCTGAGCTGCTGCCCCAGCCATCTCCACCCCAAATCTGGCTTCCATTGGCGTGATCCCATCCACCTTTATTGCCTTTGCAGGATGGGGTGTTTGTACTGCGGGAGCGCCAGAGGTAACCGCACTGAGCAGATAAGCTGCCGATTCATAGAAGTAAGACTTCGTATTCGGACCACCTGCCATGTACCCCAGCCAGATCACCGGCATGGGAGTGTTGCGGCTGGCCGCCTGGCAGCTCGAGGACACCACCCAGAGCACATCCCGGGTAGTTGAGCAGCCATGTTGGAAGTGGACCGGGAAAGTCAACTGGTAGTTTCCTTTTTGGATCAGCAATCCCATCAAGATGTACGCCGTACTCACCACGGCTGTACCATCCGGTCCACCGCAATACCCGCCCAATATGGGCGCTGTTTCCGCTCCAATATTTGCCCCCCAGTTCAATAAATAGGCCGTCTTGTTCATTGCCCCGAAATCGATCTTCATTTCCGAGATTGCCCCGACCAGCCAGCCATCCGTGGATCGCAGCCCAAATTGGGGGGCACTAGCCGCAATCGTGGTCACTGCAGCTGCTGCGGTCGAGATTAAGTTCATGATCGGTAAACCAGGTCTTCCCGCCCTTCTCAAGGCCTCACGGCCAATCTTAACGCCGCGGATAGCTGCGTACATTTCGGCCGGAGATCCGGCTGAGATCGGAATCCCACGGATGTTGTCCAGGGCTGAAATACTGATCGAATTTGCCTCAGCGATAGTGCCGTAACTTTCGATCAAGTTGCTCATCATCTCTTCGTTTGACGCAACGATCCCCGATCCAACATGCAGCCAGGGAATTTTTCCATCGTCCGGAGCTCGCATACCGAAAACTCCGGCTTCTTTGTCTTCCCCAGCAAAACATCTTCCTGACGCTTCTTGAACTACCTTTGTGACCTCATCTTTGCTGAATTGGATCACCCGGTTGGTATCCTGGCAGTAGATCCCAACCTGACTTAAAAAATCCACTGCAGCTTCGAAGAGGTTATCGGCAGCTGTGTCATCGGAAGGAATCGGATTTTCCGGGTCGTATACAATCCCGTACTCCTTAACCACTTTTCGCAACGTGGGAATAAAAACCTTGAGATCGAAATCTTGTTCGGTCATCAAGGGACCTTTCAGCGCTCGTTCGTAGACATCCAAGAAATTTAGCATCAGTGTTCTCCTTAGAACTTCAACCCTATATGGGCTCTCCATAGTTGCAGCATCAGGTGCGTCGCACAACTGATCCTTCGTTTCACTCAGGACAAGACTTGATCGCACCTCCTTACTGCATAGGTATTCCCAAACCAACCAACTCATCCTTGACTTCTTCAAAAAGCTTTCTATATTCATCAGCGGGTTTTCCTGATATCAGGTCATAGCATTCCTGGTATCTTTTCCCCTGTGGAGCAATCGCTACCTGGTCTTCATACTTTTCCAACAATAATTTGACCAGTTCATTAGCACGATCGGCTTTAGTGCTGGAGATATTATGAGTTAATTCTGCACAAAACTGGGCTTCCAAAGGAGTCACCCCATCTTCCATGACTGCTTTTGCGGGGTGTACAGTTTGCACACCGCCATAACCAGACGCCACGCTGCTGATAACAAAGGCTGCAGCTTCGTAGAAATACATCTTGGTCTGAGGCCCAGCGGCTGCATATCCAAGCGCGATGTCGGGGAAATTCACGTTCCGGCTTGTTGCTCTTCCAACCACTGATAGTACCCATAAACAATCTCTTGTCGTTGTGCAGCCGAAGCGAAAATGAACCGGACAGGTCAGTTGATATGTCCCCTGGAAAAGTAATACACCCAACAGGTAATAGGCTGTCATCACCAACGCTGTTCCAGCTGGTCCTCCGGAAAAACCACCCAGAATAGGCAGCGCAGTTGCGCCTACGTTGCCTCCTGTCAATTGAACGAATGCTAAGCGGTTCAGCGTCTCGAAATTAACCTTCATCTCAGCCAGAAAATCGATCAACCAGCCATCCGAATGTCGCAGACTGAAAGCCGGATGAGATCCCGCAATCGTGCCCACAGACGTAGTCGCCGAAGAGATCAGATTCATGATGGGCAATCCCGGGCGCCCAGCATTGGTGAGCGCCTTGCGGCCGGCCTGAACAGCCCTGACTGCGGCATGAATTTCGAGTGGCGAACCACCAATGACCTGCATCTCTCGGATGCGATTGAAGGCCGGGATGCTGATCGAGTTTGCTTGTGGGATCCTGCCATATCCCTCCACTTGGGCGAGTGCAATGTCCTCTGAGGAGGCTACAATTCCGGTTCCCACATGACACCAAGGAGATCTACTATCATCAGGTTTACGCGGGACGAATTTTCGTCGCTCGCGCCCCTCACCAAAATGGGCTCCACCTGGAAGATTTCTGAGCGCATTGATGATTTCTTCTCTTTCAAATTCGATCACCCGATTGGTGTCATCACAGTAAACTCCAGTGCTGACGGCAAACTCTATCGCCGCCTCGAACAACCGATCTGCTAAATCATCATCTGAAGGGACTAGATTATCCGGATCGTATTCAAGGTTGAACTCTTTAACAATTTTCCTGGTGTTTGGGATCAATCGTTTCAGATTGAAATCCTCTTCCACGACAATTGGCCCACTGGTTGCCCTTTCCATGAAATCTATCAAGTTAGGCATTCACGCCTCCCATAATTCTTGCGAATAAATAATTGACCATAATCCAACCAAAGTTTAGTTAGTCAATGTTTTGCTGAAAGCGGCGTTCTCGCCGCCATGCTTGATATACAACTCACGGGCTTCCTCGTTGCGAACCAAGACTCCGACATTCTCTAAGATCTCGAGTGATGCTTCGTGAACCTGTTCGACCTGCTCACTGGTCAATAATCGTGCAAATGAATCAATCAAAGCACATACTCCTTAGTTAGAGCAATTGAGTGTCTTAACCCACAAAAGAATACTCCCTGACGTAAATCCGGGACATTCGCTAAGGGAATCAGGTATCCGCTCCAATATCAACTTATAGGATCTTGTGTATGCTGGGTCCATGGTCACTTCTCTTCAATTACGGGGAGAAATTTAGAAAATCTCCCTGTAAGCTTTGACAATCCGCCTTTTTATAACCAATAAACTGCCAAATTGGTCTATACCATTGAACCTTTAATGGTAGAATTATATCAAATATTTCCAGGAAATTTCAAATGGAATCTGCTTCTAATAATGTATCTGGGGAGCCATTTAATATCTCGGTCCCCCTCTATGTTCAAATAGCCGAGAGCCTGTTAGAGCGAATCAGGGTTGGCGAGCTGGTTTCTGAGCAGCGTTTACCTTCCGAGAGAGAGCTGAGTAAATCCCTCAATGTCAGCCGGATGACGCTCCGGGCAGCATTGGGTGTTCTCGAAAATAAAGGACTTCTCGATCGCCGGCCTGGAGATGGGACTTATGTGGCGCAACCCAAAATCGAACGACAGGCTGCAAAATTGGTTCCCTTCACGGAAAATATGCGCAGCCGAGGCTACCAGGCCAAAGCTCGGCTGATCGTTTTCGAACATCGCCTGGCTGAGGTGTCTGTAGCAAGCAAATTAAAAGTCCCTGTTTCAGCTCCGGTATATTATTTCCAACGTCTCAGGCTAGTTAATGAAGAACCGGTCCTGTTGGAGACATGCACGATGCCCATCTATCGTTTCCCGAATTTTG
>CALBUI010000347.1 GCA_937968125.1 uncultured Anaerolineales bacterium | reverse complement strand
GTAGATATTCGCCGAAAGATATGAACGAGCAATCATTCAACATTAATGAGCTCTCTCGTCTGGCTTTTTCAGAACCGATCACCTGGCTGTCAATAGAGCCTGGCCGAGATGTTCAGGTTGGCTGGTTTGCAGTCTCTATCGATGAAGCTGGCGTTAGTGATGTTGTCCTGCTCCCGTCAAGTGACGCCAGCTCACAAACTCTCCTCAAAGCGCAGCAAAAAGGTGTTTCAGCTATCCTGTTGCTGGGTGGTAATCCCCCAGCGAAGACCAAGGTTCCGGCAGATCTGCCCGTAGCCTCGGTGCCAGGCGATTATGATCTTATTGAAACCCAGCGCACATTGCTAACCATTCTGATCAACCAGCGGGCTGCGCTGCAAGAACGCGGGGTCAGGGTCCATGCCCAGCTCTCTCAACTCGAAGCCGACGGGCAGGGATTAGAAAGCCTGGTGATCGCCATGGCCGACATCTCTGGCAAGGGGATCCTGGTTCAAGATAAACGCGGCCGAATTTTGGTGGAGTGCGCCTCGCCTGCCCTGGCCTCCATATGGGAGGATATCTCTAAACAGTTGTTTCCCCTGGATTCCCTCCCAGATTCGCTCAAAGATCGCAAGAAAGCCGGCATCCAACACGTGATCGTCACCCAGGATATCCCCGGTGGATTAGCCCGTCTGGTGATTCCGATCACGGTCGGCGAAGTGGCCCGTGGCTACCTTTCGCTGATTGGCATAGCTGGTGAGTTGGATGTGCTCGATCACCTGGTGGCCGAACAAGGGGCACGAGTTTGTGCGATCGAGATGTCACGGGTCAAAGCTATCCGGGAGGCGGAGAAAAAGATTAAGGGGGATCTGCTGACGGTCCTGCTCCAGGAGAAACTATCTCCGCGTGATTCGCAATTGTGGGCCGAAGCTGTCGGCCTGGATTTGAGTCAAGACCACACTTCTTTGCGCTTCACCTGGGATTCCCCCTCACCACCCTCCCGCCGACGATTGGAGACCATCGTCAATGGAGAGATTAGCCGTCTGAATCTGAAATCCATCACCAGCCCGATGGGAGTGGAGCTGGTCTGCTTCTGCGAAGCAGCTCCAGACACACCCAGACCGGAAACGGCGCTCGAATTCGGCCAGGCTGTGATAGATCAGGGCTTCGCGGAGTACCCGGATACGCCAATCCGCTGCGGCGTAGGGAAACCAGCCTCAGATCTGCCCTCCTGGCGCGATTCTTTCAGCCAGGCTGGTCAAGCGCTGGAAATGGCACGCCGCTTTCACGAACGAAAACTTCTTTATTTCCCCGATCTCTCTGTCTACCGGCTCCTGTATCAGTTCGAACACAACCCGGAACTGAGCGCCTTTCAGGAGGAGATTTTGGGCGCCCTACTGGCTTATGAAGGTGGTCATGAACTGCTCCAAACTCTCGAGGTTTATTTTGCAAATAACGGGAGCCTGACCCAGGCCGCAGATGCGCTTTATATCCACCGCAACACCTTGATTTACCGGCTTGACCGGGTGTCTGAGATTGGTGGATTCGATCTTGATAATCCGGAAACCCGCCTGGCTGTTGAGTTGGCTCTTCATATCTACCGTATGCGGGGCGGGCTTACTGGGAAAACTGGATAATTTCGCAGTTCAGACGATTGAATCTCCATTTCCAATGGAAATCAGTGCGAATCCACCTTACAGTTTTGCAATATCCCCCATCTTTTTCGGACTGAACCGATAAAATCAGCCAATTTCCCTCCTTCGAGAGGGGAATAATATCTCCCTTGGTCAAATATCACAAAAAATTTATGTGTTTTTTGTTAAGTTTTCCAATAGACAAGGATAAAAATTATGTGTAAACTACGCTGAATTAGCAAGGAAAATTATTAACTATGCCAATTGACGTACTCGCTCTTATTCTGGTTGTCATACTTTTGGTTCTCATTATTGGGATTGAGAACCCACTTAGCCTTTGGGCAGCCAGAATCTACATCAAAAAGTAGACTGAGCACCGAATTTCCCCAGACTCAACAGGGACTGCCCAAACAGGCAGTCCTTTTTTGTTAGGCAACTTTATGCGATCAGACCAGATAAAAAAGGGATTTGAACGGGCCCCACACCGGGCGCTGCTTAAGGCGACTGGTGTGACCGATGATGATCTAACCAAACCCTTCATCGCGATTGTCAATTCATACGTTGATATCGTCCCCGGGCACACCCATCTTCAGGATTTCGGGAAGCGGGTCAAGGAGTCCGTCCGTGCAGCCGGAGGTGTACCCTTCGAGTTCAATACGATTGGTGTAGATGATGGCATCGCCATGGGACACGAGGGGATGAAGTTCAGCCTTCCCTCGAGGGAGCTGATCGCAGACAGCGTTGAGACCATGATCCAGGCCCACCAGTTTGATGGCATGGTCTGTATCCCCAACTGCGACAAAATAGTGCCGGGAATGATCATGGCCGCTCTGCGGGTTGACATCCCGGCAATTTTTATCTCTGGTGGCCCTATGGCGGCTGGGGTAACCCCGGATGGCGAAGTGGTCGATCTGATCTCGGTCTTTGAGGGCGTTGGGGCTTACAAGGCTGGCACGATAGATGAAGCCCGGTTGAAGGTTTTGGAAGATTTCGCCTGCCCATCCTGCGGTTCGTGTTCGGGACTCTTCACTGCTAACTCAATGAACTGCCTGTTGGAAGTCTTGGGATTGGCGCTCCCCTACAACGGCTCTGCACTTGCACTCACCCAGGAACGGGAGCAGCTGGCTGAGCAGGCTGCGAGTCAGATATTGTCCCTGGTTGAGAATAACTTGACTCCCCGCCAAATTGTTGATGCGAAAGTGATTGATGACGCCTTTGCCCTGGACATGGCCATGGGAGGCAGCACCAATACGGTCCTGCACACCCTGGCCTTAGCTCGTGAAGCTGGCGTTGAGTATCCCCTGGAACGGATCAACCGTGTCGCTGACCGGGTACCTTACCTGTGTAAAGTCAGCCCATCTGGGAAATGGCATATGGAAGATGTCCATCGAGCTGGCGGCATACCTGCCATATTAAATGAAATCAGCCGGTCGGGGAATACCCTGCACATGGATCGCCCAACCGTGAGCGGCGCCGAACTTGGCCAATCGATCGCTGGGGCCACGATCACCGATCACGATGTCATTCGCCCGATTGAGAATCCACACGATCGGGTAGGCGGGCTGGCGATCCTCTTCGGGAACCTGGCTCCAGATGGTGCGGTGATCAAAGTTGGCGGCGTCGCTCCGCATATCCGCCAGCACAGCGGTCCCGCCCGGATCTACGAGAGCCAGGATGAAGCGATGGCAGGCATTCTCAACCACGAAGTTCAGGTCGGCGAGGTGGTCGTCATCCGTTACGAGGGACCGAAGGGGGGACCTGGCATGCAGGAAATGCTTTCGCCCACCTCCGCCATCATGGGCATGGGATTGGGTGAAGAAGTGGCGCTGATCACCGATGGTCGCTTCTCGGGAGGTACTCGGGGAGTTTGCATCGGTCATATCAGCCCCGAAGCTGCTGCCCGAGGTCCGATCGCAGCCCTCCAGGACGGAGACGTTATCGACATTGACCTGGAGGCGCGCAGCCTTAACGTTCAGCTCAACGACACAGTTCTCCAGGAACGCCTGGTTGCCCTACCCAAATTCGAAACACAGACGAAAAGCTCCTGGCTGCGGCGTTATTCCAGGATGGTAACCAGCGCCAGCACAGGAGCAATATTAGAGTAACTATTGAATGTATCACTCGACCTGGTGTTGTAATCCCAGGTCGAACAAATTTAAAGGAAAAACCTCGAAAATCAGACTGAGAGGCAATTATGACAAAAAAAACTGGTGCAGAAATTCTGTGGGAATGTTTGGTCCGGGAAGGCGTGGAGGTGGTCTTCGGGCTGCCAGGGGGCGCCATAATGCCGGTCTATGACGCCATGCTTTATTACCCCATCCACCATGTCCTTGTGCGCCACGAACAGGGCGCCGCACACATGGCTGATGGATATGCGCGAGCATCCGGCAAGGTTGGTGTCGCCATGGCGACATCCGGACCAGGCGCAACCAACCTGGTGACCGGGATCGCCACTGCCATGATGGACTCATCTCCGATCGTGTGCATCACCGGTCAGGTACACGCTCACTTGATTGGCGGTGATGCCTTCCAAGAAACGGATGTGACCGGCATCACCCTACCCATCACCAAGCACAATTTCCTGGTGACCAGAGCGGAAGAGGTTGCCGATGTGGTTCGGGAAGCTTTCTACATCGCCCGGTCCGGTCGCCCAGGACCAGTGCTAATCGATATCTGCAAGAATGCTCAGGTGGAAGAGGTGGAGTACTCCTATCCAGAAGAGGTCTCCCTCCCCGGCTACCTGCCTCCCACCCACGCTCCAATGGAGGATTTGAAGCGCGCAGCCGAGTTGATCGAACAGTCTGAACGCCCGGTTATCCTGGCTGGTCACGGGGTGATGATGTCGGACGCGATGGAAGCGCTGAGTGTCTTCGCCACCAAGACCCAGACACCGGTGGCTATGACTCTATTGGGGTTAGGTTCATTCCCAGCTTCCGACCCGTTGAATTTAGGCATGATGGGTATGCACGGTGAAGCGTATTGCAACCTGGCCATCCAGAATGCGGACTTGCTGCTGGCCTTTGGCATGCGCTTTGACGACCGGGTGACTGCCAACCTGCGCACATATGCCCCACGGGCTCGCAAGATCCACATCGAAATAGACCCTTCAGAAGTTCACAAGAACGTCGAGGTCGATGTACCCCTCGTCGGCGACTTGAACACCGTACTCACCGATTTGATCCCGCTGGTCGACGAATATGACCATGAAGAATGGCGTTCTGAAATCGAGGAGTGGCGCGGTGAGAGCCAGGCGCGCGATATCATGACCTGGCCGGATGATGGCAAACTGTATACCGCCCACGCTATCCGCGATTTATGGGAAGTCACTAATGGTGAGGCGATCATAACAACTGGGGTGGGACAGCACCAGATGTGGGCCGCCCAATATTACCACTTTGAAAAACCCAATCGCATGATCACCTCCGGTGGCGCAGGCACGATGGGCTTTGGACTGCCCGCCACTATCGGTGCCTGGTTCGCTAAACCTGATGAAGAGGTGTGGCTGGTCGACGGAGACGGTAGTTTTCAAATGACCCAGGCCGAACTGTCCACAGCCATGCAGGAAGGGGCAAACATCAAAATCGCCATTATGAACAACCGCTTCCTGGGAATGGTGCGCCAGTGGCAGGAATTCTTCTTCGAGAGCCGCTACTCCGGCACGCCACTGAGCTGCCCGGATTTCGTCATGATCGCCGAAGCCCACGGCATCCCAGCCAGGAAAGTGACTGAACCGGGTGAAGTGCTCCCGGCGATCGAGTTCGCCCGCCAGACAGACGGTCCCGTGGTGATCGAATTCCAGGTGGAGAAAGAAGAAGCTGTCTATCCAATGGTTCCCACTGGAGCTGACCTGGATAAGATGATCCGCCGCCCAATCCGAAATGAACCAACAGCTGCAGATTGAAAGGATAACGACATGCAACTGACTCTAATTGCTTTAGTGGAAAACAAACCTGGGGTACTCAACAGAGTGGCCTCCCTTTTCCGCCGGCGAAACTTCAATATCGAATCGCTCAATGTTGGACGAACTGAAAAGGCCGATATCTCCCGCATGACGATTGTCCTGGAGAACGGCAATGTGGATGCCCGTAAGGTTGAAGCCAATCTCTACAAGTTGGTCAACGTGATCGACGTGCAGGATGTCACCAACCAACCCGCGGTCACCCGCGACCTGGCATTGATTAAAGTATCAGCCACCTCCGAGCAGCGGGCAGAGATCGCCAACCTGGCATCCATCTTCCGGGCCAGGATCGTCGATGTTGCCCCAGACTCGGTCATCGTAGAGATAACTGGCACCGAGGACAAGATCGAGGGCCTGGTTGAGCTGCTGAGCCCTCTCGGCATCCTGGAAATGGTGCGTACTGGCCAGGTGGCTATGATGCGCGGTTCTGCTTCCGGTGTGCGCTACGCACCCGGCGCGAATGGATCTAAAGATTTAGAAAAAGTTACGAACTGAACTCCCCCTCAGTTTGTATCCGCAGGAAAGGCTCAATTTACTATTTAACAAAGGATGAGTAATGGCAAATATTTTCTACGATAAAGATGCAGACCCCAGTCTGATTAAGAGCAAAAAAGTAGCCATCTTCGGTTATGGCTCTCAAGGACACGCCCATGCATTAAACCTGCGTGACAGCGGTATTGAAGTCGTGGTGGCGCTGCGACCAGGCAGCAAGTCCTGGACCCTGGCTGAAGCACAAGGCCTGACAGTTATGGAGATGGACCAGGCGGCCCAATGGGCGGATACGGTCATGCTCCTAACCCCCGACACCACCCAACCGGCGATTTATTCCGCCTTCATCGCTCCGCATCTTGAGAGTGGGAAAACGTTGATGTTCGCTCACGGGTTCAACATCCGCTATGAGACCATCAAACCACCAAAAGATGTGGATGTGAGCATGGTCGCACCTAAGGCCCCGGGTCACCGGGTCCGTGAGCTGTATGTAAGAGGCGAAGGGACACCATCTTTGTTGGCTGTGCACCAGGATGCCAGCGGTATGGCTAAAGAAAATGCCATTTCCTATGCCCATGCTTTGGGCACCACGCGCGCCGGTGTCGTGGAGACAACTTTCACGGAAGAAACCGAAACCGACCTGTTCGGAGAGCAGGCTGTCTTGTGCGGGGGTGTCTCCGGGCTGGTTAAGGCTGGCTTTGAAGTCCTGGTGGAAGCGGGCTACCAGCCAGAATTAGCGTATTTCGAATGCATGCATGAATTGAAGCTGATCGTCGACTTGATGTATCGTGGTGGATTGAACTACATGCGCTACTCTGTCTCGGACACCGCCGAGCACGGCGATTACACGGGCGGGCCGAAGATCGTCACCGAAGAGACCAAGTACGTCATGCACCAGATGCTGAAAGACATCCAGGACGGCACGTATGCAGAAGGCTGGATAAAAGAAAATGAGGCCGGGCGCCCCTGGTTCGACGAGCAGCGCAAATCAGAACAGGATCACTTGATCGAACAAGTCGGTGCAGATTTACGAGACATGATGCCCTTCGTCGATCCAGTGACAGTTAAGCCTGGGGATTAGCGCTTCGCTGAAGAAGAGAGGAAGTTATGAATCAAAATTACGTCCACATATTTGACACGACGTTAAGGGATGGCGAGCAATCTCCTGGGGCTACGCTTACCTCTGCCGAGAAGGTGGAGATCGCTCGCGGATTGACCCGCCTGGGGGTGGACGTTATCGAGGCAGGTTTTCCAGCGGCCTCACCTGATGATCTGGAAGGGGTCCGGCGGATCGCCATCGAAGTTGGCAACCCGCTTGAAGGCGAGGCTGAACCACAGCACAAGCTGCCCATTATTTGCGGCCTGGCCCGAGCCTATAAAACGGATATCGATGCCTCCTGGGAGGCTGTGCAGCATGCATCCCGACCGAGGATTCATACCTTCTTAGCTACTTCGCCGATCCACATGCGCTATAAACTGCGCCTGGAACCGGAAGAGGTGGTCGACCAGGTCCGGGAGATGGTGGCCTACGCCAAGTCCTACTGTGATGACGTCGAATTTTCTCCAGAGGATGCCGGGCGCAGCGACCCGGATTTTCTGTACCTGGTATTAGGCGAGGCGATCAAAGCGGGCGCCACAACGCTGAACATTCCCGATACTGTCGGGTATACGACTCCCGAGGAATTCGGCCAGCTGATCAGCGGTATCATGGCCAACACGCCCGGCATCGAAAACGCGATCGTATCGGTTCACTGCCACAACGACCTGGGACTCGCAACTGCCAACACGCTGGCTGGTATTCAAGCTGGAGCCCGCCAGACCGAGGTCACCGTCAATGGCATCGGTGAAAGAGCAGGTAATACCTCGCTCGAGGAAGTGGTCATGGCACTGCTCACCAGGCGTGCGGTCTACGGCCTTGAAATGGGCATCGATACCACCCAGATCTCCCGTATCAGCCGTATGGTCTCCAATTACACCGGCATCCCTGTCCAGCCGAATAAAGCTATTGTCGGGGCAAATGCCTTCGCCCATGAAGCGGGCATTCACCAGGACGGAATGCTGAAGCACAATCAAACGTATGAGATCATGCAGCCGGAGAC
>CALBUI010000346.1 GCA_937968125.1 uncultured Anaerolineales bacterium | reverse complement strand
ACAACTGAGCTGGCAGCTTATGCTGCCTACTATAAGCGCTTTAAGAAGACATACCACCTGCTCTTGCAGCTTGAATCGGTTGCCAAGAAGAATAAACCGATTCCCCAAATAAATCCTCTGGTGCAAGCCGTGTTTATGGCAGAGATGAAAAGTTTTCTGCTCACGGCTGGGCATGATCTGGACAAAGTACTTAGACCCATTAATTTGGACATTTCAGATGGGAGTGAAAGTTATCCATCTATGCGGGGTGAGATTGTGACCTGCAAATCTGGTGACATGATTATGGCTGATTCGCAAGGTGTCATTTGCAGCGTTATCCGAGGACAGGATCAGCGGACAATGATTACCCAGTATACTGAAAACGTTTTGTATGTCGTCTATGTCCCCCCAGGCATACCTGCAAAATCGATCGAAGACCACCTCACGGATCTAGCAGAAAATGTAACCCTGGTTTCCCCTCCGGCACAGATAGACTTTCGACACATTTACTCCGCCAAAAAATCCCTTTAGGTGATTTTGAAATCCAACGACTAGAAATCTCGTCGCACCCTCAGGAATAATAAATATTCGTTGAAGTTGTGGTTAGCTTCAGACTGCTCTGATTTGGGGATCTTGCTGAAAGCTGCGCGCGATCTGGGCCGCGATACCGGCATTATTCCGCAATAAACCCAGATTGGCAACCATACTTGCATTCCCCGTGATTTCACTGACGCGTTTCAGCAAGAAGGGGGTCACTTGTTGGCCGCGAATCCGCTCATCCTTCGCATCTTTGAGCGCCTGCTTGACCGCTTCTCTCATTTCGTCACCAGGTAAAGCCACTTCTAAAGGAGGCGGAGCAGTCACCAGAACCGCGCTTTTCATGCCCAGCTGCCAATGAGTGCGGGAAATATCGACTACCTCCTGAGGATTTTCAGCTCTCGCGCTGGTTGGTAATCGGCTTCGGATAGAATAAAAGGCCGGAAATTCATTCGTCTGGTATCCAATGACAGGCACACCATGTGTCTCCAAATATTCTACTGTTGCTGGGAGATCCAGGATCGCTTTCGCTCCAGCACACACTACGATGACCGGTGTATTTGCCAGTTGGGGTAGATCAGCAGATACATCCCCCCTGGGTATGCGATGGACCCCGCCGATACCGCCAGTAGCAAAAACACGGATGCCGGCTGCTTGGGCGATGACAATTGTGCCTGCCACCGTAGTTCCCCCACTCTCTTTATTCACCGCCATCCGTGAGAAATCCCTTGGGCTGGCTTTCCGCACTCCCCTATCGCTGGCCAGAAATTCAAGCTGGTCGATCTTCAATCCTACCTGAATGATTCCTTCTACAATGGCAATTGTGGCAGGGATTGCACCACCCTGGCGAACTTCGTTCTCCATATCCTGGGCTAACTGGATATTTTCCGGATAGGGCAATCCATGGGTGATGACCGTCGATTCTAAGGCTACCACAGGTGTACCTAAAGATTGGGCTCGTGTAATTTCTGGAGAATATCGGATAAAACCTTTTAAATTTGGATTCATGGAATACTTATTGGCTGGAGTATGGTTCAAATTTGCGGGCTAGATGACAAGCTGGTCATAAAGCATCTCTAATGACAAATCTTCAATCACCGTGCCCGGATAACGTAGAGTCAATGAGGCTGCTGTGACGCCCAAGCGAATTGCTTCATCAAGTGAGAAGTTATTCAAGAGTGAATGGATTACCGTTGCATTCAACGCATCCCCAGCCCCGGTCGGATCGACGATTGTCGTACGCATTGCTGGGACATGGCCGCTGGTTTCAGAACTCGCATAAACTACTCCAAACTCGGCTAATGTGATTAAAACGATCTCTACCCCAAAGCCAACCAGGCATTTTGCCACTTCCAAGGCTTCCTCTGGATGGCTGTTCTCAAATTCCCGGTCACACAAGACGCTCGCCTCCCCCCTGTTTGGGGTAACGAAATAAAGTTTATCGAGGAAAGGACGCAACCGTTCAGCCAAATGGGTAGAGGTAGGATCCGCGCAGACTGGAATTTTCGCTCTCCGTGCCTGCGCAAATATCGTCTGCATAGTTTTATTTGGCAGGTTGGCATCAATTACCACCAGAGAAGCACGTCTGAATTGGTCAGAAAGAGAGCGAATATATTCCGGCGTTATCGCACGGGTGGCATTGATATCATCCAGTGCAAAATGTAATACTCCGTTAGATTCAACAATGCCTAAATAAGCTCCTGTTGGGTGCTCATCTGTGACCAACACCTGACTGACATCTACCCCAGCCTCTTGAGCTTGTTTGAGCAGCTGCTCCCCATTCTGATCCTCTCCAACAGCGGTCAGGAGGACCACTTCTCGACCCAACCTGGCCAAATTCTCAGCCACATTGCGCGCTGAGCCCCCGAAAGAAGTCCTGATTCGCGCTGGGTTGGAGGTGCCTACTCTCAAATCCCCATCCAGGCGCCCGATCAGATCGACGCCAGCACCCCCCACCACAATAACAGAACCATCAGGAGACGGAGAAACTATTTTATCCATATTAAGGATCTTACGGACCTTTAGTAATTACCCAAAATAAATGGTCCAAGACATGTCTAATGGTTTTGGCATTTTGGGAATTTGATTTATCTTGCCGGTCATAGATTTCAATGGCCGCATTAAGCTTTCTTCGATATGCAATGACAAGATCAACCATTTGTAATCTCCGTGATTTTCCACCTGCTTCCACTTGTTTGTGAACCCCAATCGGGGTTTCACGAACGATGGCAGCTAATTGCTCAGCCTTGCTTGAGGCTGTTATCGCTTTTTTCGCTGCTTCGCTTCCCCTGGCCAGGTTTTCATAGGATATACGCCAGGCTTGCAAGTGGCGCTCAGGGATAATTTCTGATGGAAATGTCCAGGTACCTAAACCAATCCAGCGCAATTCCACCCCTTTTTTCTTCGTACGAGCAACAAAACTGTCAAAATCATAAAATAGATCGCTGATTCCGGGACGAGGTACAAAAGGTGGTGGATTTTCAACATCAATTTGGTATGCCCCATTGCCACCTGCCATCCGGTCCGCATCCTTCTTCATCTGAGTCTGAAACGCCTTCGCTTGTTCCACTTCCGGTTGACCAATTGCGGCTATGAATTCGCTCAATGTATGCCGAGCGATGAATGCACCCAATTCCCGCCTAATTTGAGATGCCATCGCATTCGTCCAATGTGTTCTGCCTAAACCATAAACTAATGTTTCTAAAGCGTCCTGATTGAATGGGTATGGTTTGCTGAGAGTTGCATCTTTCCCGTCTCGATAAACGCTGAAAATTATCCGTAAATTCTTTGCCTGGATCGGAATGCCATCTTTTGTCCTGCCCTCAACCGCCATCTCCTGCACCTGGTCACGCAGATCGATCACTTGCCGCAGACGTTCAAAGCTTTCCAAGACTCTAGCGCCATCTCTTACCGAGACCTGTTCTTCCTCTTCAACTTGCCTGACAGCACCTAATAATCCTCTAGATCGAGCGAGAAATGAGCTGCTGGATTCCTCTTTTCTTTTACTGCCACCTTTTTCCTTCGTCGTTGGTTCGATCACATGCGGCATACCACCAATACGCTCAAAAAGGGCTGCATTCTCCAGGTAAACCCGAACTTTGCCGGGGCCACCTATCAGGAAGATCGGTGATTTTTGATCTTTGGGAGCAACTTCCCCATTTTTGATCTCAATCACATCATATTGGCTGGCAAAAGCTGATTGGCGGATAAACTTTTCGGCAATGCGCACATTTTTCAACTCGAAGATATCATCCAGGTAAATCGCCGCCGCCCGGTAGGCTAGCCAAAATACTAATCCCCCAACCAGCACGTGCTTGAATACATCTGGGGCGAATAGCGCCCGGAAGGGGTATTCCAGGAAGCTGCGCATCAGGTCGCTGTTTGGGACGAACGGGTGTCGTGAGTATGCCATGACAGCCCAGGCGATGCCTCCCACTGCGATCAAGGTTGATCGGCGGAATCTTGCCCCGCGCGGTGTCGTCACCACCAGTGAGCCAACCAAGTGTGATAACACGCTCTCCCAGAGAGATCGGGCTAACAACCGGGAATACAAATCATTCTCTCCTGATCCATTCCAGCAACCGGTCTAATTGCGAATCTTCATCTAGCAGCCACTTCTGCAAGTTTGGATTTCGCATCAGCAGCTGCTGGGTACTTGTTACCAACATTTCTAAGCTCGTATCTAATTTTGGTAGTGACTTGTGATTCTTAGGAAGTAGGGTTCCATAGTCATCAACTAAACTTTCGCCAAGAGTTTGAACGACCCCCTCTGCGAACTCTAACATGGCTGCTTCCCTGCCTTCCTCTCTTGCCAAAGCACGGTGGTTTTCAATCGCCTCACGTTCGGCGACCGCCCTCTCCAACCAGGTTGACAACCACTGCTGAACCAACTGCGATTCGACTGTCCTCGGGAATCTCAGATTGCTGATGGAAACATCGATGACCTGGATTCCCATCTCGTCGAGAATTTTATATTCCCGACTTTCTTGAGTTTCGTTTGTTTCTCGACCATATTCATCGAGTAATGGCACCTCAGGTTGAGTTAATCTCATTTTGACCATGCGTAAGATGAGTTCATAGCGGGTCTGGTTGTGAGATTTCAGAACTTCCTGACCAGTTTTTTCTTCTTCAACTTCCTTTATTAATTGGGGGCTCGTTTCTATTTGCTGCTGACCTGCTTCGTTTACTGTACCTGGTTCAAGGGAATCTTCTGGAATATCCAGTTCTTTTTCTTCTGGCGGAATTATTTCAAGGGCAGTTTCAAGATTCTGCTGACTAGTTTCGGTTGCCGTTTTTGTTTCGAGGGCGGTTTCCGAATCCTGTGAAGCAGTTCCGTCACCATTATCCGATTGAAGGGCTTTTTCCTCTTCGGGTGAGATGAAAAGCTCAGTTAAGGTAAATTTACCCAGGTATTCTCGCCATAACTCAACAGTCAGGTATGCCGGGATCTCAAACCAGGGCACATTGCGCAGCCCGTTTGGAACGATCCCTTCTCGGGTGATGGCCAAGCTGACTGCCTTGGAATTGAATCCAAACCGCGTCCCCCCTTGTCCAGGTAAACTCTTCGTCTTGGCGACCGCCAGGATATTCGGAACAATTTCCACACCATCTCGCGTCAAACCGCTGGTTTCCTTGCGCCGGTTTTGCCTTTCCTGGTACTCCTTATCTTCTTCTTTCTTCTTATACCAGGGGGCAAATGGGTCTTCCTTCCCCAAAGGGCCTAACGGCGGGACCGGGCTGACCTGCGTGTGCAAATCAACTGCTTCCTGGTGCATGAATTCGCCACCATCTGTGAATATAACCCCCGGACCAACTGCCCGCACGAAAGTGGTTTTTGTTCTCAACATCGCCGCGCTGGCAGTATCCAGCAAGATTACTCCCGGGCTGCGCAGTTTCTTTTCATGGTGACTTTGGATCACCTTTCCATTTTCGATCCTGATCGCCGGTCCATGCATCCACATGAAATAGCGCACCAGCCTTCCGATTGCGGCTCGTCTCTCGCGCAAGCTGTTCAATGGCAACAAATATTGTGCGAAGAAGCCCAACCATACCATGAGACCAAGTATGCCGACAATAAATACATCAAATCCGGTTTGGCGGACTGTCCTGGAGCTTTTTTCCACGCCAGGTCTGCTGATGATTGGAAAACCATCTTCAGCGACCTGTCTGGGAGGAGCCATACCAGGGGTTTCATAAAGCCCAGTTGTTCCTGCTTGAATCCCCTTTCCAACGGTCAGTATTTCCAACCCGCGATCGCCCTTCGCCACATACGTGAAAAAGCTGCCGGGACTTCCCCCATCGCCCGGTCTCCACTCTACATCCAGGTCAAGGCTGAATCCATCCAAGGCTACGCCTCCAACTAAGGCAGATTCGGTTGGATTTAGGATGTAGATCACTTGAACTCCCGCTTCTCCATCTGCGACGAATAAATATACTCCAGAGGATTCGAGATCTAATGCAGTTCCAGGCGTGTCCACAAAGGCAATCGTTTCTGGAGCAACCGGTTTGCTGACATCAATTACCCAAACTCCATTTGTCTCGTCGGCCAAATACGCGTAATCACCCAGGACGATCACGCTGTTTGCATTCTGGAACTGGTCGATTACGCTGGCGGTCTTGGGATCGCGAGGATCAGCAATATTTATGATCATCAATCCAGCCTCGCCATCCGCAATATAAGCATACTCACCCGCCACGAACACATCTTGACCAGAGCCACGAGTCGGATGATTGCTCAAGGAAAGGATCGCAGTTGGGTCGCTGACATCGGCGATGCGCAGACCAAACACACTGTCTGTGACATATGCCAGGTTATCTACCACAAACACCGAGTTTGCCCGGCCTGGTGTGCTCAACTCCCCCATCCAGGTAGGATTCCTGGCATCCGCAACATTCACTGTTTGCAAACCGATTGAATCTGCCAGGTATGCCACATTTCCCTGGACGGTCATATCCTCAACAATTCCACCCTGGTCATAATGACCGACCTGTTTTAATCGTCGCGGATCGCTGACCTCTGCAATTCGAAAACCGTTTTCCACATCCGTTAAGTAAGCAAAATTCTCCGCAACGGTGACTCCCCTGACAACACGTGGCACGTCATAAAATCCAATCTCCACTGGTACAGCTGGATTGGAAACCTCCACAATCCGCATACCACGTGTGTTATCGGCTACGTAAGAAATTTCATTCTCGAGTGCAATTCCACGGGCTTCCCCAGGAGTATTAAAGAAACCTACCTCCGTAATGAGGGAAGGATCCGTCACTCGCACGATTCTTAAACCGAGATTTCCTGCCGCTAAGTAAGCATTCTCTCCGGATACAATCACATCTTGCACGGTCTCATATGCGGTGAAGGAGCCGACTTCCACCGGAATCTCAGGAATTGTCACGTCAATCACCCGCAGTCCTCCCCCACCATCGGCAACAAAAGCATATAATTTGTTATCTTGATTTGCTAATGTGCCCAAGACAACTGCTTGGGCATCACCCGGAGTGTCTATTGCACCTACTTCAGCCGGTTTGCTGCCATCCAGAATGTTGATCACTCTTAATCCGGCTTCTCCATCGGCAATGTATGCAAAATCACCGAGCACTGCCACCCCTTTTGCCACACCTGGGGTGTCCTCGGTTCCAAGAATTACCGGCTGAGCTGGATTGACCATGCTGATCACACTCAATCCGCCGGAACCATCCGCTAAATAGATGGTTTGTCCAACAACAGCTGACTGGTTTGCCTCTCCGGGGGTATCGATCCCCACAATGGCAGAAATTTGTGGATTCTGAGTTCCAGAGGACTCTAAAAACAGGACTTGCATGCCCGGTGCGCCATCCGCCAGGTATATGAAATCTCCTGAGAGGGTGACATCCAAAGCGGCTCCCGGGCTATCGTAAGTAGCGAGTTCAGATGGGGTGCTCGGATTGGAAACATCGATGACTCGCAAGCCCTGATTTGCAAACACCAGAAAGGCGATATTGTTGTTTACTGCCACAGCATGAGCATTTCCCTGCTGTTGCTCCGTGCTCGAAACACTTTGAGCTGCGAGAGTGACTTCTGCTTCCACCACGTGCAGAGCACTGTTTTTATCCGCCAGGTAGAGCCCCCCTGCATCCAACACGACCTGGTTAGCATTCAAGAAGTCATCAAATGAACCAATTCGCTCGATCGCGTTGAGTTCTGTAATGTCGTAAGCTAATAAACCATTTGCCCCATCCGCGAGATACGCGACGATATCCTTGTTTACAGCAACCCCTTGAACATTGCCCGACGTCTCAATTGTCGTAAGTATTTGCGGCTGAACAGGATCGGAAATGTCTACTATCACCATTCCTTGGTCTCCAGCAGCCAGGTATGCCCGGTTCTCGGAAAGAACCATATCTTGAATTTCACCCCCGATATCAAGCGCGGAGACTTCTTCAAGCTGTTGAGGTTTTGATATATTTACTATGCGCAGTTGGTTCTGGTTATCTCCAAGGTATGCATAATTCCCTCTAACTGCTACCCTGCGGATATTTCCCCTGATGGAATAAGAGCTCACCAGGAAGGGTTTTCTCTTATCTTTGACGTTGATGAGCAGTAGTCCAGACCGACCATCTGCAAGATATGCCACGTTCTTGATTACATCGAGATCCTGGGCATAACCAGGGGTGTTAAATGCACCGATTTCGCGAGGAAAATACGGATTCGAGACATCCATGATGCGCAGTCCATCCCGGCCGTCTGCGATGTATGCATTCTCGCCGGCTTTTGCTACCGCGTTGGCCGATCCACGGGTGTCGAAAGAACCAATTTCTTCAGGATTATCTGGAATGGAGGCATCCACGATCACCAGGCCTGCTCTTCCAAGGGCAAGATAGGCCAGATCGTCCTTGACAATCAAATCATTTACCGGCTCTGCCGGGCGAGCAAGGAAGAGATAGAAGCCCGTTACCCCCAAAAAGACGAAAAAGCTCAGTCTCCAGGGACTTCGTTGGCGCGGTTGATCGCTCATGTTGAGATGATTGTATAACAAAATCACAAATTGTGGTGGATCATCTTCTCGTAAATCTGGTCAAGAATTGTTACAATTGTACAGCCCAGAAAAAAAGAATTTCGTCGATTTATGCGTTTAGAATACCCAACCTGGCTTAGCCAATACCCTGTTAATTTATCAGGCTTTGATGGCAAATGGGCATAGTAATTGCATTGGAATTAAAGATCTCTGAAAACACAAAATCCGATCGCACGCGGTCTTATTAGGAGTGAATACTGATGGCAGAATTTGAAGGCAAGGGGAAAGTAGCTGTACTAAAAACAACCCCAGCCACAGTTTTGGAAGATATTGAAAAACTGATGAAGTTGGCTGGATTTGAAGCTGCTCTTCCCAAGGATTACCGCACTGGAATAAAGATAAACATCTCCTGGCAAACATGGTACCCCGGCTGTTCATCAACTCCCTGGCAGCTGGAAGGCGTCATACGCACCTTGCAAAATGCCGGCTATCAAGATTTGGTCGGCGTGCACAATGACACTGTCGTTGTGAACACCGAGGACGCCGAGATCAATAATAAGCACAAGTTGATCACAGATCAATATCGTGTCCCCTGCCTTTACCTATACAACGAAGACTTTGAATGGGTTGAATACCGCTCCAAAAAACCTTTGCTCGTTCTTGACAAGGTCTATCCTGATGGCGTGTTTATCCCCAAGGCGCTGGTCGGGATGAATATTCTCCACCTTCCGACTGTAAAAACCCATGTATTCACCACAATTACAGGGGCGATGAAGAACGCCTTCGGAGGTTTACTGCACCGCAACCGGCATTGGACCCATGCTGTCATCCACGACACCATCGTCGATCTATTAGCCATCCAGCAGGATATTCACCCGGGTATCTTCGCCGTGATGGATGGTACTTTCGCCGGCGATGGGCCTGGACCAAGGGCGATGCGCTGGCATGAAAAGAATATCCTTCTGGCCTCCGCAGATCAGGTTGCCATCGATGCCGTATCGGCAAAACTGCAGGGATTTGATCCGCTCAATTTACGTTTCATCCGCAAAGCCCACGAATTGGATTTGGGTATCGGCGATCCAACGCAAATTGAGATCGTCGGCTATGATATCGAAACTGAACCTCCCTGGAATTTCAGACGTGAGGACACCTTCGCCAGCAAGGGTCAGCACATGATCTACCATGGACCCTTGAAACCCCTCGAAAAGGTGCTGCTCCAATCTCCAATTGTGCCATGGGCATACTTCGCCAGCAACTTTTACCACAACGTTTATTGGTATCCGTTTGTAGGCCGGAAACGGGTTGAATCTGCCTTGAACACCCAATGGGGGCAGCTGTTCCAATCTTATGGCGATGGATCGGTCGTCATGCCCGGCATGGAACCGAAAACAGTTGTCCAAGCTACTGTCGGCCTGACCATAATGACCATGGCTGCCTTGGGTGCGTTCTACATGCTGAGGAGACGAAAATAGGTTGATCTCCAAAGTGCTTATTTGATTTCTTGTCTAGATACCAATTCTCATTGATTATTTTATTGTTGATCGTTTTTCCCGGAGGATTACTGTTGAATAGGGAATCCTTAGACACACCTCCCTCAGAATGAGTTTACAAGAATCTAGCTCCCCAAAGACCGGCTCCTCATTGACCAGGAAGTTGATCCCGGGCCTGGTATTCGGATTCCTGGTATTTGTAGTCCTGATCCTGGTGGGCGATCTCCGTCAGGTCGGCGCCGAGGTAAGAAATTTCCCCTGGGAAATTTTCCCCTTGGTGCTGGGATTAACCCTGTGGAATTACTTCCTGCGCTTCATTAAATGGCATTATTTTCTAGGAAAGGTTGGTGTTCGCCAATTCCCTCTTCTAGAGAGCGCACGCTTGTTTGTGGCAGGATTTCCACTTGCAGTGACTCCTGGCAAGGTCGGTGAGACACTTAAAGGGGTCTGGCTTAATCAGCAGACAGGTTTACCTACTCCCCGGGGTGTTTCTGTGGTTCTCGCCGAACGGATAAGCGATGGTTTGGCCATGTTAGTCTTATCCACCGTCGGTGTGATCGCCTTCCGTCGTTATTGGCCAGCCTTCGCGATCATCTTGGGATTGCTGCTTGGCGCGGTGATAATCTCGCAAATTCGGCCTTTGGCCCAATACATCCTCAGTTGGGGACCTCGCCTACCGCTAATCAAGCGCTTTGCGAACTCAATCAACGATTTTTATGAGGGCACCTTCACCTTGTTCCGCCCCTGGACGACATTCGTCTCTGTCAGTTTGGGGACAGTATCCTGGTTGGCGGAAGGGATCGGTTTCTATCTAATCCTGCTTGGTTTGGGGGTCGCGCCAGGAGCCTCCACGCTTTCCATCGCCATATTTGTGCTTTCATTTTCCACAGTCATCGGGGCTGTTACTGCCCTGCCTGGTGGATTGCTGGCTACCGATGCCTCCATCATCGGCATGCTGGTCCTACTTTTGGACATGGATACCAATACTGCTGCCGCAGCAACCCTATTAATCAGGTTCGCCACCTTGTGGTTCGGAGTAGGCCTGGGCTTTATAGTCTGGTTGGTTTCTCGCAATTTACTCACTTTTCAAGTAAGCCCGTCTACTCCCAGCAGCGAACAGCATTCCTGATAAAATTATCTGGTTCCATCTACTAAAACCCTAATTTCCAGTCTGGATTTCCAATCTGAAATCTCTGCTGCTAATTATAATTACGGTGTTCAAGCAGACATGCCGCGTTTAGAGTTCCATTGCCATACTATTTATTCCAAGGATTGCCTGGTCAGGGTCGAAAAGCTGATCGAAACCTGTCAGCGGAAGGGCATTGACCGGATCGTAATCACCGATCACAATACCACTCGCGGGGCATTTCACGCTCATAAGCTGGACCCGGACAGAGTCATCGTCGGTGAAGAGATCTTGACGCAGCGGGGTGAACTGCTGGCCGCCTTCCTTCAAGAAGAGGTTCCAAAAGGATTACCTCCGTTAGAAACTATCAACATATTACGTGATCAAGGCGCCTTCATCAGCGTTGCCCACCCATTCGACCGCTTGAGGAGTGGTCACTGGCAGCTGGATGACCTGCTCGAAATTGCCCCTTTGGTGGATGCGATCGAGATATTCAACGCCCGCAGCATGTCGCCGGATTTCAACCGCCAGGCGGAAAAATTCGCTCGCGAACACAACATGCTTGGTACAGTCGGTTCCGATGCCCATGCAGCCTTCGAGCTCGGCCGGGCAGCCATGCTCCTTCCGGATTTCAATGACGCCGCTAGCCTGAAATCAGCCTTCTCCGAAGTACGCTATGAGACCAAATTATCGTCTCCCTTTGTGCGCTTCACCTCCCGCTATGCAGTGCTGTATAAGATGATATTCAACCCCCAGGTACCTTGACCAGATTCCAGTTCAGTGTAGAATTAAACACGATGTGGAGCGGTGGCGGAATTGGCAGACGCAGGGGACTTAAAATCCCCCGGTGGTAACACCATGTGGGTTCGACCCCCACCCGCTCTACCAAACCTCGGAGAAATACTCTCCGAGGTTTTTGTTTATTGAATACCCGTGCTTTACGCTGCACGGCACAGGGGCATGATGCCTGTGACCTGTCTCCCTGATACCCAACCGATACACTTGGGATACCTGTACCCCTTGGGTACAGGCGTTCGGGATTGGCTATTCAATTGTAAAGACCCCCCATGTTCACTTTTGATGCTGGCTAAGGTCACTTATAATCGCGTGTCCTCCGGACGGGGGCGATTTTATCGTTGTGAAGGTGTAGGTTATGCATTATTTAGAATTACTCATGTCACACCCCCTTCTCGCGAAGAGAGAGCGCATTTGTACTTGTCCGAGAAGGAAATAGATTCTATAATGATTAGTGAAATTATTCCTAATGTTATGTGAAATCAAAATAAATTTAGAGGAATTCTTATGATAGAGTCCGTCCCAGATGAGTACGGTTCAACTAGTATGATACATCATCGCGTCGTTGTGGCAAGGCATGGTGGGCCGGATGTACTGCAGA
>CALBUI010000345.1 GCA_937968125.1 uncultured Anaerolineales bacterium | reverse complement strand
TGAAGGAGGACTATAAGCGCCCTGACTATGAGACGGCCATCATGGTCACCGCCAAGTGGACCTGCACGCCCAGTGATCCATCTCACCTCGAGGAGCTCACGTACTGGTGGCAGCGCGTGGGTACTGAGGCATACTCGATTGAGGAGGGCTTGCTCAGATTTGAGACCTATCAGGTCATCGGTGAAGATGCCTTGATCATCCACGAAACGTTCAAGGACAGCA
This sequence comes from uncultured Anaerolineales bacterium, assembly GCA_937968125.1. Classification (GTDB taxonomy): domain Bacteria; phylum Chloroflexota; class Anaerolineae; order Anaerolineales; family UBA4823; genus PFL25. The sequence continues at coordinate 11,208 of CALBUI010000345.1, read as the reverse complement.
ACGAGCTGAGATTCCATCTGTCGAAGGGCCCAGCTGAGAAATACAAGAAGGACATCGACAAGATCGCGGCGCCTGAGGCTTATTTCTTCCGGGGTCCAGTCTCGTGGACGATCAGAACCTACTCCAAATTCTTGCATCTCCCGGCTACGTACTCCAGCCAGGGCAGCAACTACACGCAACCTGGGGGAAGCATGAGTGATGGAACGACGGATTAGTCCATTCGCTGGGCAAGACGGATGGGTCAACCTCAGCTCTACCACTCCACCCCGACCCCGTCCGACTCCCTCCGACTGCATCCAAATCCATCACCCCTGACAAAATAATGGAAAAGTAGTTTAGATATTTCCCATCCTGAAGCTAATCACTTTAACAAAGAAGGGCTGTGCCAGGAAGAGGTCACAGCCCTATTTGGTTCCACGGGATCACATAACACGCTCATCAAGAAGTTTAAGCCTGTCCAGGGAAAATAGATGTAAACTTAGAGTCCTCCAATAATTAAATCAGGGAGGTGAATGTGATGGACAAAAAGTCGAAAGGTTGGATACGCGTAACCCGCTGGATGGCGCGAATTTGGAGCTTAGGACCGATCTTATTTGTGCTGGCAGAAATCCTGTTCCCGCACTCAGAGGAAGGGGTGGCGGTACCCTGGACGGACTGGTTGGCACTGAGTCTGGCTTTCACTTCGGTGGTTGGCCTGGCCATAGCCTGGCGCTGGGAGCGCCTGGGCGGGTGGATTTCAGCAACGGCATTGGCAATATTTCTAGTCGTCTTTTTGATCACCGTTGAAAGTACCTTTCCAGCAGTTTTGATCTTCCTGGTTGGGATAGGTGTCCCAGCGGGCCTGTTTCTGGTCAGCGCTTATGCAGACCGCTGAAATTTTCTCCCCCAATGCAGATTTCTCTATTTTTCTCACGTGCTAAGACTCCATCTCCCCGAAACCGCGCCCGACACGGCCACCGCCATGGCCATCCCATCGTTCAGCTGATCTCAAGCAGACCATTAAAACAAAAAAAGGGCTGTGCCGATCCTTGGCACAGCCCTTTCTGGTTTAAAACCAGGTCTAATTGAGCACCGCTGATACCTTGTAAATCACGATCAGGATGAAAGCCAGCACTAAAGGCACGATACTGAAGTTCAGGAAGCGGCTGAGCTTCCTCAGCCGGCTGTCCTCAGATGCCGTGGCGACTTCTTTCTGCAGCAGCAGCGCGAACAGGAGCAATACGGAAATAACTGCTAATGATCCTGCGATGGCAGGCGTCGTTAGGATGGATACAGTGGAGGTAGTAACTGTTGAAATCATAATCTCGCCCCTACATAGAAAAAACTGGTAGTTCCCTTGTAAACATTATAACGGAAATTTGACGACTGTCAATTGACATTTGTCAGGGTGTTTGTAACACAGGCGGTTGGCAAGTTTGGGAAATTGGTGCAAACAGATTGATATCCAATCGGGAGATAGCATTACCACACAACCCCAGAGCCAGTCAGGTAGAATGCCGCCCACATCCCCTGCCAAGATTTATAACCACGAACTGTTCTCGAGCGAATTTTCATACGCCCGATAGCCTGCTCTGTGCCATTGTTGGTCCAGGGCACATCATTGTGCCAAGCAAACACCCGGTAGTTCTCCCAATGTTCACTCAAGCGGATTAGGAGGTAACGCAGTCGCACTAGCGGAGGGCGTTCTCCGGATTGTCCGACTTGTCTTTCAGGGATCTGTTTCCATAACTCAAACAGGCGGTGACTGCCTTCAGGTGGAAGTTCGCTAAGCAAAACACCGACTTCATCCAGCACCCATAGCCACTCCTTAGGCACAGTTTCCCTGAGTTCGTACAAGGTGCGACCCACCCACCGACGCACGTGGAACTGGCACACTTGGTGCTCCACTTCTAGTTTCTCAGCCACAACTCGGAAACTGGCCAAATCATCGGTAACGATCACACTTACGCCAAGATGCTTAACCAAGGGTTCTAGCCAGCGCTTCACTGCTTGAGGGTTGCTTTCATCCACTTTCCCTATGGCAACCGGTTGCCCAGTCCCCAAATCAACCGCAATAAGCACTGGGCGCTTTCTGCCTTTCCCTAGGGGATACACACCATCTACACCCAACACTCGCACCGGCTGCCACCGGCGACGCTTCTCCAGCATCTTCGCTTGCTCTTGTAAATCTCGCCATACCGTCATGTGGCTGACCCTCACCCCAAACGCAGATACGAAGGTCATCACTCCTCGCAAACTCATCCCTAAGACCCAGCCTAATGCCACCAACTTCCGCAGCCGTTGCGTCTGGTCCGCACGGTCCACTCCTTCGGGGTAGTGTCGAAATGTCCGCTGACAACTGCAGCAGCGGTATCGGTATACCCGTACACTTCGATAGCGATTGTCCCGTACTGGCTTGCGGACCTTACCCCATCGTTGAAATGTCTCCCCACTACAATATGGGCATTCCTGAGGTCGAGTTTCTGTTTTCTGCTTGACATTTGGTAAACGTAGGATGACAATCGGCATGGCAGGCTCCTTGTTATGGTTAGTTGGGGAACTACCATCTTACTTGGAGCTTGCCTTTTTCGTCAAAACCCACCTCCTATGTTACAGACACTTGTCAGGGTTTTGTGTAATTAACCAGGCTCTCCCCCGGAACAAAATCCGTCCTTCCGCCGTCAAGGTAGCAATGAGAATTAACAATGATACGTCCAGTGACCCCGTAAGAACAGTACGGGACAGGCTGAGTCACTAGGAAACTGACTAAATAGGAGGCGGTCATGTTGAAGAGATTACTTTATGCCCTTATAGCAGCGATACTGATATTCGTAGTGAGTGAAGCCATGAACCTGACGATCATTCGCGAGATGTATGCATTCGGCCAGGTCGCTACGGCAGCCGTGTTGGAGCAGGAGCCGCTGCTGGCTACCCAATCAACCGAGATCACCATCCTGGAAGACCCGGAATACGTCCAGGCGATCGAGAACACGGCCGGCATGGTCTGGAACGAGCAGGCCATCGCCCTGGCCAGCCAGTACGGCCTGAACATCCTCAACGTCACCTGGGAGGACACAGGCCGCTACCAGAACTCCTCGGTCGGTCCCAACATCTCGGATGTGACCATCCAGGTCCAGCACCAGGACCCGAACACCAGGCAATCCACGCTCACATTGATGCCGGTGATCCGTTTCCCCAATTTCAGCGACAAGACTGCGGACATCCCCCTGGATAAGTTCTACCTGCTCGTCGGTAATGAGGACGGTACTGGGCTGCACAAAGTCACCCTGGAAGAATACCTGGGCAACTTCCGTAAATACCTCTCCGCACCAGGTTCCTGGGCCGGGAGGGAGAACTCGCTGCTCGCCAGCCGTGATTCCCACATCCTGGTCAGCGCCCAGGCCGCTTTTCTACCTGTGCCTAAAGAAGGTAGCGCGGAATTCAACCCGGTCATCTTCAACTACCAGTCCTACCAGGGCGATCCAGCCGTACTGACCATCGTCGCCACACGGGAAGGCACCAGCGCTACGGTGATCGACAATGTGCGGGATGGTTTCTCAAGCGGCTTTTCCTGGGGACAGCGCCTGTTCTTCAACCAGGACGGTGAGCGAGCCAGTTTCACCGGTGAGCGGTTGAGTGATTTCCGGACCTCGGAACAGCCTTCCGGAGACACCCCTCAAGCGGCGGGTGAAGTGGGTTTGAACATGGTGCTGATCATACAGGTGCCCTTGAAGCAGAAGTTTCCCATGGAATTCGAGATGATGCCGGTCGAAGAAGCAGCTGACATGGCCTTCGCCGCCCCGATGGTGAAATTAGAGAGTGATGTTGAAGTGGCAGTCATCGGGCACGGTGAGGTGGAAGGCCCCTTCACCGAGGTCGACAGCCTGGACATCGAGCGCGACCCGCGCTTCCCGGTGCGGGTGACCGTGCAGTTCTACAAAGCCACCAGCAACGGCATCGTCTCTGAAGGTGACATGGCGGAAATTGCAAATCAGATCGAGCGGGTTTACGCAGAAGCGGATTACGTAGGCAGCCTGGTCGTCGATGGGGATACCTCCCGGCCCACCGAATATGATGGACCAAAACAGCAGCCCGCAGATTGGTGGGACGTGTTCTGGAAGCGCTTCGAAGATAACACCGGAATGAACGAGTTCGAAGCTCGCGACCTGTGGCGGCAGTTGAGGTTCTACGCTGGGAAGTGGATTGAGGTTATGCGGTAGAGAAAAGTGATTGGCAATCTAGTTATTAGTTATTGGATATTGGTGATTGATGATAAAAAGAGGCTGCCCTGGAGATGAGGACAGCCTCTTCTGATTAATTAATCCCGAACTTATGGGGAGAATTTACCATTGGCTAATCCATGTCATAAAAATTCACCTAGGGACCTGGGATAGGCATATCTAAATCACCTATGAGCATGCTATGCCATTTGAAAATCCCAGCTGTATCCTGCGATATAAATATCAGGGCCTCCGAATCACCTTCACCCCAACCCTGGCTGTATATTACCTCAACCACATTCACATCCGGTCCAAACCTGCCCTCCAGGGGCCTGCCATCCAATTCTGGAAATAAGTCACGGTCTGTGGTGAAAGTCAGCCTAGGCACGTAATTCTCGTCCTGGTAGTTGTAGAGGCCTTGAATAGTTTGAATCTGTATTTCAGGTGATTCACTTACCCCCTCCGACAGCCAATAACCGATAATGAAAGGATCGGCCATATACCCGAGCAGCGCAGAAGTGTTCCTCGAACGTAGACCATCCTGGACGTTGCAGGCGACATACATTGCTGTATCAGGATTCGCACCAACGCTGCCTGGCCCGCAATCCAGGCTTTGCAGGCTGCTTATTTGAGGGCTGACACTTTCAGTCCGATATATTAGATTGTTGTTGGCATCCATGCATTCGGGCACCATGTCTGGGGGGAAATTGTGCAGATCGACCTGCGCACAGTAAGGAGTCCCATTGCCGGCAAAGGCAATCAACCATTTTTCACCAGCCTTGGCAGCCAGGAAAATTCCACGTTTTGCATGTCCCAGTACGTGGCTGTCAGCATCTTGGATAATAGAATAGTTACTTTGTCCGGGTTGCTCTCCAAAGAATTCTGCCAGCGCTTCGCCAACGCGAACATAATCTCCACCAGTCCTTACTATAACCTGCCCATTCTCGTTCAAGCATTCCGGCACCATTTCCGAGGAAAACCCGGTGAAATCGATGTCTCGACAGGGTGGATTCGCCTGGCCATCATACACAATCACCCATTGACCCTCTTGCCTGGAAGCCAGGAAATAGCCGTTGCTTACATTTCCCGATGCGTGCTCATCTGTAAGATGCGTAATTGCGAATGAGAAATCTCCGATTGAAATTCCCAATCTCTCTGCTAAGGCAGATTCGATCTCGGTTTGATCACTTTGAGGTGGCAGGGCAGTCAGGTCATTCACCGGTGGAATTGAAGTTGGATCAAGGGGAACTTCAACAGTCCTGGTGATGGGTTCGGGGATAGAGTTCGATTCGATGCCAATTTCGAAGGTTCCACAGCCGGCCAGGAAAATTATCAGGATAGTCATCAAAACGATAAAGTGAATTTTGTTTGCATTCATGATATTGCTCCAATAGTCCAAAAAAAACACATGATAAATGTTGACTACCCCAGGATACTCATTGATTGTCTCGTAGGGATGACCACCAGGTGACAAATTGGTGTTGTCATGTCACAGAATTGTTACCAATCTCAATTTGATCGGTGCATTTGTCTTTACTTCGTCACTGGTTTCAAAAGATTCAAGCGCGAGACAAATCGTATGACAACTTCTGAGGACTTCCCCGCATTGGAGGCCAGATCAATTACTTTCCCATGGGTATTTTCCGGGATATAAACGCTTGCCCACTCCTCCTCAAGCCACTTGGTCATTGACTCTAAGGAATCTGACCGAATGTAACTCTCAAATACAATTGCCTGGTCTGATGTGAGCTTTCCCGCAGCTACTACCTGGCCGATAGCATCGTCTGCAAATTGTTGTTTTTCGAAATTGACCTCGCTCAATAATTGACCGGCAAAGATTTCAGCCCCATCGGAATGCACCTCAATTCTGGGCGGATCGACCAGGTCATGTACCTCCAGGATGACGCCCCCCCGATTCAAGCAGCTGGCTGCTTTCTCCAGGGCATGGACCATGCCCTCCTGATCAATTCATCACAGCGACCAGGTGAAGAGGGCGATATCAAACTTGGGCCTGCCTGTTGGCAGCTCAAAATCATCAATGCTTGAAGCTATGAAGTTGATTTTATCTTTGAGATGGGTTGGGATGTTCTGGACTGCAGTTTGAATATCCTCCTCACTCGGATCGATGGCAGTGACATGTTGGCTATTTTCAGCGATCGCTATCGTGATGCGGCCCTTACCGCAGCCGATCTCGAGCACCCGGCAATCGGTAAAATCGTAAAACTCCTGGATGATTTCAGCAGATATGCCTTCTGGATCAGCAATCACAGGCATGACATCAAGCTCCTTCCCAACCAATCTTCCCAATATTAGTTACGCTTCTGGGTTTAATAATATCGTAAATCCACCACAGAGCACATAGAGAACACAGAGAATTACTTATGAATTATTGCGTTTTATGCAGGATTTTTGACTCTTGGCGATAAACGGACAGTTGCTCATCACAGGGACTTCATTATATATTCCTGGCTCTGTTCAAAAGTGGAGCTTATTAAGGTATCAAATTCCCGAGCAACATCATCGAAACTGCGCGACTGCGACCATCATGATCCATTTCGGGATTCCAGGATGACATCGATACTGCTGCGATTTGCCCCGAATGCGCTAGCGAGGTGAACACCTGCTGTAAATCATTCACACCTGGCCCACCTTTGACCGGGTAATTCATGGCTGGCGCTTCTCCAGCATCGATCACATCCGTATCGAAATGCACCCATATTGGACCGGGAGATAAATCATAATCCAACAGGTCTGCCGTGTCTTTCAAGTGATGGATTTTTGAACTGGCAACGGCCTCTCTTTCACCCGGATCCAGATCGCGACCATCGCTGAGGATGACTTTCTCCTCCAACATCGGTTTTGTGCCAACCAATTCCATGATGGTCTGCTCTCCGCGACCTACCAGCATTGCCAGCGGCATGCCACCCAGGAAACCACTGGGTGTCGTATCCCAGGTATTGAAATCCCCGTGGGCGTCAAACCAGATCAGAGTTGGGTCAACACCAGCACTTTGTAGACCAGCCAAGATGCCCAGACTTGAGCAGCAGTCACCCGCAACACTCACCGGTAAGTCGCCGTTACCAACAGAATTTGATATGAAATCTGCCAGTGGTCTATAGAGAGCCCCCATTCTCTGTTGAGTATTCCCGCTGGGGAGTTGAGGTTCATTGACTTCCCAATCAGCCTCTACCAAGGATTCGAGCCCCTGCATCGGTTGATCGAGGAAAAACGAGGTTAGGATGAAATTCACCTTCATATTCAATTGGTTGATTTCTTGAGAATTATGAGTTCCTCAATGCCTTCCCTGCCGGGGACAGAATCGCTGGGAACCTCCCTCAACACCAGCTCAAAACCCTGCTCATTTAATGGTTCGATCAATTCTTCGGGAGAGACGGCAAAAGGCGGCCCACCTGTCCGTCCTCCAATTGGGAAGGCCAAAGCGATATAAATTCCCCCGGGTTTCAACAGATTGCTGACACTATGAATATAATCAGCCCGACGTTTTGGGTCGATCGCACAAAAACAAGTGTACTCTAGGATATAGTCAAATTCCTCATCCATGAATACTGGCAAATCGAAAATATCCGCCTGCATGACCTCCATGAATGCCTGGGAATCGTTGAGTTCCTGCATTTCATTTACAGCTTCTTCTGCGAAATCTACGGCAGTGACCTTGAATCCGAGCCTGGCAAATAAGCGTGCATCGTACCCTCGACCTGCACAAAGCACCAGCATTTTTCCTGGTGGGAATTTGCCACTTTCAGCTATGCGCTGAAATACCGGGGTGGGCATCCCTAAATCCCAACCGGTACTGCCCTGGCGGTAGCTCTCTTCCCAGAAAGAAGGTAAGTTCACATCACTCATCGCGAATAGATTGTACTAGATTTTAATTATTCAACTTAAAAATTAGGTCAAATGTCCTAAATGTTAGACAATATATGTTATGAGCAATGCTGGCTGTGCTAGAATTACCGCATGACGAAACGAATCGTCTTCATGGGATCCCCTGAATTCGCATTACCTACCCTGCAAGCTTTGGCAGACCACTACCCGATCGCTGGCGTTGTCACCCAGCCCGATAGACAAGCTGGTCGAGGGCGTAAACTGACTCCCCCACCGGTGAAAATTCTTGCTGAGCGGCTGGGATTCAGTGTAATCCAGCCAAACAATTTGCAGGATCAAACTGCAATGACGAAGTTAAATGCTTGGCAGCCTGATCTGATCGTGGTGGCTGCATTCGGGCAGATCCTGCGTGAGAAAGTTCTTGAGCTGCCCCCACTTGGCAGTTTAAATGTGCACGCCTCCCTGCTGCCTCGCTGGCGTGGAGCAGCGCCCATCCAGGCTGCAATCCTGCATGGGGATGAGCACAGTGGGGTCACGATTATGAAGATGGACGCGGGGATTGATACCGGACCGCTACTAAGCCAGCACAAAATGTCCATCGAACCGGAGGAAACTTCCGGTAGCCTGGCCCCAAAATTAGCCCAGCTGGGTGCAGACCTGTTAATTGAGACCTTGCCTGGATATTTCAGCGGCGAACTGAAGCCTCAACTCCAACAGGGTGAACATTCCTATGCGCCGATGCTCAAGAAACGTGATGGCCTGCTTGACTTCACCCAAAGTGCTGCGGCGCTCGAAAGGAAAATTCGTGCCTATAATCCCTGGCCAGGCACATATATGAACTGGCAAAATGGGCAAATTAAGATTCACAAGGCGAAAGTCGCTGAGGTCGGCAGCCCAGGAGATGGGTCAGAAGTGCAGCCTGGCTTGCGAACGACATTCCAAGAGCATCCGGCTGTCATAACTAGTGAAGGTCTCCTGGTTCTTGAAGAACTCCAGCCTGCGGGAAAAAAGCCTATGCCAGGACCGGTATTCCTGCGCGGGGCGCGCGATTGGATTTAGATAATTCTTGATGGCTGACATCGAAAAGGCATTCACATACCGGATCACGCTTCTCCGCCACGGCGAGTCTGCAGGCAACGTACAGGGCGTTTACCAGGGTCGCGCTGAGTTCGATCTGACCGAAAAAGGCCGGTCCCAAGCGCAGTCACTGGCTACCCACTGGCAACAAGGGGGGGTAACATTCGATCAAATCATTTCCAGCCCACAATCCCGCGCCCGGCAAACAGCTGAAATCCTGGCCAATTCACTTTCTGTACCCCTCGAATTTGAGGAGAACTGGAGAGAAATTGATAATGGTGTATTGGCTGGGAAAACCCTCAGCGAAGTTAAACAGCACCGCCCTTTCCCTGACTTCATGTCCCCATACGACTCGATTGGTGATACTGGTGAAAGCAATTGGGACTTGTATTTGCGGGCTGGCGTGGTTGTTAAAGAGTTAGTCCAACGCCCACCAGGCAGCTATTTGGTCGTCTCTCATGGTGGCTTTTTAAACCGGGTGCTTTACGTGATGCTGGGTATATTTCCCCAGGCAAATTTCAGGGGGGCGCGCTTCCATTTCCAAAACACATCCTACGCGGTTGTGTATTACGATCCTGGACGTCACATTTGGCTCTTAGATCGATTAAATGACCGCAGTCATTTGCATAACCAAACCAAATAATTTAGCACATCACCCCCAAAAATCATTAATAAAAAAGTGACATTAATCACTAGCCAATTTATCTGGTGGCATTATATAATATTAATGGAAGATTAAGAGGGAGAATTTTAATATAGGCTCAGTTTGTAATTGCAAGCTGTTCATCAACAGTAGTTCATTGCAATATCAAGTGCGAAGTGGGGTTCTTATGAATTGGTATAGAGGGAGGCAAACCACCGTTCCACGACATAGTTGACACAATAATGCTATATTGGATTTCCATCATCACAAATTTCATATTCTTGGTTGCCACGGTATGGTTGGGAATTTATATCGTCTCCCGCAGCCCGCGCAGGTTGGTCTCGTGGCTGACTGGATTAACCCTCTGGTCGATAGCCAGCCTGTTTTTGAATATGCTATTAGCCTTCAACCCCCCACCTGTGCCGGTTTACCTGCCTCCCTGGGTGCCGCTGGTCTTTCCATTTTGGCCCGCGGGTACGACAGCCAGCGGTTGGAGCGGTTGGCTTCAGGGATGGTTTGTGATTCCTGCGATCATAATCTGGCATCACACAACTGTTATTTTGCGGCCTGGGAAGAGCGATCTCTGGCGGTGGATACGCGTTATTTTCGGTTATGCGGTAGCAGCTTTGGTCATCTATGCCCACCTGTTTACCAATTTAGTGTTCTCGTCTGCCTCTGGAAACCCCCTATTTCTGAATTCATTAAAACCTGGTCCCATCTATCCGGTAATTTTGGCACTGCTGTTATTGTTCACCGGGATGAGTTTGGTCAATCTTAGACGATCGGCTCGATCTGCTCCGGTGTTAATGCAGAAAAAGCAGCTCAACATCCTAACCGTCGCCACATTGATCGCAGGACTTACCGGCCCTGTCGCCCTGGTTACAGCCGCCTTCGAGATACTCTTGCCAAGGGTGATATTAACTCTGCTCTTGGGGACTGGGGTTATCCTGCTGGGAGTGGGAGTGGCAAGGTACAGCGCTATATCTGAAGGCAGGACCATTCGCCGCGATTTCATTTACAACGCGATCGCCATGGGTGTAATCACGGCTTTTTATTTACTAGTAACCTGGGTGTCTGCCCAAATTTTCAATGTGCCCGGTGAGGTGTACATCTTTATTGTGCTGCTTGCCATTCTTACACATTCATTAATCGACATTTCCCGGCAGGCACTTGATTACGTTTTCTACGGCAAGGATCGCAGGACAATCCGCCTCAATTTACAGCGACTGACCAAATCGGTTGGTGAACATGATCTAGAAGATAGTTTAGCCATCATTCTGGAAACAATGTGCACGACAGTACGCGCTACGTACGGCATAATCATCTTCTTCGAGGAATATAAACTACACCCGATTGCGACTTGCAGATGGCGGGGTAAGCAGCTGCCAGTTTCGCAGGGCGATCTGAAGATCGACGATGTTCAGCACCTTGAACCGGACAGCTTCC
>CALBUI010000344.1 GCA_937968125.1 uncultured Anaerolineales bacterium | reverse complement strand
TCTAATCTTCGGGCTAGATAAATGCCGATGATCACCCCAATAACTAGCTGGACGATCAGGGTGATGCCGATCAGGGTGCGTACGTTGCCAACCCGGGAGAAGATACTGTCCAAAGTTTGTGTAACCGCCACGATACCAATCAGCTGCTGGCGAGCATCGATCACCGGGAGCAGCACTTCAGCCGATGGGTTGATTAAATTGTAGTGCAGTACAACGCTTTGCTTGCCTTCTAAAGCGGTTCCCAGACCTTCAAGAGTTGGTGGATCCTGAACCAGGTCGGGAGGATTTGGAGGATAAGCCGCGATGAGACTCCCATCTGGCCTGATCAAAAATAATTTTCCCTCTAGGTTGCTGCCAATATCTGAGATAAATACTGCCGCAGCTTGGCTGTCGGACCAGATTTCAGGATGTTCTCTAACTGTTTCGATGATTAAATTCGCGCGTTCGGTCAAGCGATCCGATAACTCGGTCAACACGACCTGTGTTTCGATGGTGTAGATCAATGCAATCGCGGCGAGAGGTATAACTATCAGCAGGGGAAGGATATGACTTAGAATGAGCCGGCTGCGCAGGGAGTTCATTTTCACTCCGCTTGAGGGACTAGCTTGTAACCGACTCCACGCACATTGACAATGCGCTCTGGCACCTGCGGATCGACCTCAATTTTCTCCCTCAGCCAGCGAATGTGCACATAAACCGCCTGTTGTTCCCCGATATATTCAGCCCCCCAAACGCGGCGGATGAGATCGTCAATCGTCAGGATGCGGCCTGCATCCAAAGCCAGGGTGTGCAGGATGTCAAATTCACGCGCAGTCAGTTCGACAGGATTTCCCCCGATGGTGACATTATGCGCGGCTGGTTCGATGACCATATCACCGACTACCAGTGTTTCGATCTCAGGCGCTGATTCAGCCTGGCGAGCACTGCGCCTTAAGACAGCTTTGACATGGGCTAATAAAACATCGGGATTAAATGGCTTTGTGATGTAATCATCCGCGCCGAGCTCGAGACCCAGGATCGTATCCAGCTCGCGCCGCCGGGCAGTCACGAAGATGATCGGCACATCCATGTCCTTTTGAAACTGCTGCATGGCTTCTAATCCATCCATCCCGGGGAAGCCGATGTCCAGCAAGATCAGGTCTGGGCGGTCGCGCTGGGCAATTGCCAGGGCGTCTTCGGCATTTTCGGATGGGGAGACTCTATAGCCAGCCTGTTCGAGCTGCAGGCTCAGGCTGCGGCGGAGGAGGGTATCATCATCTACAACCAGGATGTGTTTCGCCATCTAGCTGCCTCTGGGAACTATAGCTAAGGTTGGGTGCCGACAAATCCCACGTTGATGAAGATTTTACACTAATTTCTAAGTGCCGGATCGGTATGGGCGAAGCATCTCTTGAAAAACCAATAACCAGGGAGGATGTGGACTCAGGAGATGTTTCGCCCCTACATTTGCGGAATTATAAATTTCTAATCGGAACCACCACCCTCGTGTTCGCCTCCACCTTCGCGGTCATGCTCACCATCTCCTTCACCCTGGTGCTCACCTTCGCCTTTACCTTGCCCGTGCTCACCAGTTACTCCGCCTCCAACCTCAGGATGGGCGGTCCATCCGTCAAAAATGCTGGTTGTGGCAGCCAATATGATCTTTGTGCTCTCTCCAGGCTCTAGATCAACCGGTGTGGTTGGTCCAAGTTTTACACCATTTGAGAGGTGAACTTCAACTCGCACCTGCTCCAAGATCCCCTCCGTGATGTTTTCCACATGTCCGTGGAAGGAGTTGCTTCCCTCATCATAGATCAGGACCAGCCGGGCGCCGCCTCTGATCCGGTCATAGGTTTGATCGAGGGCAAGCTCAGTGCCAGATTCTTCAAAACCCTCATCCCTGCTGCTTGAACATGCACTGGCAGTGATTGCCAACACGAAAATAACAACTACAAATACGAGCTTCTCATGTCGGATGAGATCTAAATTCTTATACAAAATGCGTTCTCCAGAATTGTAATTTGCTGTCTTTAATCTATATCGAAAGTTATCCTAAAGATTAAATAATCTCAAAAAGTGGCTTCAACCGGGCCGGACATCCAAGAGACGGTTTCAAGTGAGCTTAATGGTATCCAGCCTTCAATTGCCTCGTTGTATCCAGAGAGGTATGCCCAAGAGCCTTGCGTCCCTAGGAGCTTGACCTCAGTGCCGCCGATTAATTGGAATTCTGTTGGGTACTCCTCTCCGGGATCACTGTTCAAAGTGACAACCTCATCCAAGATTACCGCCTCTGGAGTGGTCCGTTCAACATACAGGCGCGAACCCAACGACAGACCCACGGTAACGAATAATAGGCTTGCCAAAACAATTCCATATCGCAAGAAGGCGCCCGGTTTGTTCGGCTGGAGTTGGCGGTAAGCGAACACAAAAAACCCAAGAATGAACCAGGCTACCAGGGTAATCAGGCCCATTTCGTTAAGCGTCATCCATGAACTGGTAAAGTTTGACAGACTTTGGATAGGGTTGACCGTCTCTGGAGTGAAATCACTGCCGGAACGGGCTCTCGCGATGGCGAGGTTGGCTTTAATATCTGGATCGCGGGGGCTCAACCGGGCTGCCCGCTGGAAGTTCAAGATCGCCCGACCATGATCTCCTTGAACCAGATAGGTATTTCCCAGGTTGTAGTACAGAGTGCTGTCCACCACTCCCTGGGATAACAGCTGCTCATAGACCTGAGCTGCCTCTTGATATCTACCTGCTTCGTAAAGTTGATTGGCCACTGAAATAGACTCAGTGTCCAGGCCAGAATCTGTCGTCAAGTAATTAATCGCGGCTGTAAGTCCTGCGAACATCAATAAGCCAACAATCGAGATTGTAATCAATTTGCGTTTCATCAACTCTATCCTTTTCGTCGTTCTTGTAGATCAAATATCCAGGCGATAATCGGTTACCTTCAAAGACCAAAGAACTATTTGATTTAATCTATAGCACCTTATCCAAATTAGCGATGAGAGATTTCGTCTCCAGGTGGAGGTCTTTTGATTCAGCCTGGTGAATTGGGGAGTATTGACCCATTTCGCTGATGGTCAAGCATGTTCGTACTTGCTCGACGAGCTCGCGGCTGACTCCATGCGCCAGTAATATGCCCGATAATTCCGCCTGGGTAAGCCCTGCTACGGAACGGTTGAGCTTATCAGATAGATATGTGGTCATAATTCGCCCGACCGAACTGTAATATTCAGGTGAGTTTATATCGACTGCTTTTAATGCCTGGTAAGCCTTCTTGGCAGCCTTCTGATTGCGCTTCGCTTGAGGATTCTTCATTGAATTTTCTTTCCGTTTGTGCCAGCCATATTGACCGATAAGTAAGAACAGAGGCACAATCCACAGCAGCCAGAAGCTGGCATTTTGGGTTAGATGGATCGGTAAGCTGCTTGAGTTAAGAGTGCTTTTTAGTGGGCGGATTTCTCTTGTTGGACCGCCAGCAATCGGATCATTTTCAATCGTCACTGGAGCGGTAACTGACCCATCTGGGGCAACACTAATTTCAATTGCTCCAGTGCTTGCTGTCTGGTACGTTTCGCTGGCTGGATCGAAGTAGCTGAATTGGATGGCAGGTATTGTGAAATCTCCGGCCATGGTGGGGACGAGAACCTGTTCAATTGTGCGTTCACCAGTGATCATCCCCTCTTGAGAAAAGATGTTGTTCACTGCCTGGCTATCAAAGGCGCGCCACTGTGGTCCAATTTCCCACTCAGGGTCGGCGAATGTTTCCAGGTTTCCTGCACCATTGATAATAATTTTGAGAGTAACTGCATCGTTTACTTTGGTTTGCTGGTGATCGACCTCAGCCATAATGTTGAATTCACCAACTGCACCACTGAATCCAGCTGGCGCACCATCGGGCAGGGGTTGTACAGTCACCAACTCAGGAGGTGTCTGGATGGTGAATCCCCGGTTGAATATGTCCCCTTCACTGGTGATCTGCGCAGACTCTATCTCAACCTCTCCAATCACCGTAGGCAAAAGCACCTGCTTAATCTCGGTCATACGGATATTGCGTCCGCCGAGCTGCGTACCAAAATGATTTTCGACCGGTTCGGAATGCACCCAAAAGCCCGAGAAATCCGGGGATTGGTAAGATTGTGTTCCGACCGATCCAACGGGGCGGTAGTAGCGGAAGGTGTACGTTATCTGTTCACCCAGATATGGGGCAGGGTTATCAACTTCCGCCTCCACCAGGTAATCGTTTTCGAGTAATTCCGCAGGCAGCATCGCAGGATCCAGCTGTTGGACGTTTATATCAGGGGTAGCCTGCATATCCAGACCGAACTGTTTGAGCAACCCACCAATCGAGGGGAAACCTGGTATGGATGGGAATCCTGGCACAGATGGCATCGATGGATTTGTTGGTTGGCTCGGGGGTTGTCCTGTTCCCTGGGATACGTTTACACTGATTGGGTTGGTGTGATAATCTTGACCATTTACATTCACCGTCACGGGTCCGATCACCTGGTCACCGACTGACGAGGGGTGCAAGGTGTAATTGAATACTTTTTCTGTACTTTGAACACCATTAACTATGCTCATGTTCAAACTGGTGCTGGTGCCGATTAAGTCAAAACCATGCAGCGGGGGCAGGATTGGCTCAGAGATGCCACCAAATGCCTGGTTGATGATCACACTTAATGTCAGGAATTCATCTGTGGTTAGATCGCGGCGATCCACCTCGGCGGTGACAATATCTGGCGATTGGGCAAAGGCCGGCATAGCTAGCAGACCGAGCAACAATGTACTGACTATGGCGAGATAAAATTTTTGTCTGAATTTCATATTTACATCCATTCGGTGTGATCTCAACTTGTTAATTACCAGTCTTGTGTTGGGGGTTGTTGGCGTGCGAAAAGATATTGACCCAGCTCTTCTTGAAGGGTCTGCATGTCATCTGCGATGGCAGCTAACAGCTGGCGGGCTTGCTCTTCCGTCATGCGCTGACCTGGTTGAGGTGTCTGGGATGGCTGCTGATCCGCTTGGTTTTCACCAGAACCATCCTGAGGCTCACTTTCCTGTTCGCCGTCCTGCTGTTCGTTATTTTGGGACTGGTCGCCTTCCTGATCCTCATTATTTTCTTCCTGGTTTTCACCATCCTGAGAATCTTCATTTTCCTGGTCCTCTGATTCTTGACCTTCCCCACCTTGCTCCTGGGATTGATCCTGTGATTCCTCATTCTGTTCCTGGTTCTGTTCTTGCTGCTGCTCTTGTTGTTCTTGCTGTTCCTGTTGCTGGAGGGCCAGCTCCAGGTTGTGTTTCGCATCCTGGTCATCAGGATTAAGCAGCAGGGTTTGTGTATAGGCTTCTACAGCTGTTTCCAATTCCTGGGAATTAAATAAGGTATTACCCAGGTTGTAGTAGCTGCTCTCAGCGAGGGATTCTTCATCAACATATTGGAGCGCCATTTGCATTTGTTCCAAGGCTGCGGGGAAGTCTCCTTGTCGGTAGAAAGTATTGGCTGCGTTGAAATAAGGTTCAGCTAATTCTGGCGATTCGACCTGGGCTGACTGGTAAAGTTCCAGGGCCTCCAGGTAGGCTTGCTCAGTGAAGGCCTCATTGCCATCCTGGTTCAACTTTTCCGCCGGCGCGCTGCATGCACCTAAGACCAGTGCCGCGGCGGCGAAGATAATGATATAGATGAATTTTGGGTTAATTTTGCGGGTATATGACATTATTGTTTTCCTATTTCTCAAGTCCATGAAGGCGTTTTTTCAGGTTGGCTGCGTCTGACTCGGCTCATCCAGCCGGGAGAATACTTCTCAACCAGGCGGTCCGGAATAAATTCGCTGATCACGAGCAGCACCAGGGCCAAGGCCAGGAAAATCTGGTAGCGCTCAATATGGCGCGTCTCAATCCGGCTTTGCAGCTGGTCTTTTTGCAGGCCATCGATTTCTGCCAGTAATAATTGCAGTTCACTGCCGTCAGCGCTGGCCTGGTAATACTGGCCGTTGCCAGTTTGGGCGATGGATTGCAGCGTGCTCTCATCTAATTTGGAGAGTACTACTTCGTTATTTTGATCGCGTTTATAGTCGACTACTGCGCCGTTCTGATCCAGGACAGGAATGGGTTCTCCTTCAGTAGTTCCAAATCCAATGGTGTAAATCAAAACATCCTGATCTGCCACCTCTTTGGCCGCGGCCAATGGATCTGTCTCGTAATCTTCTCCATCTGTCATGACGATCAATACTTTTTGGCTGGAAAGGGCTGGGTCAAAGCCGTGCATGGCGGTGCGAATTGCGTCGCCGATTACGGTGCCGGGTCTGGAGATCACGCTGGGTTCGGCGCTATCCAGGTAGCTGAGCGCGGTGTAGTAGTCCGAAGTCAATGGAACCTGGATAAAGCTGGCTCCGGAGAATAAGACTAGACCGATTTCATCGCCATTCAACTGCTTCATAAGATCGGCGATCTCTAGTTTGGCCCGTTCCAGGCGATTCGGTTTGATGTCCTGAGCCAACATGCTTTGGGAAACATCCAGGGCGACCATAACCTGCAAGCCCTCTTGATCTATCTGGCGAACTTCGCTGCCCCATTGGGGACGAGCCAGAGCTATGACCAGGAAGCCAAGCACCAACAGCTGCAGGGCATTTCGCCAACGGCGCCCACGCCAGTTGATACTGGAAGTTAATTTTTTTAACAAGGGGCTGTCGCCCAGGTTTTCTAAAGTTTGCTGTCGTTTCTTATTAGCCCACAGCATGAGTAATCCGACTGCGGGAAGTAACAATAGCGCTAATAAATATTCTGGTTTGGCAAAAATCATGATTTCCTTCCACAGATGAGGTATTTCCTCATCATAAATTTGATAAGTGCTATGGGTTGATTCTGAAAATGGTCTTTCTCAAAAAGATCTCGACCAGGAATACGATCAAAGCCGGGATTAAGAAGAAGGCTGCCAACTCGGTGTACTGGTTGAAAACTTGGACTTCAACTTGAGATTTTTCCATTGCGTTGATTTCATCGTAAATCGCCCTCAATCCTGAGGTATCTTCTGCCCTGAAATACATCCCATCAGTGATATCCGCTACCTGCATTAGTGTCTCTTCATCAAGAGTACTTTCCTGGTAGACGATTTGGGAGCTGCCGTCGACCGGGACAGGCACCTGACCTGGGCGGGCTGCTCCGATGGTATAAACTTTGATGCCTAACGCTTTGGCAGCTTCTGCCGCAGATAAGGGATCGATCTGTCCAGAATTGTTGACTCCATCGGTTAGCAGGATGACTACTTTGCTCTCAGCGTCACTGTTAGCCAGCATATTGGCCGCGTTAGCGAGACCAAGTCCGATAGCAGTTCCATCATCTATCCCCAGGTCTGTTGCCAGCTCGACCTGGTCAAGGGATCGATTGAGCATGTTGTGATCGAGGGTCAGGGGGCTCTGGCTGAATGCTTCCGAGGCGAAGACAACCAAACCCAATTTGTCATATTGGCGTTCAGCAACAAAATCACCGATTACGTACTTTGCCGCTTCAAGCCTGTTGTTGGGTTCGAAATCCAGGGATGCCATGCTGCCAGAGATGTCTAAGGCCAGGGCGATCTCTACGCCTTCCCCGCTGATTATCTCCTTTCCTTGAACATATTGCGGGCGGCCCATCGCTATGATCACCAGGGTGAGTGTGATTAAGCGCAGCAGGTATAAACCTGGTCGCAATTTCACCCGCCAGGAGGTGGGCAGTCCACGCATCAGGTTCGTCTTTGGATATTTGATCGTGGCGGGATTGGTCCCTTTGCGGAGCAGGTAATGACGCATTCCTAATAAGGGGATGAAGATGATCAGGCTTAACAGCCAGGGGGTTGCAAATTGAAAATTCATGAGGTTACCTCAGCTTGGGGCTTCCTTCCATTTTCACCATATACGGGTTCAGAAGGGAGGTCATTTATGGAGGGCTGGTCATCGCCTTCATTTTCTAGGATGATTGGTTTTGTCTGGATGACAATCTGGCGGCTGTTCTGTAAGATTAGTTGAGCACTTTGCACGTCAGGTCTAAATTTGGAGAACTTCACCAGGTCGCTTTCATCCAATAAAGAGATGAATTCTTTTGCAACCTCGCTGGATACATCAGTGCGCTTCAAATTAGCTCGAATTTCGCCTGTTGTGCGTTCCAAAACCGGGAAGTGATATGTTTTTTCCATGTAAATTCGAATGCAGTCTGACACCAGGGTATAGTGTTCTTTGAAGCGTTCAGATTTAGGCAGTTCGAGTTGTTCAACACGATCCAATTCATCCAGAGCGACTTCATGCGGTAAGCGGTTATCAACAGCTGCCAGGGCCAGCTGAGCTTTTCTCCTGCGATACCAGAAAATACCGCCGGCAGTGAGCAGTACCAATAGGACAAAGCCCACTATCCAGGGGAGATAATTTACATAAGGTAAAGCTGCCTGGGGTTTAATATCTCGCAGTTCCGTGTCGCCTTCAACGAGAACTGATGAGATTGAAACGGGGATTGGTTCCGTAGAGACATAACTCAGCTGCCCAGATTCATCACTGACTGTGATGGTCAATGGTGGGGTGGTGAAATCGCCTGGTGAGAACAGCCTTGCATCGATCACCTGGATTGTTGTCTCTGTGCCATCTGGATTGGCAACTGTCTCACCTGTAAACTGGGATTGAACGAGGAAGTCTCCCCAGTTTGAATCCAGCTGGGGTAGGATAACCTGGTGGCCAGGTGGGTGGGTGACGTTGAGCGTCAGCTGGATGGGATCACCGACTGTGAGTTCACCAGTATCAGCTGATAAAGAGGCTGTCACCACAGACTGGGCCGATACGGCCAATGGTGCAGTAAGAGCGAAGATGGCTACAGCCAGCAGGGGGATTAGTAATCGAAAATTTTTCATTAGTGTTCCTAAAATCATTGATCGAGCTATATTGGCTAACGCCGGATGCGCCGCGCCCGTTCTTGAAAGAAACTGGTTAAAGAGGCGGTGTAATCTTCGTCCGTGGCAATGTGGATGCGGTCTACGCTGGCACTTTTGAACAGGCGGTTTTTGTCCGCTTCAAGAAGCTGGCTGCGCAGTTTATACGAGTCCCGCCAATTGGCATCGCTGGTATCTACCCAGATCATTTCATCTGTCTCGGGATCTTCCAAGGCCAGCAGGCCAATATCCGTAAGCGATTCCTCTAATGGGTCGTGAAGATCGATAGAAATTAGATCGTGACGTTTGTTCGTCACGGTCAATTCTTTTTGAAAACTTTCGGCGGGGACCAGAAAATCTGAAACCAGGAAGATGATGCTGCGGCGTTTGAGGATCTTGTTCACCGTGTCGAGGGCTAATTTGATATCCGTTCCCCTGCTTTGGGGTTCAAAAGCCAGAAGCTCCCGGATTAATCGCAGTACATGCCTGCGACCCTTGCGCGGGGGGATGAACAGTTCAACGCGATCGGTAAATATCAACAAGCCGATTTTGTCATTATTGGTCGTAGCCGCAAATGAGAGCACCGCGGTTAGTTCAGCGGCCAATTCCCGCTTGAAGCGGTTGACTGAGCCGAAATTCTCCGAACCGCTGGCATCAACCACCAGCATCACGGTCAGCTCACGTTCTTCGACATACCGCTTCACATGCGGTTCACCGGTTCGGGCTGTCACGTTCCAGTCGATGGTGCGGATTTCATCACCGATCTGGTAGGGCCGGACCTCGTCAAACTCCATGCCGCGCCCCTTGAAGACCGAGTGGTACTCGCCTGCATAGCTGTCATCCACCAGTCGGCGGGTTCGAATTTCAATGCGGCGGATTTTTTTGATCAGTTCAGTAGTTAACATTGAGCCTCCGTTGATAACCATAAGTCTCAACGACCAGCAATCCGGAGCTGGTCATTGAGACCGTATTGGTTAACTGTTTAAGGGACGTCCGTGTGATTCAGAATTCGGTTGACGATGTGGTCGGAGGAGATGTTCTCTGCCTCGGCCTCGTAAGTGACGATCACGCGATGCCGGAGTACATCAGGGGCAATTTGCTTGATATCTTCAGGGGTTACAAATCCACGTCCCTGCAAGAAGGCATGCGCCCGGGCGGCGGTGATCATGTTGATGCTGGCTCTTGGAGAAGCACCGAAATTGATCAGCGTGTTCAGATCGCTAAGACCATTGTTGCCTGGCTGGCGGGTGGTCAATACCAGGTCGAGGACATATTCTTTGATCTTGTCGTCGACATAGATCTGGCGTACCATTTCGCGGGCACGCAGGATATCAGCGGGGGAAACAACCGGGTTCACATCAGGCAGCATCTCTCCGGTCATGCGGTCGACGATCAATCGCTCTTCGTCGCGCGAGGGGTAATCTACCTTAACTTTCAACATGAAGCGGTCTACCTGGGCCTCTGGCAGGGGATAAGTACCTTCCTGCTCGATTGGGTTTTGGGTAGCCAGGACCATGAATAAATCTTCCATCATGTAGGTCACATCACCAATCGTCACCTGGCGTTCCTGCATGGCTTCCAATAAGGCACTCTGAACTTTGGCCGGTGCACGGTTGATCTCATCTGCCAGGATCAAGTTGGCGAAGATGGGTCCTTGATGGACACTGAACTCTGTCGTGCGTGGGTTGTATATCTGAGTTCCGATCAGGTCGGCAGGCAGCAGGTCGGGGGTGAATTGGATGCGTGAAAAATCAGCTCGAATGGCCTGGGCCAGGGTCTTGATTAATAAGGTTTTAGCCAAACCAGGGACACCCTCCAACAAGATGTGACCATCGGCTAACAACGCGATCAAAACGCGCTCAACCAGGGCTTCCTGGCCGACCATCACTTTGTTGATCTCTGCCAGTAAATCCTGCAGGAAGATGGCCTCTTCCTTGACCTGCATGTTTAATTCTCTTACGCTTGACATTGTCATTGAATTGACTCCTCTTTGAATACTATTATTTCTTTTCCTTATTATTGCTTTTTCCGCAGAAAGGGTTTCTTTCCAGTGGATTGACCCGAAGGATAGCATTTTGGATGGCGGTTTGTCTTTATGCCTGGCTATTTTTTGTCTTAAGCGGAGCTTAAGGGAGGAGATATTAATTGGTTATAAGTTATTACGTATTCGCAGGTGATCGATAAATGTGACTAAGAGTATCAACTTAATTCATCTGTAAATTTTTTCTAGGCACCTGACACATTTGCTCTGGGTGTCACTGCGAGGGGTGCAATGCACCCCGTGGCAGTCTCTCTCAAAGCGATGAAAAACACAATTAGGGAGATTGCTCCAGCCCTGTCCCGACCCCAGTCGTACCTCCTCGGGCAGGCTGGGTCCGAGGTCGGGAGGATCTGTCCCCCGGTCAGTGCCTTCCCGGGGCAGGCTTTTCCCGGGGCTCCGCTTCTCGCCTCCCGCATTAAGCGGGGCAGGCTATACAAACACGGGAGACATCATTAAAACTGTCAGGTAGCTAGTTATCCGTAAATGGTCAATTCTAAGATTTGAAGAGGACTGGCAGTCCTCCAAAGCTGATTCCGAATATCAGGGAGGCGCTCGGGGTATACTCGGTTCCACAACACGACTGCCAGTACCTGTATTTTGATTATAGATATTGAGCATGATTTTTTTAACTCCAGCGCATTTCTTAAAAGGTTTTCATCCAACTTTATTCGATTTCTAATTCTGAAGTGATAAAATACTGAAACAAGACTTAATATGTCATGTAGGTTCAACTCACAAGTGCGACTTTACAAGCTTGAAGAAGAGCTGAGCTGCGGTAGCAGCTGTGCCTCTTAATCCGACAAGATGGAGCACAGTGGTCCGCCCCGGTCGTACTTCCCGGGACAGACCCCGGTCGTTCCTCCCGGGACAAGAATATGCTGGATAGGTTTCAACAAGGCAAGGTGGAAAAGGAGTCTAATTGAATAGAAGACGCTTCACAGCAGAGGATTTTAAGCCTACGGAAGATTTTTACCGGCGGGTAGTCAGACGCAGAAGGGCTCTCATCTTAGGTATCGTGGGGGTAGTGCTGGTTCTGTGGTTGGCATCGGGCATCTACCAGGTCCAGCCGGGTGAGGATGGCGTCATCCGCACCTTCGGTCGCTACACAGCGACCACCAGCCCCGGGCTGCACTATCGCCTGCCATGGCCCGTTCAGACAGTCACCATAGTGAATGTGGAAAGCATTCGCCGGGCGGAGATCGGATTCCGGACCGATGACAATGGGGACAAGCTGGACGTATTAGATGAAGCCCTGATGCTGACTGAGGATGAGAACATCGTCCAGGTGGAGCTCCTGGTCCAGTACCGGGTTGGCGATTCACGGGCATTCACCTTCAACGTGCAGGACCCGGAGAACGTGCTGCGCACGACCGCCGAGGTAGCCTTGCGCAGCACGGTAGGCAATATGACCATCGATGATGTTATCACCGAGGAGCGGGCCCGAGTTCAGGACGAGACGCGCACCTTCCTCAAGCGATTGTTGGATGAGTACGGCTCGGGAATCCTGGTGACCGATGTCCGCTTGCAGGTCGCCGACCCTCCCGAAGAGGTGCGCGACGCCTTCCAGGAGGTGGTACGCGCCCGGGCTGACAAAGAGCGGCTGATCAACGAAGCTCAGGCCTACGCCAACGATGTGGTTCCCCGTGCACGTGGTGATAAGCAGCAGCAAATTGAGAATGCCTCGGCTTTTAAGGAACAACAAGAGCTCCTTGCGACCGGTGATGCAGAGCGCTTTCTGGCCGTCCTGAGCGAGTATCGCAATGCCCCAGAAGTGACCCGCGAACGGATGCACATTGAAGCCCTGGAGGCCATTTTGAACCGGGTGGAGTTGATCTTGTTGGACGCCACCACCGGCAGCCAGGTCCTGCCTTTCCTGCCCCTGAAGGATCTGGGTGGATCTGTTCCATCATTGGCAGATGAGCCTCTCCCGCCATTGGCAGATGAGCCTGTGCCACCATTAGGGGATGAGTCTGTTCCGCCATTGGAAGATGAGATTGCTCCGGATTCGGGAGGAGGGTGATACCATGCGTTTTCTTTGGATTTTGATTCTTATCTTGATCGCTGCGGTTATCCTGGTGAGCCAGGTTTTCTTCACCGTGGGTGAGACCAATCAGGCTATCGTGCTGCAGTTCGGCGAACCCATCCGCACGGTACGCAATCCTGGTCTCCACACCAAGCTCCCATTCATCCAAAACCTGATCATCTTAGAAAAGAGGATCCTCTCCAGCGATGCACCCCCCCAGGAGTACCTGACCACGGACAAGAAGCGCTTGGTTGTGGACCATGTGACGCGCTGGCGGATCGAGGATCCCTTGCTCTTCTTCCAGGCGGTAGGTACAGAGGCGGGGGCCAGAGCCCGCCTGGACGATATCGTGTTCTCCGAACTGCGGGAGGAGCTGGCCAAGGTCGATTTTGTCGAGGTCATCTCCCGGGACCGCGAGAACATCATGGAGAGAGTAGCCGGATCCGCCGAGGAGAAGGCCAGGGAGTTTGGCATTGACATTGTGGATGTGCGTGTTAAGCGGGCCGACCTCCCAGTAGAGGTGGAACAGAGCGTCTACCTGCGCATGCAGGCTGAACGCCAGCGGGAGTCATCGCTCTTCCGCGCCGAGGGCGAGGAGCAGGCGGCTATCCTGCGCGCTCAGGCGGACCGGGAACGGACGGTCATCCTGGCCGAGGGCTATGCCGAGGCCCAGGCCCTGCGCGGCGAAGGTGAGGCATTGGCGATCAAGATTTATGCTGGCGCCCTGGAGCAAGACCCGGAGTTCTACGCCTTCACCCGCCGCCTGGACGCCTATAAGATCACCCTGAAGGATGGCGACTCCATCGTCATTCCGGTCGATTCCGACTTCTTCCGCTATCTGACCAGCAGCGCGGTGGTGGCGGAGGAGCCCGCCGGTGAAGCCGGTGAGTGAGGGGTCATTGGGCTGCCTGCGGGACCGGTAATTACGGCGCCCTCATTAATAGCCACCCAGAAGGACTGATAATAGAATTTCTTCCTCTGTTTTTGGGGGGAATGCTTTGCGAGTGATTCGCAGATCACTTTTACAAGGCGAGAGACGTACTGTCTGAAAGTGTTGCGTCCACGGAGTGATTCCGCTAACCTCCATAGCAACCGGGAGAAGCTTCGCACCAGTCGCATGCCAATCACACCTTCATCCTTCTGTGTTGCACTAGTAGACTGTCAATCAAAATATATATTTCCCAAGGACTGGCAGATTCATAATATCAGGGTTCCAGACGATAAGCACTTGAGGTGATTTCAGGTTCCACAATATGACTGCCAGTCCTCAAATAATTTAATAATTGACCCTTGACGGACCACTTAGTCGTTGAATCCAATTCATGTTCGAAGGGAGAATAAAGATGAAAGCGGTAAAAGTTCAATATACGGTTAAAGCTGAATATGCTGAGACAAACAAAGCCAATATCCGCCAGGTGATGACGGATTTGCAGGCGCTGGCCAACCCCGGTATTAAATACAGCTCTTTTGTTTTGGAGGATGGCAAAACGTTCGTTCATTTTGGGGTCTATTCCGACCAGGATGCACTGGATGTGGTCACCAACCTGCCTTCGTTTCAGTCATTCCGCGAGCAGCTTAAAGCCAGCGGTCCGGAAGCGCCACCAAAAAGTGAGGATCTAAGCCTGGTAGGTTCATCCTACGAAATATTCTAGAGATTTGTTCCCAATAAGTGTATAAATCAATTCCATGCATCCTTAAATTTCATTTGGAACTTCCACATGAGTTCAGGGTTATATAAATAAACCGAACCAGGAGGAGATAAAAAATGAGTATTTTAGGTTGGATAGTTTTAGGTGGCATCGCTGGCTGGATTGCCAGTATGATCACTGGGCGTAACGATCGCATGGGCTGCGTTACCAATATCGCCGCCGGTATCGTCGGCGCGATTGTAGGTGGATGGATCTTCAGTTTCTTCGGTGGGGGAGGAGTCACTGGGTTCAATCTGGGGAGTCTCATCGTTGCTGTAGTTGGCGCGGTAGTGGTGCTGGCGGTCATCAATCTTATTTTTGGTAGAAAATAGTCAGATCACTGGATTATGGAATAGGGTCGGACAGTTATTCATAACCAGACTAGCCGAGAAATAAATCTTATTTTAAATTCGCATCGCAAGCATTGCGTATAGTTATACGTTGTTAACTTATTGGAATTTTGGACTGACAACTTCCTTTTCAAGGAACGCTTAATGCTTGCTCGAATGCGTAGAGACATTGGTTAATTATGGTTATTGCCATAATCGCACTGATAATTTTCGTCCTGATCGTTCTGAGCATGAAACCATTTAAGTTGAAACAGGAATTCAGTGCCAATCCTACGAGCAGCTATGCTGAGGCGGCAGCCCGTATCGAAGATGTTCAGACGGCAGAAGCTGAAATAGCAGACCTCAACCAGGTTTGTGGGACCAGGTTTCTAACCCATGGGGAGGGAGTCGAAAATGTGATTGTATTCCTGCATGGGTTTACCAGCTGCCCGGATCAATTTTTACAATTGGGTCAAGAGTATTTCGAAAAGGGTTACAACGTTTATATCCCTCGCATACCCCGGCATGGGATCAAAGACCGGCTTGGTAATCCACTCAAGGGTTTGACTGCCGAAGAGCTGGCTGAGTTCGCCACCCAATCGGCGGATATCGCCCAGGGCCTGGGAGAGCGGGTGATCGTGGCCGGTCTTTCCGGCGGTGGATCGATGGCCACCTGGCTCTCTCAGGAACGTTCGGATGTGGACCTTGCAGTGCCTATCGCACCATTCTTAGGGGTTGGTTTTATCCCCCGCATCCTCAATCGTCCATTAACTAACTTACTGCTGCTGGTCCCTGATTTCTTTCAATGGTGGGATCCAATTCACAAAGAAAACAATCCAAATTCGATGCCGTATTCGTATACTCGCTATCCAACACACTCTTTGCTCGAAAATATGCGGCTGGGTTTCACCGCCGAAGAGGCTGCTAAAAGGGTCAAACCCGCCGCCGGTGCCATCCTGGTGATCACCAACGCCAATGATGGCTCAGTGAACAACGATGTTATCGCCGAATTTGAAGGCATGTGGCTGGAACATGGTGAGCAGTACCTGCAAACTTTTCAATTTGATAAAGACTTGGAGTTACCGCACGACTTGATTACGGTGGGCCGCCCAGATGGAAATGTCGATTTAGTCTATTCAAAATTGCACGAGTTGATTCAATAATCAGACTACTCAGATGGGGAAATTGATATAAAATTAGGTATCTTTTGTTAATTGAGAGGAAAACATGACTGACGAAGAAAAGAAAGTAGAAGAAGCTGCAGCACCAGTAGAGAAGAAAGCCGGTTCTTCCTGGATGGATGATACTGTCTTAATCGTCTTCTTTGGAGTGATCTTTTTTGCCGCGGTTTTGTATTTCACCGGCAATATTTACTTCGGCCTGGCGATCTTCGCATTGACATTGTTTTTTGGTAAAAGTGTCTTGAGGCGATTAGGGCGCTAGATCTCACCACGACCAACATAATCATAGTAATCCAGGACGCGCTGGTTGATGATATCCTTCTATGTCTCTATTGAAAGAAATATCAACTAGTGCTGTTTTGGTTAAATTGATCGATAGTAAAAGGAGAATATCATGAAAGTTGACGTGAGATACGGCCCAGCATACGCGCTGGCGATGGTAAATCTAGACCATAAAGAGACAATTCATGTTGAAAGTGGGGCGATGGTGGGCATGTCTACTAACCTGGAGATGGAGACTTCAGCCAGGGGGGGCTTTCTCAAATCTCTGGGTCGTTCGATGTTCGGTGGCGAAAGTTTCTTCCTGAACACTTTTACTGCCTCAACTTCTGGGGAATCAATCGCCCTGGCGCCCCCTCTCCCCGGAGATGTTGCAGTTATTGAGATGCATGGTGAAACCCTAATGGTCCAATCGGGTTCTTACCTGGCCTCTTCCGAAGGCATAGAGGTGGAAACCAAGTGGAGCGGTGCTAAAACCTTCTTTGGCAGCGAAGGGCTGATCATGCTTCGAATCAGCGGTACGGGAACTCTGGTTGTATCCAGCTATGGAGCCATCCATCACATGGAGCTTGGCGCCGGGGAGGAATATGTCGTCGACACGGGTCACCTGGTCACATTTGATGACCATTTACAGTTCGACTTGAAGAAAGTGGCTGGCTGGAAAAGCACCTTGTTCAGCGGTGAAGGCTTGGTGATCGAATTGAAAGGACCAGGGAATTTGACCCTCCAGAGCCGCAGCCAGGATTCGTTTTTATCCTGGTTGATTCCACAGCTGCCTACGAATAGTTCCTCCAGCAGTTAATTTTGCAAAAATTGTTTATCGGTACACGTTAGTATCGACGGAGAATATTTTATTTTCGCTTGAAACGAAGATGGAGAGATAATAGTTTTCTTATTTCATTACAGTTGAGCTTGGCTTGATGACCCAAATTTGTTATGATTAAGATTGAAGGAACAAAACTCCATGAGTCAAGTTGGCGTGGTAATACCAGCCTGGAACGAAGAGCACGATATTCGACCCGTACTTGAAACGGTCGGACCAGTCGAATGGTTGGCGAAAATAGTCGTCATTGACGATGGCTCCACCGATAATACGCTGCATGTTGCTCGAGATTGTGCTCAGAATTTTTCCCGGATGGCGGTCGAGCACCTGCCCGATAATCAGGGTAAAGCCGCTGCTATGCTGGCGGGAATGCGGGCCTTACCGAAAGAAATCGATACCGTCATTTTTATCGATGCAGACCTGATTGGATTAACTGCAGATCACCTCGTCCGGCTCTATTCTCCTATCAAAGAAAAACAATGTGAAATGTGCGTAGCTATCTTCAAGGATGGCTATTGGCGAACGGATTATTCTCAGCGTTACGCGCCTAATTTGAACGGTCAACGCTGCCTGCCGCGCGAGGCAGCTGAAGGTGCAATTGGTCCCTTAGCGGATAGTGGTTATGGGGTTGAGATCGGATTGACATTGTACGCCAGGCGCAAGAAATGGCGAATACAATATATCCCCTGGGAAGGCATGACCCATGATATGAAGGAAAACAAGCTCGGTTGGCGGGAGGGGTACAGAATCCGGGCCATGATGTACCGGCAAATCTTGGCTACCTGGAGCAGACAGTGGTGGCAGGCACGTAGAGAGCAGTGGACCGCCTTGCGCGATCTTGGGGCATAAGCAATCTCATTCAGCGTAATCCACTATTTGAAATTCAAATAGCTTTATATAATAGCCAGTGTGAGAATTTACTTGAAGGTGGGTAAATTCTCAAGATTTAAATTATCAGAAGGGCTTAAATTCTATGAACATCTTAATCACAGCTTCTGCCTGGATCGGGGGATTGATTGGCATTTTTGCGGGGCGCCGTTATTATCCGATCTGGCTGGGGTTGGTGACATTTTTATTCATCACCCGTGTATTCGACCTGGCCTTATTCAATTCCACCGATCTCGCCCGCATTGGAGTCAGCCTGGCGGGAGGAATCCTGGTGGCAGGATTGGTATATTTTTACAACCAGCGGGTGGTGAAAATCGTTCCGGCTCTGGGCGGTTTTCTAGTTTCCGCTTCCATAGCAGAGCGGTTCTTGGAGATCATCCACCCTGAATCTGGAAAGTTCCTCGTTGCCGGGGTGCTTGTGCTCGGTGGGATTATTGGGATATTCATCTTCTCAAGGTGGTT
>CALBUI010000343.1 GCA_937968125.1 uncultured Anaerolineales bacterium | reverse complement strand
AGACCTCCGAGATGCCCAGGAGGCCACGATGACATTATACATTGGCATAGATTGGAGTGAGAAGAAACATGATGTAGTGATATGCAACTCAAAGGGCGCTATACTGGCCAGTGTGGTGATCGCCCACAGTCAAGAGGGATTATTTAAGAATCCCCATAGAGCTGACGGTGAACGACACTCAAAGCACGAACCTGCTCGCCTGCATGGTAAGAAGACCTCACCAATGGGCCGCTCTCAACCCATTTGAACCCGATCTCCTGCCCAAATTCTCTCAGCTCAGCAAACTCCTCCATTGTGTAATAGCGTTCAATGGGCAGGTGTTTCTTGCTCGGCTGTAAATATTGGCCAAGGGTGAGGATATCCACGCCCCAACTGCGTTGATCCTGCATGACTTCTTTGACCTCGTCGATCGTCTCTCCCAATCCGACCATGATCCCGGACTTGGTGAGCACTTCCGGATCGAGCTGCTTGGCATTTGCTAACGTCGCCGCCGCCCACTCATAGCGGTCCTGGGGTTGGACTTTCTTAAATAAGCGCGGCACGGTCTCCACGTTGTGATTAAGGATCTCGGGACGAGCGTCCATCACAATGCGCAGGGCTTCCGGGCTGCCTTTAAAATCAGGGATCAGGACTTCGATTGAGCAGCCAGGATGCAATTCCCTTATGCGTCGGATGACCATGGCGAAGATCGGCGCCCCGCCATCTACTCGATCGTCACGGTTGACGCTGGTGATGACCGCATGCTTGAGATCCATCGACTTAACCGCCTGGGCGATGCGCTCAGGCTCCAGCCAATCCAAGGGTGATGGCTGGCCGCGCTTGATATCGCAGAAACCACAGGTGCGGGTGCAGACGTCTCCCAGCATGAGA
Source organism: uncultured Anaerolineales bacterium (assembly GCA_937968125.1). Taxonomy (GTDB): domain Bacteria; phylum Chloroflexota; class Anaerolineae; order Anaerolineales; family UBA4823; genus PFL25. The sequence goes on along the minus strand of CALBUI010000343.1, from coordinate 6,598 downwards.
AAAGTGGCCGTCCCGGCGCCCCAGCATTCACCTAAATTGGGGCACATGGCCTCTTCACACACCGTGTGGAGTTCTTTTGAGCGCATCAAGTCCTGCAGCCACTCGTATGTCTCGCCGGAGGGGGCGCGCACTTTGATCCAGTCCGGACGGCGCAGTGGGGTGGTGTTGGTTTCTTCAGGATTTACCCGGTCACGGGTGGGAGTATGGGGCATAAGTTTACCTGGATGTTACCAATAATCGTGTATTTCTAAGCAATTACCCATCAAAATCCAGGGCCAATTCTACCTCAGATTGATAGGCACGGATAAAATGCTAAAAACCTCTTTAGATTATCCTTATCTCATCAACAGCACAGGGATGTTTTACGTCTTGCTTTGCTCTAATTGCTGCACCTGGCGCACAACAATGCGCACCCCTTTGACTTCAATCACCTCGACCTGGGAGCCTTCTTGAATCGGTTCTTCGCCTTCCGCCAGCTCACTGGTCCACAGTTCGCCGCCCAGCTGCACCGTGCCCACGGGTGAGATCGAACTGCGGGCTGAACCTGTACGTCCCAGCAGAGATTCCCTTCCCATGCTGACTGGAGCACGTTGTGCCCGCAGAGCAATGGTCAGGATTGCGAAGAAGACACCCGCGGTGGCCAGGGAAACTCCGATCACCAGGGGCACTGATACTCGCAAGAAGGAGGGTGTACCCGGGGAATTGAAGAGCACTAAAGAACCCACGATCAAGGAAGCCACCCCTGCGGCGGTCAGGGCGCCGTGAGTTGGGGCTTTAATATCCAGTACGAACAGCACAAACGCGATGGCCAGGAAGATCAAGCCGAACCAGTTGACCGGCAGTACTCCCAGACCGTAAGCAGCTAAGGCCAGACAAACGGCGCCGATAAATCCGGCGATCCAGCCGCCTGGGCTGGAGAGCTCGATTAATATCGCCTGCACGCCTACCGTGAGCAGCAAGAAGACAATATTGGGATTAGTCAGCACACCCAGCAGGGCCTCAATGAAGGATTGATCGAAGGGGATCACCAGCGCATTGGCAGTATCCAGATTCACTTCACCATCGACCGTCGTCACTGTGAAACCATCCAGCTGGTCGAGCAAGTGAGCCACATTATCGGCAATAAAATCAATCAGGCCAATTTGGAGAGCCTCACTGGCCGTCGCCGCTTCGGCGGATTCGATCGTATCTTCAGCCAGCAGGATGGCTTCTAAACCGCGTCCTTCCGCCAGGGTTCGCACTAAAGCTTTGAGGATATTCTTTTCTTTGGCTTCGATCGTCTCGCCTAAATCTTGACCTTCCGCGCTAACCGGGCTGGCTGCGCCGATGGCAGTCTCTGGCGCCATGGCTGAGGCGTGACCGGCCAGGGTGATCACCGTTCCGGCACTACCCGCAATCGCCCCCTGGGGGGCAACATAAACAATGACTGGTGTGCTGCTGTTGCGGATTACCTGGACGAACTCGTTCATCAGGTCAACGCTGCCGCCAGGCGTGTCCAGCATAAAGATCAGTGCTTCGGATTCCTGTCGTTCGGCAGTGGTTAAACCGCGTTCAAGATATCCCAACATGGAAGGGGTGATTGGCCCTTCAGCTGTGAGCAGCAATACCTCGGTTGCTTCCCCTTGGGCAATAGCAAAGTTAGGGGAGAAAGGCAGAAACCAGAGTATTGAAAAGCTGAGAAGCACGACAAGTCGTTTAATCATCTAAAGTAATTATAAGCCGGATTAGATCCATGGATCATGAATTACCGGTGAGTTAATTTGATCCGATTATTATCGGATAATTGGGTTCGAATGTGATAGATAGCAGTTTACGGAATCGAAGCACAGGACACATACTCTTTCTATATGTGGTCAAGCGGAAAAAATACTTTTGTAAGGAATTTGTTGTATTATCTAGTAAATTGGGTAATCTGGGATTCGAACTGGTACCTGGTTTCGTGATGTAAACCGCACGAAATTTGACCAGTGTGAGTCATAATCCCAAAAAACGCTGATATCATATAAATAAAATATTTCTAACGAGGGTTTGCCGATGAACAGAAAAAGCGTATCGATCTGGATGGGAGCTCTGGTCGGGGCATTGATCACTTTGCCATTAATTGCGCTGATGTACCTGGGTCAGCAGCTGCTTGGACAGGCTTTTCCTCCCTACGAGGTGTTCAACTGGATTTCTGGTTTGTTACCAGGACCGGTGATCACCTTTGGTATCGACCTGATGATCGATACAATGCTACTTTTGGGGATCAATGTCGCCAACTCGGCAAAAATCGCTGAACAGGGGATGGCCCTTCTGTTATTCTATCTCTCTGGTATTTTCGCCGGGCTGATATTTTTCTTGATCCTCAACAGGCTGCAGCTCAAAGTAGATCTGATTGCCGGAATGATTATGGGGATTCTCTTCGGATTACCAGTCGCAGTCATCAGTATAGATGATCCGGGGTCTGCTCCGGCTGGGTTCATCGGGCTGCTGTGGTTTCTGGTCCTTTTCCTGGGATGGGGAATAACACTAAGTCTGGCATATAAACGATTATCTGCTGCTGAGCCAGCAGTGGAAACCGAGGATGGAGAAGTGAGCAGCGTCGAGGTAATTAACCGCCGCCAATTCTTGATCGTCTTGGGGGGAGCTGCCGCGGCTATTACTGTAGTTGGTGCTGGCCTTGGAACGTTGTTAAATACTTCTGGAAATCGCGATGAGGATGAGCTCCTATCGACTCACACCGGTGAAGAAAACGGTGAGGGATCCTTTCCTAATGCGAATGACCCAGTTACCCCGGTGCCTGGTACCAGACCTGAATATACCCCTTTGAAAGATCATTATAAAGTTTTTATCGAGCTTGAGCCGACAGAGATTGATGGTGAAACCTGGCAACTGCCCATTACAGGCCTGGTGGGGAATACATTGATGCTCACCTTGGATGACTTGCGTGATAACTACCAACCCCGTGATCAATTCGTCACATTGTCCTGTATCTCGGGGAGGGTTGGCACATCTCTGATCGGCACTACGATGTGGACCGGAGCAAGTCTACAGGAAGTTTTGGCAGATGCAGATGTGGATCCAGAGGCGCGATATTTGCACATCACCTCTGGTGATGGGTTCTACGAAACAGTTGATCTGGATTTAGTGGCTTCAGACGAACGCATCATGCTTTGTTATGACTGGGATGGACATCCGCTCCCGGTTGAGCACGGATTTCCCCTGCGAATATGGTATCCGGATAGGTTTGGAATGAAACAACCGAAATGGATTACCGGCATAGAGGTTATCGACGAATATCGAGAAGGATATTGGGTAGAGAGAGGGTGGGATGAAATCGCTCAGATTAAAGCTACCTCCGTGATCGATACCGTGGCGGTGGATGCGATCATTGAAACTGGAGATCAGCAATTGGTTCCCATCGGTGGGATTGCTTTTTCTGGTGATCGGGGTATTTCTAAGGTTGAAGTTCGTGTGGATGGCGGGCCATGGGAAGCTGCCATGCTGCGTTCTCCGCTCTCGGAGACTACCTGGGTGATCTGGCGCTTTGAGTGGCCATTCGAAGCCGGGGAACACACTTTTGAAGTTCGCTGCACAGAGGGCGATGGCACACCTCAGATCGAGGAAACTGTCAAAAGCCGCCCGAGTGGTGCAACTGGCATCCACAGCAGTAGTGCCAACTTATAAAACTAACCATTCCGGCGAACTAAAATTGAAAATCTTAGTGATTGGGAACGGAAATTCACATTGGTTGAGCGGGGTTGGAAGGCAAATAAGCCAATGTTGTCACCATTTTGACCGCGTTTGACAATCCTATTATTTACTGATAAGATTGCCGGGTTGGGATGCTGGAAAGTTTCCGTTAGACGTTAGTAGGACGATGGCCCTTGGCGTAAGTCCTGGGTCATTTTTTGTTGACTGCTCTGATGGGATACGGACCACATCGAAACAAAATCTTTAGAAAGACTTGAAGGAGCAAGTAAATGTCAGAACGTATCGTCGGAACAGTCAATTGGTTCAATGGCAGCAAGGGCTATGGCTTCATTTCCCAGGAAGAGGGCCCGGATGTATTTGTCCACTATACCGCCATCAACGCAGATGGATACCGCAATCTGATCGAAGGTCAGAAAGTGGAATTCACCATCGAAGAAGGTCCCAAGGGTTTGCAAGCCGCAGACGTTACGCCTGTAATGTAGGCGTCTAAGACCTGATAATAAAATCGTCCTGCATCCACATGCGGGACGATTTTTTGATCTTAAAATATGTTTCTAGATTATTCCAAGAAAACTCAGATCCATCAAAAAAATTGGATGTTGAGCGAGGGGGATTTTTCTGCGTTCATCGGTGCTCGTCCGCGTCCGCAAAAGTATTCCCTCCAAAGGCGAGGATCTTATCAAAATCGCGGCAGAATCAAACCTGTCCGGCGCTGGTAATCTTTATAATCATCCCCAAATTTCTTCAGCAAGGCAGCTTCCTCGTAGCGAATGCGCAGCAAACCATCGCTGGCAACCGCTGCTATCCACAGTCCGCCAACAAGCCAGTTGGCGGTGATCAACAATGTGGAACCCAGGATCAGCAGAAAGGACGTATATATCGGATGCCGGATTCTTCGATATGGACCGCTCTGTACCAGCTGCTGGGTCTCGGTGATGCGCGGCTGATCACTCCAGTTACTGCCCAGAGCCCGGTGTGACCATTCCAGGAACAGGAATCCTGCGATTGCGATGCCAACCCCAAGCCAGCGTATCCAAACTGGGACAGGAATCGAGGCCCAGCTGATCAGGTTGGGAAAGAAGATATAGATGAGGGTGGCGATAAAAGCCAGAACAAAAAAATCCCAGAAATGGTCGAATCCCGACTCGAACCAAGTTTGTCGGTGGTTTCAATTTCGGAGGGGGGATACTTGCGATTGTAGTAACCGCGATGGGCTACAAAGGCGATCATCAGGAGCACGACTAAGATGCGGTAGAGGAGCGGTTCAGTCATAATCTGCACTCTTAACTAAATAACTTTCACCCATCAACCAAACAATTAGGAATTTTTCTACCAAAATTCAATTCATCGATTCAAAATAGTGGCTACTTGAGGGTGTTCACTACACTATGAGGTGCAATATCCGGAGGGTGGATGCCCGGAAAAAGAAGTAATATAGTAAATCAAGTGGATTATATCAACTGCTAAATAATTATGGCGATTTCGCCGAGTGATTGGACTTGTCAGAGAGTATGTTAGATTTCATCTACAAAGTTGAGGAAATTTGACTGCAAAGTTGGTTTCGTTGCAGTCTCTATTTTCTGGCATAATCGGGGATACTTAATCCACCCAATGGAGCACACAATGACGAATGCCCCCTTATTTGATGTCCTCATCCTGCTCGGTCGACCGGCAGCTGGCAAAAGTGAAATTTTGGAGCACTTGCGGAACACTGAGCTATCGGAGCGGATTCAAAAATACCATATCGGTAGACTAGATGTCATCGATGATTTTCCTATGCTGTGGGCCTGGTTCGAAGAAGACGAAATCCTTGAGAAGAAATTTGGGAAACCACGTTTGCACTCTGATGAGAATGGCTATTTCAAGTATCCATATTTATGGGATTTGTTGATCGAGCGCATTGGTCTCGATTATCTCAAAATGGTCCGGGATGTTCCTGGATATCACCAGCACGCCACTGCAATTATCGAATTTTCCAGGGGCAGCGAGCATGGTGGTTACCTGGGAGCCTTCAAGCATCTATCAGATGAAATTTTGGAAAGAGCGGGTGTTCTCTATGTTAATGTCTCTTACGCTGAATCGCTGCGTAAGAACCAGCTGCGCTTCAATCCTCAACGACCGGACAGTATTTTGGAGCACGGTTTGGAAGATGAGAAGATGGAACGCCTGTACCGGAGAGATGACTGGCAGGACATGGTGACTGCTTCAAATTCTCAAGAATTCCTGAGTGCACGTGAAAGGCAGGTCCCTTACGTGGTCTTTGAGAACGAAGATGATGTTACGACCCTGGGAGGAGAACCTCTTTCAAAGAGGCTTGAGGAAGCCTTGGGAAGATTGTGGGGAATCCAGGCTGATAAGATGCGTTGAGAGGGAGATAATGGATGAATCGATCAGTACCAATCCGAATATTTCCAGGTTCTATAAAGATGTACCAGAGGCATCTGTAAAGGAATTACTGGAATTTCGAGAAAGGTATCCCTATCAGGAAGTCGCTCTGGATGGGAGGATGTGGCGATACATAGACAGTGGTGCAGGTGAAGAGGTGCTGTTAATACCAGCAGGGGGGACCACAATAGCAGAAGTGTCATTCATTTCTATCGCCCATTTCGCACAGAATTTCCGGGTTATCGCCCCAGATTATCCTCCGATAGAGGAGATTCAGGAGCTTTGTGCTGGGCTGATTGCTCTCCTGGATTATCTTGATGTGAGTCAGTTCTATACTATGGGGGGATCCTATGGCGGATGGATGGTGCAATCCCTGGTTCGGCAGTATCCTCAGCGGATCGACAAGCTGGTGATTACTGCAGTAGGACCGCCAGATGAGGAGAACAGCCGGGAGCTGGCCAGGTTGATCGGCTGGCTGCGCCTTGCGCCGACTTTCATGCTGCGGTGGATGATCAACAGG
>CALBUI010000342.1 GCA_937968125.1 uncultured Anaerolineales bacterium | reverse complement strand
ATCGACAACATCGAGGGGATGACCTTCGGTCCATCCCTGCCCGACGGGCGGCAGACGGTGGTGATAATCAGCGACAACAACTTCAGCGCCGGACAGTTCACGCAGTTCATCGTGCTGGCTTTGGAGGTGGAATACGAATCTGGGAGTTAATCTCTAACAATCTGTTCTAAACACAAACCTCGATTAGAACGATGTGACCGTTCTAATCGAGGTTTTTATTTGATTGTGGTATTTGTTTAGTAATTCACGTTGATATAATTTATATACTTATCACAAAACTGCATCAACATAAAGGATAACAACATGTCAGTCACGCGACTCCAACACATCACCCAGATCGGTGTCGAGCAAATGGGCGACCTGGCCGACAGCCTGGAGGATGCGGAGGTCTTACGTCTAGAAAATCTCGATACGGACTTGCGCCCTCCTAAATCCGCACTGGAGTTCACCAGGCAGGCCGTCGATGACGATGAGGCCAACAGCTACCTGCCCTTTTTCGGCCTGGACGTGATGAGGCAGACGGCGGCGAAACTGGTTGGGAAACAGGCTGGCCAGGATTACGACTGGAAAACCGAGTGCGTGATCAGCGCGGGCGGGTTATCAGGGATTCTGAACGTGCTGCTGGCGACCCTGGAACCCGGCGACCAGGTCTTAATGACAGATCCTGTTTATGTCGGTTTAATCAACCGGGTGCGGTTGGCTGGCGGTGTTCCGGTATTCGTTCCCTTGCGGCCGACTGGCGAGGGGTGGCGCCTGGATCGGGAGGCGTTGGAAAAGATCGATCCCAAAAAGGTCCGGGCGGCCTTGCTGATGAGCCCGGCCATGCCAACTGGGGCGGTCTTTACGCAGGAAGAATGGGGTGCGTTGATCGATTTTTGCCGGGCAGCGGACTGCTGGTTGATCAACAACACGGCCATGGAGCGCATCCTCTTCGACGGGCGGGAGGTGATCCACCCGGCTTCGTACCCCGGAATGCGCGATAAGGTGATCACGGTTGGCTCGGCCTCCAAGGAATACCGCATGATCGGCTGGCGGGTGGGCTGGGTGGTAGGACCAGCGGAGATCATCGCCGACGTGGCGCGGGTCAGCATCAGCAACGTGGTGTGCCAAACAGGCATCGCTATGGGGGCGGTCGCGGCGGCGATCAACGATCCTGAGGATGGTATTCAGGAGAGTGTCGCCACCTGGCAGGAACGTCATGATGTCCTACTCAATGAAGTAGCCGATTTCAAAGCCATCCCGGCGCACGGAGGCTGGTCTTTTTTGGTGGATGTGTCCTCACTTGGCATGGATGGACCGACAGCTTCCAGGCGCTTGCTTGAAGTGGGTAAAATTGCCGCCACCCCGATGGAGAATTGGGGCAGCGAGAAGAGCAAGAATTATGTGCGCCTGGTTTACTCCAACGAACCTGCCCAACGACTGCGAGGCAGTGGAGAACGTTTTCGAGCGGCGCTCATTGACTCGTAAATTGAAGAAGCATTAATTAGGGAGATGAAATATGGAAAAGAGGAGATTCGGCCGCACAGGACATGACAGCACGGTAGCGATATTCGGCGCGGCGGCATTCTACGATGTATCCCAGGCTGAAGCAGACCAGGTAATGGAATACATCTTATCCACGGATATCAACCACATCGATGTCGCGCCAGGGTATGGAAAAGCGGAGGTCAGGCTGGGACCCTGGTTGGCTGAGGTTGCTGAGAGATTTTTCATCGGCTGCAAAACCCAGGAGAGGAGCAAGGCAGAAGCTGAAACTGAGCTGCGGCGTTCGCTGGAGAGACTGCAAATTGATAAGTTTGACCTGTTCCAGCTGCATGCGGTCACTAATATGGAGGAGTTAAACCGGGTGACCGGTCCGGGTGGAGCCCTGGAAGCCATCGTGGAAGCAAAGCAGGAAGGCTTGCTGGATTATGTCGGCATCACCGGGCATGGTTTAGAGGCTCCGGAAGTGTTTCTGGAGGCATTGGAGCGTTTTGAATTTGATTCAGTCCTTTTCCCGATCAATTTCATCCTGTATGAGAATAAAAACTACCGTGAAAATGCTGAAACCCTGCTGAAAGTATGCCAGGAGCGCGATATTGGCACGATGATCATCAAACATATCGCTAAAGGACCCTGGGGAGAGGGAGACAAAACACATACCACCTGGTACCGCCCTTTCACTGAGGCTGAATGGATCCAACAAGGGGTGAATTTCGCCTTGTCCCAACCAGTAACGGGGATCTGCACGCCGGGAGATGTCAACCTACTACCTTTAGCGGTGGAAGCCTGCGAAAAATTCCAAGCGATGGGCGCTGAGCGACAGGTCGATTTAATCGCGCAAACTCCGCAATTCCAGCCGCTATTTGAATGAAAGAACGTACATTTTCCCGGAAACTTCGAGTTTCCGGGAAAATAGGAGGGATAATACTATGCCAAGGCGGGATATCGAGTTTATTAAGGGTGGTATTTACCATCTCTACAACCGAGGCCCAGGTAAGCATAATCTCTTTTTTGAAGATTATAACTACCAGTATGTTATCTGCAGGATGACAACTTACTCACCTTCACTCAAAGTTACTATAATTGCATATTGTCTTATGCCAAACCATTACCATCTTCTAGTTCGGCAAGATGATGAAATACCAGTTGGTGAGCTACCGAAACGAGTTTTTGGAGGTTACTCAAGAGCAGTTAACAAACGATATGGGTGTAGTGGAACTATATTTGAAGGAAGATACAAGGCGAAAATGGTTTCAACCAGCTCTCATTTGTGCCACCTTTGCCGATACATCCATGCAAATCCTGTAAAGGATGGATTGGTGGACGAAAATGAAGAATGGCCATATTCAAACTATCCTGAATGGGTGGGTAAACGTAAAAGTGCATTCGTTAACCATGAGTTTATCGATGACTTGTTTGGTAGTTCCACCAATTATGAAGAATTTGTCCGCGAGTATATGGAATCGCAGCAAGAATCAAAGGAGCTGACATACTTAGAAGACTTTTAGTGTAATTTCCCCGTCAATTCAATTCCGTCAATTCCCCGGAAACTTCGAGTTTCCGGGGAATTGAGATCGAGTCATTTGTATATCAGCGTATTGGGGAAAAAGGCAAACCAGCCAAACCAAAACGCCAGGTGACCACCAAGGCGCGGCGCAGTCTCACCTTCCGGGCCGAGAAGGGCATCTTCGGTGACCTGCCAGGTATTTCCATCCTCATCCAATACAGTGTCCGCATCTGGTCCCGGTGAGAAGGTATGTTCTCCTCGCTCGTATGCGCGCACCTCACCACCGCTGTCATAAGTCACTGGACCTACCCGGCGATTTACCCCCTCCACTTCAACAGCGCCGCGCTGAGCAACCAGGACCAGCGGGGTCTCCCCCAGAAGGTCGTTGACCACTTGTTCCTCAACCAATTTATCCACTGCATAGGCTTTCGGAACACCATCCAGATTTAAGGCGTAGATGCGAGCCTTGGTATCCAGTTCGTCACTGCGCTGCCAGACTGGGAACATCGTGCTCTCGTATGAGAAGTAATCGCCATAGGCGGCGCCGATTTCGTATGGGCGCTGGTAGCCAGTCTCGAGCGAGAGGACCTGCGTACCGGGATGCTGTTCGACCCAGTCTGACCAGGAAGTCAGCACGATCGGTAGTATGGAAAGTCGTAAATCTTTCCCGGCCAATTCCCCCAGCACTGGCTCACCGGTGAGCTGGTTCCAGAGCGTGCGCGTTTCCCGGTCGTACATCAGCTTATTGCTGCGGTACAGAAATCCGGAGGAACCAAAGGTGTAGGTATTTCCATCCGGTGCGCGGCCATCAAAGGCGATACCCGCCCCACACAACGTGCAGTATGCCAGGGAAACTGGCACCCCACCGACCACATCGTTGGCCATCTCATGCCAGTCCATGATGCGCAGAGGGTAAGCGCGTGCATCCCCGTTGAGAGCAATCCCGAAGACCGGTTCATCTTCTTCCAGGTAGCTGGCCTGATCGGCTGGGATCATTTCAGGGTTACTCAATGCGGGAATACCATCCACCACGACTCCCCCCCATTGAATTTCCTCCACCCGCAGGCGAGACGGATATTCGTCTTTCAAAAAGCCAGCAAATTGAGGATCGATGCGGGATAATAGTTGACCCTTCCAACTGGTAAACCCCGGAGGTGGTTCCAAGTCTGTTCCGCCGTACCACTCCACCCAGGCCGGCCATTCATCCCCAAATTGTTGGCCGGATAATTCTTCCAAGGCACGGACTACCACCAGGTAATTCACGTCGCGAATTAAACCAATCTGAGCGGCGCGCATCAGCTCGATCAACACGCTGACAAAGCGCTGGTCGCCCTGCCCCCCAATGGCTATCAAGGCGGAATTCAACCCTTCCTCTTCAATGTTGGCGAGCATATCAAAAATTTCTCGTGCGCCTAAATCGGAAGAGTCTACCTCCTGCGTTGGAAGTCCTGTGGCTGTGGACGATGGAGAAGGTTCGGGGAGTTGAGCGACCGATGAAGTAGATTCCGGGAGTTGAGTGGCCGTTGGAAGGACTTCCTGCTCTGGGTTGGAGCTGCAAGCCGCGAGAACGATACTGAGGATGAATAACGAGACTGAGATTCTATATATCATTTTCAAGGAATAGTATTTGGTTTGATTAGTAGACTGAAGACATTGTAGCAAACACATCTTAAGGAAACATTACGGTTCTTCAGAGACAATAATGCAAAATATCGCCTCAAAAGATGATCCCGATGATCGTCATGTCTGTTATGATTCAATTCTAAAATAACTGATATCAACGAGTCCACCATGTATTTGGTGCAGGAAATAAATAATGAAGACACGCTATTTCTCACCTGAGAATATCGACCAAGAAGCCCACGATTTGCTCCAAAAAGTGCCGGGTGCGAAACGTCATCGGGCGCCAACGTTCAATCCAGCATCATCTGCCTTGCTCATCCTGGACATGCAGTCATATTTCCTGGAGCCAGCCTCGCATGCTTTCATCCCCAGCGCACCTGCAATCGTCCCAGGACTTATGGATTTAGCCGAAGCATATTTTTCCAATAACCTGCCAGTCATTTTCACCCAACATCTCAATTCGATCCAGGATGCAGGATCGATGGGCACCTGGTGGAAGGATTTGATCAGTATCGAAAATCCGCACAGCGCAATAATCCCCGAATTTGATTATTCCCACAGGTCGGTCCTGCGAAAGAACCAGTATGATGCATTTTATGAGACCTCCCTGGAAGAGATATTACGAAGGAAGAGTGTTTCACAGGTGGTCATATCAGGGGTTATGACTCACCTGTGCTGTGAGACCACTGCCCGGTCAGCATTCGTACGTGGTTTCGAAGTATTCTTCCTCGTGGATGGGACCGCAACTTACAACCAGGATCACCACCTGGCAACCCTGTTAAACCTGGCGCATGGATTCGCGACACCTGTTCTGACGACTCAACTGCAAGCTGCCCTGCAAGCCCAACCGGAGACCTAGGCTTTGTGAAAATTGAAGATGTGATCATCATTGGAGCCGGTCCCGGAGGATTGGCTACTGCCCTGCAGCTGAAACGCTACGGGATAGATCCACTAATATTCGAGCACAACCAGGTTGGCGGATTGCTTCATAACGCCAATTTAGTTGAGAATTATCCTGGATTTCCTGGTGGCATTCCTGGTCCAAACTTAGTCCGCTTATTTGATGAACAAATTCAAGACCATTCAATCAGGATCCATGCAACCAGCGTCAAACAACTCAACCACTCAGATAATAATTTCAAGGTTTCAACTCCTAAGCAAGATTACCAGGCCAGGATTATGGTGATCGCCAGCGGGACGAAACCGCGCCATTTTACAGATTTATATATTCCAGAGGATGTTCAAGAAAAGGTCTATTACGAAGTTTACCCCTTGCTCGATCACAAAGGCCAACAGATCGCCATCGTCGGAGCTGGAGATGCAGCCTTCGACTATGCGCTGAACCTGGGAGGTAAAAACGAGATCATGATCTTGAATCGCTCAGATCAAATCAGCTGTCTGCCGCTATTGTGGGAACGGGCGCAGAAAAATCAGAAAATAAAATATCTTCAAAATACCAGGATCGCGAAGGTTTCCAAATCTTCACCAGACAAGATTGTATTGGAATGCACTACTTCCAGTGGCCCCACTTCATTTAAAGTTAATTACCTGATCGGTGCCATTGGTCGTGATCCTCAATTGGACTTTGTCACTGGTCAATTTGAGAAAAAAGCCATACAATTGGAAGGTTTGGGCGTGCTGTACTATGTCGGTGATGTTGTACATGGGCTGTACCGGCAAACCGCAATTTCGGTTGGTAATGGTATATTAACCGCCATGAAAATCTATAAGCACTTAGAGGAGAAAGTTTAGTGAAAGTTCTTGCTTCAACTGGTAGAGAAGATGTCGCTATGGTGTATGTTGTTGACCTGGGAGATGGAAAATTAATCGAATGCGTGGAATCCGTGCAGCCACCTATACCCAGGGAAGATAAATGGGTACTGCTGGTATCCACAATGTTCGGCTGCCCAATCGGATGCTCAATGTGCGATGCTGGCGGTCATTACCAGGGTAAACCGAGTAGAGAACAGATCCTGGCTCAAATCGATTTTCTGGTCAAGAAACGTTATCCGGATAGGGTTATCCCAGCGAAACAGTTCAAAATTCAATTCGCTCGTATGGGTGAACCAACATTGAACCCGAATGTCCTGGATGTCTTAGATGAGCTTCCAGAGCTATACGACGCCCCTGGTTTAATGCCTTCCCTTTCCACCGTGGCGCCGAAAGGGTGTGGCGATTTTTTGGAACGACTACTGGAGATTAAGAATGCCAGATATTCCGATGGACATTTTCAATTCCAGTTCTCCATTCACACAACCGATGAAAGTTTGCGCGACCAGATGATCCCGGTTAAGAAGTGGAGCTTCGCGGAGATGGAAGCCTATGGCCAAAGATTTTACGCACCAGGCGATCGCAAGATTACATTAAACTTTGCCCTGGCCAAGGACATGCCCGTGGAGCCAGGTGTGCTGCGGCGTCATTTTGATCCCAGTATGTTTTTAATTAAGATAACCCCGCTTAATCCAACCTATCGAGCTGTTGAAAATAAGCTTTCCTCCTACATCGATCCTCAAATAGAGGACAATGGCTATGATATCGTGGAAGCACTCAAGAACGCGGGTTACCAGGTGATTGTGAGCATTGGCGAAGTTGAGGAGAATCTGATTGGCAGCAACTGCGGCCAATACATTAAGCGCCACCTTTCTGCCCCGCAGCCTATTTCTGACGGGTATACATACACTATTCAAGATTATCCGGGGTAGCAACGACCTGATCAACTGGTTGGAATGCTGAAGTCTGGTTACAACGCTTGACCCCCGTAAAAACAGTACGGGACAGGCCCCGGAGCTTCGTCCGGGACAGGCTCAGTAACCAGGATTCTACGGAGGGGAGTGAGATTATAATAGGCCCATAAAAAGGAGGCGACAATGTTTGAAAACATTTTACTGGCGGTGGACGGTTCGGATCATTCATTGAAGGCTGCAAAACTTGCAGGCGACCTTGCCCGTTTGTCCGGTGGAAAACTGCGAGTGCTCACAGCTTATGAAAAGGTACCGAGCTACCTTGGTGAACCTAATTTATCACAGGCAATTGCTAAGCGAACAGAGAAAGCCGAAACTGTTTTGAATGGCGCGACTGCAGAGATTGGCGATATACCTGGCGGGTGTGAAACCGATATGCTCAGTGGAGATCCTGCAGAAGCGATATTGAGAGCTGTGGACACCTTCGATATTGACTTAATTATCATGGGCACCCGCGGTCAAGGAGACATCAAGAGCCTTCTTCTCGGCAGCCAGAGCCATAAAGTAGTATCCGCTGCTCCCTGTCCTGTTATGCTTGTCCGCTAGACTATTCCATTACTAAGTAAGATTGTTGGATTTTGAAAATCGATAAGATCTCAGGGGGAATATTCGGTATTTACCTATAGGTTATATTTCAAAGCAAATTGTTGAGCCTGCTTAAGATCATCTTCAGTGTTTACATTCCAGAAAGCAACCTGCTGCGGATCGTGTTTTCGAATTTCGAGTTCATCAATGGAAAGAACTTTGACCTTGGGAAACCAGGAAATTAATTTCCTCTCCCCTGATTCCAAAGCAGATTGAACCGCGGGCAGACATGACGCAAGTCGATATGCGGCGTGAAACGGTTCGTAACCCTTCTTTGAATGGGGGATAACCACATCTGCGCTTTGTGTTTGCAGCCTTTCAAGCGCTAATGCCAGCAATTCTGGATTTGCAAAAGGCATATCGCAAGCCACAACGATCAAAAATGGGTTTCGAGCTGAGCTGAGCGCGGTCAGCAAGCCCCCCAATGCACCCACCCCCGGCTGCACATCCCCATATAATGGCACTCCAAAATCCTGGTAGTCCTCGGGATTATTGGTCGTAATAAAGAGTTCATCTCCCAGGCTCGAGACCCGCTTCATCACTCGTTCTAGAAGTGTCATACCTAAAAAAGGCATCAGGGCTTTATCTTGTCCCATGCGGCGCGACTCCCCGCCGGCCTGGATTGCTACACTGATCATAGACAGATTATAATTGAGGCACTCCGTTTGGAAATTCTCCGGACTAAAAGGTCCTGAGACGGTTATAGGTAGCGAGTAAGTTTTTGGAGTGATAGCGATGGCAAATTTGGCACAAACTCTCGATCAGCTGACGGTGGAGGGCGAGCTCTATGAATCGATGAGCGATGGTGCTGTGAAGTGCACCGCCTGCGGTCACCGCTGCTTGATCCGCGAGGGCAAACGGGGAATCTGCAAGGTTCGTTTCAATCAAGATGGAATACTAAAAGTTCCTTGGGGTTATGTCGCCGCACTTCAGGTCGATCCGGTGGAGAAGAAACCGTTTTTCCACATGCTGCCTGGCTCAGATGCGCTTACCTTTGGCATGTTGGGCTGTGATTTTCACTGTTCATACTGCCAGAATTGGCTAACTTCACAAACAATGCGCGACACTGCCTCGGATGTTTCCGTCAACTACATCCAGCAAATAACAGCTGAACAACTGGTCTCTCATGCATTGCGGTCTGGAGCCGGAGTAGTGGCATCTTCCTACAATGAGCCGCTGATCACATCCGAATGGGCGGTGAACATATTCCGTCTTGCCAAGCAGGAAGGACTTAAGTGCGTTTATATCTCTAATGGAAATGCCACCCCAGAGGTGCTGGAATATTTAAATCCATATATAGTTGGTTACAAGATTGATTTAAAAACTATGCAGGATCGCCAGTACCGCAAATTGGGGGGGGTACTTGATAATGTGCTCGACTCTATCCGCATGGCAAAGGATCTTGGATTGTTCGTCGAAGTTGTCACCCTGGTCGTTCCGGGATTTAATGACTCAACAGAGGAGTTAATGGATGCGGGTCATTTCATTGCCTCAGTCTCAAGGGACATCCCCTGGCATGTAACTGCCTTCCATCCGGATTACAAGATGACCGATCCCCCCTCAACATCGGTTAAGACCTTAGTTCGCGCAGCAGAAATAGGCCAGGAGGCGGGATTAAATTATGTCTATGCAGGCAATATCCCCGGACGGACGAAGGATTATGAGCATACGATCTGCCCGAACTGCGGCACGCATTTAATTGAGCGTCATAGCTATGTGATTCAAAGCTATCGACTGACAAAAGAAGGCACCTGCTACAAATGTGGGACAGTAATACCGGGAGTATGGACAGATAATCCGGAGAGTGTGCGAATTGGCGGGATGGGAATCCCCAGACCAGTACGATGGTGATATCGCACTCTTGAACCTGTCAGCTGACCTTTAATCTGCGGCATATGTCTTGCACCACACCTCCCCGATGATCCTGTCCATTCAAACTAATTTACGGTTACAATGACGGCGGAGTAATATGGGCGATTCATTCGACCTTCTCATTCTACCTTTGGTGCGGTCTGGCGGGAAAGAACTACCCAGTATTTCGGGACTTTACGTCGCCACACCACCCAGGAAAGTCGCACGCTTCCGCAAACGCGATCGATTGGTTTTGCATCTCTACCTGGATGGGAATGCGCCCCTGCCTCCGGAACAAGTTGACCAGTTGTTGGCAAATTTGGCCAGCTCTTATTACAAGACCGCAGGGACAGTGACCAAAGCCCTGCGCAGCTCAGCCGAATCGCTTAATCAATATCTGCTCGATAGAAATGTCAAAAACTCCAGCACAGGACGGCAAGCGGTTGGTCATCTCACCCAGATAGTACTGCGGGAAAAGCGGCTATCGCTCGCTCAATCCGGCCTGTCACATGCTTTCCTGCTTACCTCTACAAACAATGAGCATATTCAAGATCTGCAATTGGCTGGGAACGGTTTGGGGTTGAGCCGCACCACCGAATTGCGATATACGCAACTGGATCTGCAGGAAAACGATGCAGTTATCATCTCGATCCAGGCTCCCAGCAATTGGTCGCCAGATCTACTTTCCCAGCTCCAGGGTCAAGGTCCAGAAAGCCTGCGCCGCAAACTCCTAACGAATGCAAGCTCTGAATTGAACGCTTTTTTGCTGCATGCACAAAGTGGATCGGGGGAATTCAGATTGCTGCGACCAGCGAAGAAGCCTCGTCCTGCGCCAATCCCCGTCATCCCCATTCCCGAGACGACCGAGGCAATCGGAGAACAAGAGGCAGCTGCTCCCCCTGAACTTGGAGATGAGTCAATTCCTGATCAAACCCAACCTTTGCAGCCTGCACAGACTGAAGAGCAACCGGAGGCTGCAGATGAGGTGGAAAAAACATCCCCGATCCCTGCCGCGGTCGCCGTAACTGCATCCGCAGAAGCTCAATCTGCCTCTCAGCCACCTCCACAGGCTCCCATTGAGGCACCCAATACGGAACCTATCCTGAGCGGGAGGAAAGCGACCGGTTTCCTCCTGAAAATATATGCTGGGATAGTAGCCTTTTTTAGAGGCATCCTGCCTGATGCGGGGATTTTTACTTTGCCTCCATCCACAATGGCATTCACCGCAATCGCCGTGCCGTTGGTAATCGTGGCTGTAGCGGCTGTAGTTTATTTCCAACGCGGGAGAGAGGCACAATTCAATATCCACATCACTTCTGCATTACAAGCTGCCCAGCTAGCTGAAACTAAGACTGAGCCCAATGAGCAAAGATTAGCCTGGGAAACCACACTGATTCACCTTGACAATGCAGAGATTTTCTTGACCACGGAAGAATCTGAGAATCTACGCCAGAAAGCGCAAAGTATTGTTGATGATTTAAATGCTATCGATAGGCTAGATTTCCGTCCGGCCATTGTTGACCAGCTCGATGAATCGGCTCAGATTATCAGGATCGTGACCAGAGAAGACGCTATATACATGCTTAACGCGGCGGATGGCGTAGTCGAACGGGCAATTCTGACGAATGAAGGCTATACCCTAGATACCACCTTCCAGTGCGGACCAGGACCATACGGAGGTTATATCGTCGGAGCCCTGGTCGATATTGAATCGATGCCGTTTGGTAATGATATCCAGGCCGCGATCGTGGGTATCGATGCCAATGGAAACTTGCTTTACTGCATACCTGGCGCTACACCACTTGCCTCGCCGATGGAACCTCCTGATATAAATTGGGGAACCCCACAAGGATTCACAATCGATGGCAACGATCTTTACATACTCGATCCGCAAATAAATGCCATCTGGATTTACCGGGGAATGGATGTATCCCAAGCCCCTCGACTATTCTTTGATCAGCAAATACCCCCCATGCAGGATGTGATCGATATCGCAGTAAACCAAAATGATCTGTATTTACTCCATGAAGACGGCCATTTGACGACCTGTGTTTACAGCGCCCTGTCAACCTCACCAACTCGCTGCAAAATTCCGGAGATCTTTACTGATCCACGCCCAGGACGGCCGAGTGGACCCATTATCGAGGACGCCTTCTTCTCCGAGATTCAATTTTCCCCTCCCCCTGAACCAACCATATACATGCTCGATCCGACCTCCAATGCAATTTACCGGTTCAGCGTTCGATTGACACTTGACCGGCAGTTCCGCTCATCAGAGAACTTACCGAAAGGGACAACCTCAGCATTTACGGTTAATCGCAACAACCGCACAATTTTCCTGGCGATCGGAAACCAGGTATATTACGCGCCCCTACCATAAAACTTGTTTTTACATCTTCATTTGGGGAATCTGTCTGCCAGCCTGCAATGGTTGCGGTATCAGGATTTCTCAATAACTGTGATTCGTGTTACGGCGCAGTCGTTGAGGTTGGCCAGGGTGTGTAGGTGGCGGGGATACTGGTTGCAGGCGATGGGCTCATTGACGGTTCAGGTGAAGTGGTGGCTATTTCTGTTACTTCCGAAACCGTTTGAGTTAGTGTCGGAGGTAAGGCAGTCATCGTAGATACAGGCGCACCGAAAGTGGCAGTGGCACCTTGTTGGATCGTCGCCGTGGGGGATTCTTCATCCCAAATAATGGATTGAAAATACCAGCCCCCATATAGAACCACAGCTAAGACAGCCACCAGAGCGAGGATGAGCCAAAATCGAGAACGGGATCGCGGGGCACTTGCGACGAGTTCTTCTTCTGCTGGAATTTGAATACCGATGACAGTGATATTATCGTGACCACCCTTCGAGTTTGCGTCATCTATCAAGCCCTGCAATGTTTCTGGTAAAGGCCGATCATCTAGAGCTGCATTAATTTCATCATCCGAGACCAGGTCTGTCAGACCATCACTGCATAACAATAAGAAATCACCAAGTTTCAGCCGCATGCCCTGATTTGCTACCGCCTGTTTATCACTTTCTCCAGGTTTCAACCTCATCCGGAAATCGGAAATAGGTGGTTGTTTAGAGCCAAGATAGCGGCGGATCAGATGAGCATTGGGGTGAGACTCGGCCTGTTCCGGGGTCAAAATCCCCGATTCCATTGCCTCTTGGACCCAGGTGTGATCAGTGGTCAGCTGGAATAAGCGATCATCCCTTTTTAGGTAAACACGAGAATCTCCTACTGCCGTCAGGTACAGCCGGTCTGCAATCACCCACACGCAAGCAGCAGTTGTGCTCATTCCGGCGTTGGTTGGATTAATCGTCGCCTGGGAATATATAGCCTGGTTCGCCTGGAAGAAAGCCTCTTCCATGGTAGGCAATGGTTGGCTGGCATCACTCTCGGCGATGTTGTGGCTGATCATTTCGACGGCCAAGGAAGAAGCAACTTCTCCAGCCTGGTGCCCACCAACACCATCAGCAATTATGGCTACAATTGAGGGAGTGGGATCGGACTCGCTGACCTGGTAAGCAGATACCGCGAAATTGTCCTCATTATTCTTCCCCACCATGCCCGGATCTGTAGCCGCGAAGACTGGAAATTGAGCACTTTCAAGAGGAATCATGTCTCATCACCCTCCAGCTTACGCACTGGTTTTCGCACACGCTTAGGATTACGCATAATAAATCGAAACCCTACCCGACCAATATGAACTAAATCACCTTGCTCAAGGATAACTCCATCGCCGGAAATTGGGGCATAATTGACCCAAGTACCTGCAATAGAACCTTCGTCAGATAGCCTGAACACACCTTGAGACTCACGCGTTAACCTGGCGTGCACTTCTTCAACCGAACCATCGTCAACGAGTTGATCGGCCTGACCAAGATCGCTGCCAAACGTGACGATCTGATTCGTAATTACAATCGGTGGATAAGTATCTTCCTGGTTAGCATCGGTTAACGGGACTAGCTGAGCGTACTGTCTAGATGTAATCCTACCACTTGGCCACCGGAAGCGATTAATCCAGGTTGCGCGTTTTGGGGCTGGTGGTTCCTGGATTGATTGAACAGGTTGTGTCACAGGATCTGTCAACTTGCTGCGGCGTCGATATTCTCTCAAGAATCCTGGTCTTAGCCGTCCTCCTAAGACCAGGACAAAAAGCAAGATAGCGCCCGACACTGCGACCACAATCCCGGCAATGAGCCCCCGGTTCTGGGAAATTATTCTTAACGGGTTCGGCGAAGGATTACCAACCGTCACCAAAACTGAAGTTTCGAGACTCTTTGAAGCTAATCCAAGTTCATCTTCCACTCCAATCTCCAGAATGTATTCCGCACTGGAGGTGATTTCACTAAGATCCCAGGTGAACTTATCGAAGGGTTCACTAAAATTCGATTTGTATTCCTCTCCATTAATATACAGAGTCGTCCTGCTCAATGGCCGGACGTGCCCGTCCGAGAATTCAACCAGTACCTCCAACCCTTGAGAGTCCGGAACGAGCACCTCAGAATCAACTTCATCCTCCTCGCTCATCCTTTCGATCTCCATCGGAGGGGAAATGAGGGCAACGCTGGGCGGCAGAACTTCCAGATCAAATTCTTGAACCGGGGAGGCAATTCTTTGTCCACCAATTCTTACTTCAGCGCTGACCTGGTGGGACCCGCCAGCCGTGATCTGCGAATCGTAAGCAAGAAAATAAGTATTACGCATTCCTTCAAGAAAATCCTCCGGCGAGGGAATCGACTCTTGACCTGAATACGCAAACATCCTGCCACCTGTTTGTTCAGCCATCTGAGCTAGTTGAAGGGCTTCCTGAGAGAAAAACAACTCTGACGAGGCAACTAACCAGATGGATATCTTGACACCTTGCTGGTTCGCTCGGGCTGCCAGGCTCTGTAATCCTAGAGAGACATCCTGGCTGGGAAGTGGAGTGACGAAGAGAATTGCACGCCCCATACCAGGATTCGTCGTCGGATCTGCAGCCACATCCAGTGCCTGAGCTAACAGGTCAAAATCGGGACCGGTTTCACTTCCGGTGGGCGCATAAGAATTGAGCAAGGAAACCCAAGTGCTTGTTTCAGATAGATGAGTTGATTCTGGGCCGTCGGCAAGGATAATACTCAAATCATCAACAGTAGAGCCTGCTCGCGAATTGGCCCACCCCACCAGCGCTTCAGCCAGGTATTCATAGCGACTAATTCCTTGAACATCGCGGATATCGAATGCCGGACCTGGGCTGATGGCGAGCACGAATTGGGCTCCGGTGCGTAAAGGCTCTATTTCGAGAATTGGAAGCTGGCTGCCATCTTCAATAATGCGGACATTTTGCCTTTCTAAACCAAAAATAAATTCCCCCTCAGGTGTACGGACATCCAGGAAGCTGGTCAACCTGGGAAAATCTTCCGTATCTATGGGTGCCAGTCGAACTTGGCTCCCCTCTTGAGCACTCGATGAATTGTTGGCAACACCCAATATCAGGATAAAAATCCATATCAGGGTCAAAACAACCCTGCGTGGAGGGAGTGACATAGCCGAATTTTAGCACATGATCATGAGATCAAATTAGTCAGGAGCCTATTCCCACTCAATCGTGGCAGGTGGTTTACTGGTAATATCATAAACTACCCGGTTTACTCCCTGAACCTCATTGACGATTCTGTTGGCGATGCAAGCCAGCAATTCGTGAGGGAGACGCGCCCAATCAGCGGTCATAAAATCTTCAGTTGTGACTGCACGTATGGCGACGACTTCCTGATAAGTCCGCTGATCCCCCATGACCCCGACCGACCGTACAGGCAGCAAGACTGCAAAAGCTTGAGCAGTCCCTTGAATGCCATCCTCTCGAGACTTTATGATCAGTAAACCGGCCTCTTCCAGCTCAGCCCGCAAGATCGCATCCGCGGCCCGCAGAGATGTCAATCGTTCCTCTGTGACCTCCCCAAGACAGCGGACAGCCAATCCAGGCCCCGGGAAAGGTTGTCGCCAGACCATTTCTCTGGGGAAGCCCAAAGCTTCTCCCACTGCCCGGACTTCATCTTTAAACAAGTAGCGTAACGGTTCAACAAGATCGAACTTCATATCTTCTGGCAGCCCGCCGACATTGTGGTGCGTCTTGATGCGATCAACCTTCGATCGATCTGCGGCTTGAGATTCCACCACGTCTGGATAAATCGTGCCTTGAACCAGGAATTCCGCGCCACCTAAATCGACAGCTTTAGATTCAAAAACTCGGATAAATGTTTCCCCAATCACCCGTCTTTTTTCTTCCGGCTCAGTGATACCCGTGAGCGCAGACAGGAACTCAGCCTGCGAGTCTACTGCAACCAGCTCAATTCCCAGCTCTTGATTAAAGGTTGAAATTACCTGGTGAACTTCACCCTGGCGCAATAAGCCGTTATCAACAAAGACAGCAGCTAATTGATCCCCAATCGACCGGTGTACCAGTGCAACTGCCACGCTCGAATCCACACCCCCGCTGACAGCCGCCAAAACCTTTCCACCCCCAACTTGATCACGGATTTGAGAGACACTTTCGACAAGTATTGATTCTGGTGTCCAGTCCGGGCTAACTCCACAAACGTCAATCACGAAACGCTGCAGGAATTTCGAGCCGTCTGGTGTGTGGTGGACCTCAGGATGAAATTGCACCCCAAAATACTTTTTTTCGGTGTCACCGATAACTCCCGCGGGTGAGTTATCGCTCCTGGCGAGCACTTCGAAACCAACTGGTGGTTCTTCAACCCGGTCGCCATGAGACATCCAGACTTTGTGCCATCCCTTCTCGATGATCGGGTTGGGTAGGACTGTTTCAAGTTTCGCCGGGCCATATTCACACTCCTCAGAGGGGGCGACTCGCCCTCCCAAGGCCTTGGTCAGCGCCTGCATTCCATAGCAGATCCCCAGGAGTGGCAAACCACTCTCTAATACGTAATCTGGTATCTGTGGGGCATTCGGAGCGTATACTGATGCTGGACCCCCAGATAGGATGAATCCTTTTGGTTGGAGATCTAGAATTTTTTTCGCTGGTGCATCCCAGGGAAATAGCTCACAATATACATGCGATTCCCTGATTCGCCTGGCGATGAGCTGGGCATATTGAGAACCAAAATCAAGGATTGCGATCGAGTCTTTCATTCCAGCTCCTAATTCAAAAGTGTTTCAAATATTTGGTACAAACTTCGCACAAGCCAACGGCGAGGAGGCTCCATGAGCGAAATCCTACTTTATCTCAAATTCTAGACAGACCTGCAAAATAGGTTTTTGATTCTCATTCAATCACCTTCAAAAGTGATCAAGTCCCCTTCCATCG
>CALBUI010000341.1 GCA_937968125.1 uncultured Anaerolineales bacterium | reverse complement strand
CCTGGCGACATTCACTTGAGAGTTTCCGCTGGCCGCAATCACTCCCAGATCGATTGGACGTAGTTTATGCCCGGCGGGCAATACCAGCTCAGAAGCGACGATATCCTCTCCCAAAGTGCGTACATGCATCCAGGGAGTGACTGCAGATCGGATGCGTATCTCTCGGGGATGACGCACATCCTCGGCAGGGTTTCCTTCGGAATCTAGAGATTCTACGTTCTCGATCGGGATGACTGCATCCGCGAATTCCGGAAGTGGGTCGCCAGTATCAATATATAATGCCTGGTTCTCAACAAGCAGATTTACCGGCTGGGTGGCCATAGCACCCTCCGTTTCAACCGCCCTGACTGCGAAACCATCCATTGCCGATGCATGATAATGAGGCGACGAAATCTTGGCCCAAACCGGATCTGCTAAAGTTCTCCCCAAAAGTGATTTATCCACGGGGAGCTGCTCTTGGCCTAAAACACCCTCCATGTTGGCCTCAGCTAAGGCTATCTCCAGACGTGAAATTGCTTCAGGGAGTGGGATATCTTCTAAATACATGGGTTACTGAGGAATATACTTTCGCCTCGGCGCGGGTACATAATAATTAGTCCAGGGAAGTAGATCTCCAAAGGCCTCCAGATCTGCATCTCCTAGCACTTCTCGCCGGCTCAGATTGTCGACTGTTCCTGAGGAGTGGAAGAGAATATGCCCCACGCTTACCCCTGCCTGGTAGCCATAATCAATAACTTTATTTGAAACATACCAATCCACCGATCCAAAAGGATATGCAAAAGAAGAAATTCTAGTCTCCAAGGCATCTTCCAAATCCAACCTGGATTGAAGAATTTCTTGACGCACGAGGGCGTGATTTTGGGTTAATTCGGTATGTGTCATGCCGTGACTGCCAACTTCCCAGCCATGATCTAGCAAGGTCTCCAGCTCACCTTCATGGAGGAATCCATCTGATTTTAGCCGGTTTGCAACAATATAAACCGTTCCTGTGTATCCATACTTCTCCATGATCGGGAAGGCGTTAGTGTAAACATCCAGGTAGCCATCATCGAACGTGATCACCACTGGGCGTGGAGGTAAGGAATGGCCTTTCTTTATATGGTCCACCAACTGTTTTACGGATATTGTGGAATACCCCCAATATCTCAATTGCTCCATCTGATCAGTGAAATTATCAATCGTTACTGTATATCTCGAATCGTCTGAGTTGGTATCGGAAATGTTGTGATATAGCAGAATGGGAACGGTAATTACTCGATCCTTTGTATCGCCCAATACTGAACTCCCCTGAAAAATCCCGCTTGCACTCAGGATTAATGCAATCAGCGTGCTTATGAATTTAACCATCATCAAATGAGCAGCACTTCTACTTCATCGCCGGCGTTCAATCCAGTGACGTGGGGTGGTATGTGCAACAATCCATCTGCCCGAGCCAGGGTGAAGATCAAATTACTCTTACCAAATATTGGTTCAGCTGAGGTCGTATCTCCCTGGCGGGATATTTTCACCGGCACCCAATCTTCTCTGCCAGCTTTAGAAGCCAGGTTAAGAGTCACACTTGCTTGAATTTTTGGACGAATTCGAGGATTTATTAACCCGTGCAAGTAATCAATCACTGGCTCAACAAACAGGATTGCGATCACCAGTGCACTGACCGGATTTCCAGGAAGGCCAATTACAGGTTTTGGATATTTCCAATTCGGGAGCTTGCAAGCTGCCAGAATAGTCGGTTTTCCTGGGCGGACATTAACGCCATGGGAGATTATACCGGGTTCTCCTAAACTGTCGATCACTCTCGAAGTCAAATCTCTGCTGCTAGCAGAAGACCCGGCAGTGATCACCACTAAATCACATTCTTCAAGTGCTTGGGAGGTTGCCTCTTGCAAAGATCTTTCATCATCGGCGATGATTCCATATCTTTTGGGTATCGCTCCAGCTTTTTCAACCAATGCGCTCAAAGTATAGGAGTTGATATCCCTTACCTGTCCAGGATTAATCTCAGCTTCCGGGGGGACAACTTCATCGCCGCTTGAGATGATGGCCACAATGGGTTGTTTATAAACCTTAAACTCAGTGATTCCAAGGGCTAGAAGTCCTCCGATCTCTGGTGCCCTGATCAAACTTCCCTGCGGGATGACGACCTCACCTTGGTTGACATCTTCACCTACCTTGATTACATTTTCCCCAAATGCTACCGCCCGCAAGATCTCAATCTCTCCCGGTTTGGCAACCTGGGTATTCTCCAACATAACCACTGCATCCGCTCCAGGCGGGAGCATGCCGCCAGTATGGATCAACCCGCAATACGTCGGTTCCAGGGAAAAGCGCGCTTGCCTGCCCATCTCCACTTCACCCACCAAATTAAGATAAATTGGTAAGGATTCACTGGCGCCATGTGTATCTGCTGCAATTACCGCATAGCCATCCACAGTGCTGCGAGGGAACGAGGGTAATGCGTGAGGGGCTTGAATATCATTTTTAGTCACCCGATTTAAGGCATTAATAACTTTAATTTCTTCCACCTCAGGCGCGAAGTGGAGTCGCTCTAGAAAACCTTCCAAAGCGATCCCAGGTGGGAGAAGTTCTAAGAATTCAGGCATATTGATTCACCAAATTAACGGTTGCTTCTCATCTGGTCCAGAAGGTAAAGGCCAACAAATAGGTGACACTACCAAACAAGACAACTGCGGTAAACGTCATGGTCGTCCAGTTCGGCTTCCCCCCTCCCCCGATGCGCCTCATCTGCCAGATCTGCAAGAGACCAACGGGTAATGCGATGAAGGCTGGCAGCACAATAGCCAACGGAAGCCCGAACATAGCCGCCAATCCCAACAGGAAAAAGGCGGCTAAGATGAGCAGGTTGTGCAGCACTATGCCCCGCTCCCACCCTACCCTAACAAGCAGCGTGTATTTATCGAATTTGATGTCATTCAGATAATCAGGAAATTCAAAGACGATCATCATAGCCAGGTGGAGAGCAGTTAATGGGAATGTACTCATGACCAGTAAACGGTGGAGCTCCCCAGTCTGGAGCACAAAGGCGAAAATCGGCACCAGGTTGGCCACCAAAATTGAAGTTGTCAGCTCGCCATAACCAGAATTGGAAAGCCTTATCGGAGGGGCTGAATAGAAGAAGCTGCCGACGAATGCCAGTCCGACAATCGTTACCAGGAGTGGGGATATAGAAATCACGTTCAGCATCACAACCGTCAGGGAGGCGAGGATGGTCAAGCTGGTTAATGCTGCCCACATCACGAATTCCTGAGATAATTTTCCCTCTCCCACCGCGCCGCTGCCGCCAGAGAATGGGGTGCGGTTTGAGTTTTCCTGGTCAGCTGGAGAATCGAAATACTCGTTCAGCAATTGTGCGGAGAGCTGCATGGTGGTTACATATGCCTGGCCTAAGAAATACAATCCCCAATCGATTGGTGCGCCAAGATACCTCGCGATCCCTACCCCCAATGCGTATACCAATGCACCTCCTAGCAAGAACAGGGGGCGCGAAAGTTTGATAAATAAGCGGATCTGACGTGGCATCCAGGTTATCCTTACTGTTCTAGCGGGTAGCCCGCTCTTTCCCAGGCCTCCAGTCCACCCAGGATGGGGTTAGCCTGAGAATAACCATAAGCGATTAAGATTTCTGCCGCACGGGCACTGGTCTCTTCACTCGGTCAGGTGCAGTATAAGATGATCCAATCATCCTGGTTGAGCTCAACTAACCGCTCCTCCAGCTGGTTTAAGGGGATCGATAATGCGCCAGGTATGTGCCCTTCCTGGTAGTACGATTGACCCCTGACATCTACAAAGACAGCTGTCCCTTCATCAAGAGCGCTTTTGGCTGCCGATAAATCAACTCTTTGAATCTGTGGGAAAGGAATCCCTGGATCTGGATTGCTGGCTACGGGTTGATCGCGCTGATTTGAAACTAGAAAGATACTGACTAACGCCCCAATCAAGATCACCAGGCCAACTGCCATCAAGACGATTGGAAATATGGGGCGTTTTTTCATCTCACCCAAGCGAACCTCCTCAATTTCATCTCTCGTGAATTAGAGTTAATTTTACCCTTTGTAAAGGAAAATAAGCGCTACCTATCATTAATATTTCATATATATTCCCCATTTTATGGTCTCATCAATGGGAGGATTACGAATCAATTTATCAGCATTTGGATATTGATTTAATAAGCAAATTCTTCGTTTATCCAAGAAAAAAAAGAAGGTTAATAGAAGTTTACAAACTTGTGTAAGCTTACACTAGTTATGATATAGTTCGGTTTGATGAGAAGCGGATCTTTTTCAGCATTACGCTGGGTATCATTGTTCTTAATCCTGGCCGCTGTGGCAGTGTTCACCATGCAGCTGGTCAGATTCAGCCGATTCCGGGTAAATTTCCCTAACGGAATGGTGATTGCGGATGTGCCGGTCGGTGGGCAAGACCGCGCGACCAGCGCCCAACGCTTATTAGAGGTTTATTCAGCGACACCTGTTGAGCTGCATTACGGCGAAGAAGTGCTCCATCTCGATCCCGCTGTTGCGGAATTCGAGCTTGATTTGGAAAGCATGCTTGCCGCGGCTGATCTAGCTCGCAGCCAGCAGCCATTTTGGGTAGAATTTTGGGACTTCCTCTGGGAGCGCACTCCACCTCCTGCCACCATTCCCCTGCGAGCTTCTTTCTCCGAGCCACGTCTTTCCGCCTATCTTGAGACCGAGGTTTCGGAGCGGTATGATCAGCCTCCTGTTCCAGCCATGCCCACGGTTGGAACGGTGAATTTCCAACCAGGTGCTCAAGGCACTGCGCTGGATATCGGTCGATCTGTGGATTTAATAGAAACCGCCCTGCGTTCACCTTCCAAACGCGTGGTTGATCTACCAATGGATCGCACCAATCCTCCCAGACCATCCATTGACAACCTCGAAATCCTATTGAAACAAACAATCGAGATCGCCGAATTTGATGGCCTGGTCGGGATATACCTCTTGGACTTGCAAACGGGTGAAGAAATCAACTTCGCTTACAGCCAGGGTGAGGACTATTCAACAAATCCTGATGTAGCTTTCACCTCTGCCAGCATTATCAAAATTCCGATCATGGTCTCAGCGTTCCGGCGCATTGATGAAAACCCTGACTCCGAGACCACCCGTTTGATTGAGGAGATGATCGAGAAATCCGGCAATGATCCTGCAGATTGGCTCATGGAACGCGTCATCGATCCGTTTAATGGTCCCCTGGATGTCACCGCGGATATGAACACACTGGGTTTGGATAATACTTTCCTGGCTGGACAATTCTTTCCAGGCGCGCCCTTACTGGCAGCTTTCCAAACACCTGCCAATCAAAGAACGGATATCGACACCGATCCTGATATTTACAACCAAACCACTCCCTCAGATATGGGCATGCTTTTAGAAGATATCTACCAGTGCACCCAAAACGGGGAGGGGAATTTGCTGGCTGTCTTTCCCGATGAATTCACCCAATCGGAATGCCAATCGATGGTTACTTATTTAAGTCGCAACAAGATCGGTTTATTGATCGAAGCCGGCGTACCGGATGGAACTCCAGTGGCTCATAAGCACGGATGGGTGACCTATTTTGGGGTGATGAATACCTTGGGCGATGCTGGGATCGTTTACACTCCGGGAGGCAACTATGTCGTGGCAATTTTCCTCCACCATCCCGACCAGCTGATCTGGGAACCCGCCTCGGAATTGGTGGCGATACAGTCTGAAGCGATCTATAACTATTTCAATCAGGTAACCCAGTAGCCCATCAGAAAATTGAATCAATCCAGACAATAAGGTCCATAATCTTACGGCAAAGCTGTCCGCGAGACCTTGACCACAATCCCTGACTCAGTTGGGTCAAGACAGCGCACGTATTCCGTGGTCACGCCCTCTGGATCGATGACTTTCTCATACGGTGTTCCCTGGTATTTCCAAGGCAGCGTACCACCATTCTCTTGCGCCCTTATCACCCCTGTCAGGCTGTCCACCAACCAGGGGCATAACTCCCCCATGTCCTCTGGGTAGCGGAATTTGTCACCCACCTTGTAGCTGCCGTACATCCAGGCACAAATGCCCTCCCTGGCAAAATCCGGACGCGATCCGTCGGTTCGCAGTTCCCCAGCGTTGCCTGCATAGATTTCTAATTCGATAGTGTAGTCTCTCATGATGCCCTCCAGTGATCACAAGAGATATTCGAAGTTGATTACTTATATTTTACTGTCAATATTGATTATTAATTCAATAACAACTTGATAGGTTATCAGGATAACCAGCTCCTATTTGTGGATAACTGGTCAAATCTTGGTTTGACGCAAAACAAGTGATTGATTCTGATCTGGAGA
The DNA here is from genome assembly GCA_937968125.1 of uncultured Anaerolineales bacterium. Classification (GTDB taxonomy): domain Bacteria; phylum Chloroflexota; class Anaerolineae; order Anaerolineales; family UBA4823; genus PFL25. The sequence continues at coordinate 20,809 of CALBUI010000341.1, read as the reverse complement.
TGGATGAAGTCAATCTGATTAGCTTTGGTATGATTATCAAGACAATTCAGACAAGGAAGAGGTGAACATGGACGGGACAAGACTAAGGATTGGGCTGCCAAAGATGCATCTTGAATCCGGGGAGCGGCGAGTTTTCTTGCCGGAGTTTGTAGGGAACTTACAAGACATGGGATTTGAGGTCTTCCTGGAAACGGGTTATGGGGAAAGCATCGGATTGTCCGATCAAGATTATCGCAATGCAGCCAATCAAACCAGATTTTCAGAATTTGACGAGATTTACCAGCAAGATCATGTACTCGTATTGCGATATCCAGGCAATCAGGTAATCGAGATGATGCATCCTGGTGCCCGCATAATTTCGATGCTGCATTTTCCCACCCGACCCGGAAGGGTCACGCTTTTGCAATCACAAGAACTTGGAGCGATCTCACTCGATACAATCAAAGATGATTCCGGTCGCAGGTTGGTCGAAAACTTAGCCTCGGTTGCCTGGAATGGCCTCAAAATCTCCTTTGAAGAACTTGCTGAAGTATATCCAGAACCCGGATTTGCCAGCGAGAAGCGTAAACCAATCCAGGTCTGTTTATTAGGCGCTGGTGCAGTTGGGAAACACGTCATCCAGGCGGCAGTCGCATATGGGGATCCTCAATTGCGGGGAAAACTGTTTAAAGCTAATGTTCCAGGGGTAAAGGTAATTGTGATTGACTACGATCTGACTGGACACCCCAGCGATATACAAAAAACTTTCTCCAATACGGATATTCTCGTTGATGCGACTCAACGGCCTGATGCTTCCCAGCCCGTGATCCCAAACGAATGGTTGGGATGGTTGCCAAAGCATGCGGTAATCACCGATTTGTCAGTTGATCCGTATACCCTCGATACTGATCCTCCGATAGTGCGGGGTATCGAAGGGATTCCCCAGGGTAGTCTCGACAAATATATATTCAAGACGGAGGATCCTGAATGGGATTTGACCGTCCCAGCCACAATCCCATCCAACGAGCGAAGGACGGTGGTTTCCTGCTATTCCTGGCCGGGAATCTTTCCCGAAGCCTGCATGGAGCATTATGGGAATCAGCTGACCCCTCTGATGAAACGCCTGGTTAGTAAAGGATATGATGGTCTTTCGCTGGATGGTGATTTCTTTGAGCGAGCATTATATCGAGGCACATTGGGATATTTTTTGCATTCCCAATGATGAGATATATGTGTATAAGCCCCTTTTGCAAGTCTTTCTTCTTTTAGGGATTTGCCGGAACTTTTAGTAATAATCCCACCGCAAACCCAACCAGCGCGCTGACCGTACCGATGACGGCCATTTCCAAGCCGCTCTTGCCAGGATGTCCCACGGTCATGCGGGCTTTTACAGCCCCGACAATGAAGAGCACCAGGGCTGAGAAGCCGATCGATAGCAATATCCCTAATGACACGGGAACAAAGAGGAAAGGCACCAGGGGTATCAGTGAACCGATTATGGCGGCGATACCCACGATGATCGCCGATTTCAGTGCAGTGCGCCGGTCCACTGGCTTGAGCTGCAGCTCCTCCGACATCATCACCGCCACCCAGACATCCGGGCTGGAAGTGATCGTATCCACAATACGTTTTAACAGGTCACCAGAAAATCCCTTGGCAGCATAGATACTGCGAATTTCTTCCCGCTCCAGGTTGGGAACTTCCTGGATATGACGGTATTCACGCTCCCTCTCACTCTCGTAATAATCAGCATCGGCAATAGTGGAGGTGTAAGCCACGGCCGCCATAGAGACCGATTCCGCGAAAGTTGCTGCCAGGCCGGCCACCATGATCACGTAAGGGTCTCCGGTGGCCGCGGCAACACCCAGGATCACGCCCAGGACGTTGACCAACCCATCTTGACCGCCCAGGATAATATCCGACATGGCGGAGGCCTGCTGGTGCGGGTCTTGCTGAGTGTGATGATTTAACTCATCAACATGAATATCTGAATTTGTGAAGTCGATTTTGTTCAATTTTGATTCCTAAGATTCTTTACGATTATTATCTTGAAAAGCTCTGCAAGATTTTACGGTCGTTTTCTTCGAGTTGGTCCAGCAAATCTGGGTTTACGCGTTCATTGATCCGCTGGGCGAAAAGCTCCATCCAGACAAACTGCCGGGTGATCAGCACCAGATTCCTGCTGGAGGTTACAGTGGTCGTCATTTCATGGTTCATATCTGCAATCAGACACTCCTTCCCATCGACTACCACCACGACCATATTGTCCAGCCCCTGGAGCTCGCTTTCCGCTGGAGGGTGGTATGACACCTGACCACAATTAAGTTCATCAGTTCCGGTCAGCAGCACGCCAATTTTGTTACCCCGCTCTCCAGCAGAAATGATCTCACTCCGCAGCTGTTCGAGCGCTGTATCATCCAGGACCAGGTAAACTTCATTTTTGCTATTGGCGATCATTTTGGAGGCATAGGCGAAGGAAGCCTCTCTTCCACTGATGGTCCACAACGATTCTTCGTTGTTGGAATCATAGAGGCTCAGCAAATTGTCACGCAAACCGGAGATCAGCTGCTGGTGTTGGCGATCATACCTGTCGAGCAGTTCCTCGGGGGGTAAGGGACGGTAAATCGTAGAGCGCTCAGCCCCCGATTTCAGCACTGCCCCACGTGCATGTAAACGCCCAAGCGCTTCATATACCATTGAACGAGGCACGCCAGTCTTTTTACTGAGTTGATAGCCGTTGGTGGGATTTTCCCTCAACAAGGCCAAGTATATCTTGGCCTCATATTCAGTAAAGCCCAAATCGCCCAAACCTGACAATAAATCCATAAAGTTATCCTTATAGTAATCCGTATCCGAACTACTACAAGGATTATACCTTCCTTGGATCAATTTGTCAATTTGCTATGGCGGATTGTGTGGCGATAACTTCCTGGTACTGTTCAAGGATGTTGACAGCGATGATATCCCAGCTAAATTCTTGTGCCAGTTCGGAGGCCTTGATACCCATGCTGGCTTGTAGGTCAGGATCTTTAATCAAGTTTGCCAGCCGGTCTGCCAGCGCGACAACATCACTGGAGGGAACCGTATAACCCGTTTCACCATCTTTCACCAGGAATGCCAACCCACCCACCTGTGAGGCGACTACTGGTGTGCCGCAGGCCATCGCTTCCAGGGCGACCATGCCAAAGGACTCGTAATGAGAAGGAAGGACGACAGCTTCCGCGGCGGAATAAAAATATGGCAAGGTGTCTTGATCGCGTTTGCCCAGGAAGGTGACCAGGTCGTCCAAGCCATGTTCGTGACAGAGCTGCTTCAAGCGCGCCATCTCGGAATCCAGCTCCTCCCTGGACAAGTCCGGTTCCCCACCGATCACTGCCAGACAGAAAGACTGCTCCTCAAAACTGCCATTGCGCCGCATGTATGCAATTGCCTCAATCAAGGTATCAATTCCCTTCAGCGGTTCGATGCGGCCGACGAATAGAATCACCTGGTCGCAGGGAGGGATGCCGATCACCTCCTTGGCCTCGTCCTCCGGGATGGGATAAAAACGGCTGAGGTCAACACCTGGGGGGATGATCTTGATCTTGCTCACATCAGATTCATACAGCCACTGAATTTGGGCCATCTCCGCTGGGGTGGCCGCGAAGATCCTATCCGCTTCGCGTAAGATCTGCTTCTCACCGATCAGCCGGTAATCCCCGACCACCTCCTCATCAAAGCGCGCCACCCGCTGCTTCATCACACCCAGCGTGTGGAACATGTGCACGAAAGGCACACCCCACTGCTGTTTTAGTTCAATGGCAGCCGCTCCCGACATCCAATAATGGCTGTGGATCAGATCATATTCCAGGTTTTTTGTTCCAGTAAATTCAGTGATTCCTCTGGTGAAATCCGGAATATAGGAGAACAGCTCTGCTTTAGGTAAGGGCACTTCGCAGCCTGACTTGACATGTACGACCCGGTTTCCATAGCCCAGATCGTGCAGGACATGCGGCACGTGCTCATCTTGGGAGCGGGTGAAGACATCGACATGTACTCCCAAGGCGCCTAATTTCCGAGTAAGGTCACGCACGTAGACGTTCATCCCCCCAGTATCTTTACCACCCAGGGTTGCCAGCGGGCAGGTGTGGTACGAGAGCATTGCGATCTTCAATGGGACCTCATTTCCTTGCCATTCCAGGGTTAACCCTGTATAATTTTCGCCGTCAGTCAGTTCGCCACCGTAGCTCAGATGGCAGAGCAGTCGCTTCGTAAGCGACGGGTCAAGGGTTCGATTCCCTTCGGTGGCTCTTTAATTATAAGTCAAAAGAAATTGGTTAACTATATGGTAGTTTTCTGTATTTCATTTCACTTAGCTAGGTACAAATTGCAAGGTTTGAATATATCCAATTACCAATCCCCAATATCCAATATTATGATGCATCAATGGTGATTTTCACGTTCCCATCAAGGTAATAGAATTAGTGTCTTCCCCCCCTTCCGGTATAATTAACGTATGACCAAACGTGAAACACCCCTCGTCATCGGTATCGCTGGTGGCACAGGTTCGGGCAAGACTACCATCGCCAACGTCATCCTGGGCCGGGTCGGCACCCAGCATATTGCCTATCTGCCCCATGACGCGTATTACAAAGACCTGCAGGACCTGCCGATCGCCCAGAGAGACATAATCAACTTCGATCACCCCGATTCTTTGGATACAGAATTAATGATTGAGCACGTCCAGCAGCTAAGGAAATGGGAGGCGATTGAATTACCGGTTTACGATTTCAAAACCCATACCCGCACCTCCCGCTCGCTGACCGTTAAGCCGCAATCTGTCATCATCGTGGAAGGCATCTTGATCTTCGCCGAACAGGCGCTGCGCGAAGAGTTTGACGTCAAGATCTTCGTCGATACGGATCCGGATATCCGCTTCATCCGCCGACTTCAGCGCGATATCGCCGAACGCGGCCGTACAACGGATTCCGTGATCCACCAGTATCTGAATACTGTGCGTCCCATGCACCTGGAGTTCGTCGATCCATCCAAACGCTACGCGGATGTGATCATTCCAGAGGGGGGACTCAACACAGTGGCGATGGATATGGTCGTCGCCAGGCTGCGCGATCTGCTGCGCGGCGCCCAGGATTAATCACGTGGCATCTAAAACCAAATCCGGATCCCAGACCGGTCTGCAGCAGCTGGCCAGGCGGTTTATCACCTTTTTCCGCTCCCTTTTGTCTCCCGAAAGACGATTGACTTTAGCCAGGATCATGGCCCTGTTCGTTGTGATCACCTTGAGCATATTTGTGTTCAGCATCCGCGACCAGGCTGAGCAGCTAGCCATTTATGGCTACCCAGGGATTTTCGTGCTCTCCTTTTTGGCATATGCAACAGTATTGCTCCCCGCGCCGGGAGTGGCGGTGGTCTTCACGATGGGCAGTGTTTTCAATCCCATCGGTGTAGCCCTGGCGGCAGGAACTGGTGCAGCGCTTGGAGAATTAACCGGCTACCTGGCGGGATTCAGCGGGCAGGCCGTGGTGGAAAAAGTCGAAGTCTACGAACGTCTGACCAAATGGATGAAACGGAATGGGTCACTTACTGTATTAGTTCTGGCTGCCATTCCCAATCCATTCTTTGACCTGGCTGGCGTTGCAGCCGGTTCATTAAAAATGCATGTGGTGCGATTCTTCATCTTTTGCTGGATCGGAGAGGTGATTAAAATGGCGATTTTCGCCTTCGCTGGTGCAAGCAGTCTAAATTATTTCTTCTAGAAGAAGAGTATTATGGCTGACTATACGCAGGTCAATAATTATCTCGAAGCCAAACTCGACGAGAGCTTGGCTGAACTCTCAACTCTATGTGCTCAACCGAGCATCGCCGCTCAAAACCTGGGTATGCAGGAATGCGCCGAATTGGTGGCGGAGATGCTCAAAAAGCGAGGTTTTGCGGTTGAGATCATGCCCACCGATGGCGCGCCGGTCGTTTACGCCGAAAGAGATGGTCGGAAAAATAAGACCCTCTTGTTCTATAACCATTATGATGTCCAACCTCCGGAACCGTTGGAGGAATGGGAATCGCTACCCTTTGAGCCGGCCATCCGGGATGGCAAGATGTACGCACGCGGGGTCAGCGATGATAAGGGTCACATCACCAGCCGTCTGCATGCCATCGACGCGATTCTGGATGAAGATGGTGAACTGCCCTGCAACATCAAATTCATCATTGAAGGCGAGGAAGATACCAGCAGTGTCCATCTGCACGAGTTCATCGAGGTAAACCAGGAAAAATTGGCCGCAGATGCCTGCATTTGGGAGTTCGGGGGCGTGGATCACCAGGAAGTCCCCATCCAATACCTGGGGCTGCGCGGAATTTGCTACGTCGAGTTATCTGTCAGAACAGCTGAAATCGACGCCCACTCGGGATTGGGCGGGTCGATTTTCCCTAACGCGGCCTGGCGCTTGATTTGGGCTCTGCGCTCGATAAAGGGCACGGATGAAATTATCCGCTTGCCGGGACATTATGATGATGTAATTCCTCCAACTGCGCGCGACCGAGAGCTGTTGGAAGCCATGCCAGAAATTGCTGATGAACTCAAGGAACGCTATGGAGTCGAATCCTTCTTAAGCGGATTAACGGATGGTGTCGATCTACGCGTGGCGGAAGTTTTCGAACCGACCTGCACCATCTGTGGATTCACTTCTGGCTACCAGGGAGAGGGCGGCAAGACTGTATTACCAGCCTTTGCCTCCGCTAAAGTAGACTTCCGGCTGGTGCCAAACCAGAGACCAGAGAATGTACTGGTCAGTTTACGCAATTTCCTGGATAATGGCGGGTTCGAAGATATTGAGATCACCTACCTCGGCGGGGAACCCTCTGCCAGAACCGATCCGGATGATCCATTTGTCGCCATTGTGGCTGAAACAGCCGAGCCTGTCTATGGCGTCCCGCAGCAGATAACCCCCTTGATCGGTGGTTCAGGACCGAATTATCCTTTCATCCACACGCTGGGATTACCCGTGGCCACTGCAGGCGTCGGCTATCCTGGTTCTCAAGCCCATGCCCCCAACGAAAACATGCGTATCGACCTGTATCTCAAGGGTGCAGAACACATTGCCCGCATCATCATGGAATATGCTGCATCTGATATTTAGAAATCACATCTGAAAATACTCGAACTCAACTAATCCTTAATCGATAATCGTCCCAAGATTCCGCTTGGGACGATTTGTATATGACGAGTTGCGCACTTAGCTCTTTTAAGGAAATTTTTTTTATTACTCAAAACAAACTGACAAGCACAGAGGTAAATGAGAAATTCTTGGACACATGTCTTATCCGTGTCCAACTATCTAGTTCCGCTTCGATATTGCTCCCCGCTCTTCTTTGGACATTTGAGAATAAATTTCTTTCCCCAGTGCGTTAACCCGTTCCCAGGCTTCCTCCACCTGGTTGACTTCTTGATTCGGGTCCTCATATAATCTCCGTCGTGAACGCCAGTCACCAAAGGGATCGTCTGCGAGTAAACCCAGCTCCTCGAAAGGAATCAATTCGGGGAAGACGGTCAGCAGATCTACTGGATCCTGCTGCTCAGATCGCTCAAAAATTCCAAACAGGTCTCCCGATTTCAATTTAACCGGTCCTACTTCGTACTTCCCCCGTTTGCGGAATTTGAAAGTGTACTGGCGCCGGGCGCGTTCGTACCAAGGCAGGCTGAACACATTGGTCAATAATCTTTGGTCGGGTAAATGAGTCGACGCAACGAAATCTTCCTGTTCTGGACCTACAGCATTTGGCCAGGGATTCTGGACTCGCAACCAGCGTCAAATTGATTACCCCTATGGCGAAGTAAAGTAAATTATCTTATCAGCTCTTATTAATTACTTCAACGATATTAAAAAGTTAACCCAGGTGATTCTGGAATCCGAAATCTCACTCCTGATTCCTAGAAGGAATGGCTGTCTTAATGCAATTGAAATACTGTTTTTTTAAGTAGAAGGAATTGAACGAGATTCGGAATTCAGAGCAGCCGATGGTAACCGGTCAAATCACGCCTGGAAGGCATATCTGGAGCTATAATCAATCCTCATTATCAAGATTCTCGAAAAAATCTTTGAAACATTTGGGAATCTCTGCTTCTTCGGTCTGAAAATTGATCGACAAATAAGATGAACCATCCACATCATGCATGTGAGAGACGAAGAAATCACCCCGGGCGAAGGAATCAAAGAGCGATATGATTTCACTGTAACCGCATTCTGGACAGACAAATTCAAATTCCAGATCCCCAAGTTCATTTTGATAAACGCGCACACATTCCATTTTATGTGGCATTGAGGTTGAATGATCTGACATTTTTTCTTTATTCCTTTTATAGACCCACCCATCACACGGACACATTCTTTGGCGCATGTGATATGTGCTATTTTTAACGCTAAAACAGAATTTTGATTACCATTTTGTACTTGCATCTTTGCAAGCCTCTTTTTGGATTCTGAGTCCTGTATTTAAACAACTAGTAAATGGTGGGTAGACAACCTAATAAATTTTCTGATCCCCAAATATTTTCGCGATTGAAGAGATCCAATTCCTGTTTTGGATTTTTTTATGGGCAGATTTATTTTATAATTTATCTAGATACTGGTATCGCTCACCTTCTTGTCATTAAACAACCATAAACTTTACAATTTGCGCAAATAATCATCAAATCACTCATCTCAAAACTTGAAAGAATGGAAAACTAAATGAAACAATATATAGATTACTTCGACCGTGCAGATGAAAAAATCACATCCTTTATGATCCAATACGGGATACTTTTCCTGAGGATTAGTTTGGGCGTCATTTTCCTGTGGTTTGGTGTTCTCAAATTCATACCAGGATTAAGCCCAGCACAAAGTATCGCCACGATCACTATTGAACAGTTGACCTTCGGACTAATTAATCCTGATGTATCTATCATAATTCTGGCAGTCTGGGAAACTCTGATTGGATTGGGATTAATATTTGGAATTTTCCTTCGGGCAACCCTGTTCTTGTTATTCACCCAAATGCTGGGAACAATGACACCTTTGATTTTTTTCCCGGCCGAAACATTCATCATCTTCCCATTTGTGCCTACCTTAGAAGGCCAATACATCATCAAGAACCTGGTGTTAATCAGCGCCGGTCTTGTTGTCGGGGCAACGGTACGTGGCGGGCGAATTGTGGAAGAACGAGTTCGTGGGGGAGATCTCCAAATGGCTGAAGCCGAAGAGCTCTGATTAATTGGTCTCCATTCAAGTGCGGATAAAGCGAAACCAAACCAACTCCACATCCTTTTGCGAGTGGTGATAAATCGCCGCCGGAACTGGTTAAACCCTCAAAATGGTATAATCCCCGCATGCCAATTTTAGTGGCTCTAGACATCGAAACCACCGGTCTTGATCCGAAGCGGGAATCCATAATCGAGATCGGGGCAGTCCGATTTAATGGTCGCCGGGTAGAAGAAGAATGGCACTCCTTAGTCAATCCAAGACGGGCAGTGCCCTCTTTCATCACGCAGTTGACCGGGATCACCAACCAGATGGTGGCTCCAGCTCCCCCGATCAGTGACATCGCGGCTGAATTGGCCGATTTTGTAGGTGAGGCACCTATCATTGGTCATAACATCAGCTTCGATTTATCCTTCCTCCGCCGCCATAATTTGTTTACTTATAATGATGCGATCGACACCTATGAAATGGCCTCAGTCTTGCTGCCGAACGCCAGTCGTTACGGCCTCGGAGCGCTTTCCAATTTATTAACTGTCCCTTTGCCAGCAACCCACCGCGCCCTGGATGATGCTCTTGTCACTCATGGTGTTTACTTGCGCCTTCACGATATAGCCATGGAATTGCCAATCGAATTGTTGGCTGAAATCGTACGCATGAGCGAAGAAGTTGAATGGGATGGATATTGGGGATTTCGTCTTGCCCTACAAGAGCGTTCGAAAGAGACCATAAAAGGGAAAAGAGCAGATCGCACATTTGCAGGACCCTGGTTTGCGGATGCTGGAGCGGATGGAAATCCTCCCCTTGCTCCAAATTCAGAATTACATATGTTGGATCCGGAGGAAGTGGCAGCGATTTTGGAACATGGGGGGGCGTTTGCAAACTACTTCGATGAATTTGAATTCCGCCCCCAGCAAGTTGAGATGGTTAAGGCGGTAACTCAAGCATTATCTGAAGAGCGCCATCTCCTTGTAGAAGCAAGCACTGGCGTGGGAAAATCATTCGCATATCTGATCCCTGCAGCGTTGTGGTCAAAAGAGAACAATGCCCGGGTGGTCATCTCGACCAACACCATCAACCTCCAGGACCAGCTGATAAATAAGGATATTCCTGATTTGTGGGGCGCCTTGGGGATGGATTTCGAGGCGGCTGTGTTGAAAGGGCGCGGGAATTACCTCTGCCCACGCCGGTTGGAAAATTTTCGCCGGCGCGGCCCGGAAACTGGAGAAGATGTCCGCATTTTGGGCAAGATAATGGTCTGGATGCTTGATTCGAATTCAGGTGACAGAGCGGAATTAAATCTAAATGGTCCTCAAGAACGTGATGTCTGGCTGCGAGTCTCAGCAGAGGATGAAGCCTGCACGCAAGAAACCTGCTTACAGCGGACAGGTGGCACCTGTCCTTTTTACCGCGCTCGACAGGCAGCCCACAGCGCTCACGTCGTAATCGTCAACCATGCCTTGCTATTAGCGGATGTGGCCACTGGCAATCGAGTTCTGCCGGAATATGATTATTTGATTATTGACGAAGCTCACCACCTTGAAGACGCTTCGACGAATGCATTGTCCTACCGGGTGACCCATTTTGAGATAGTCCGCATGCTGCGTGAATTGGGCAGCACCAGTGCAGGCACCCTCGGATGGGCGATGGGTTCAGTGGAAAATCTGCTCTCCCCGGCAGATATGGCCGCCTTCAACCAGCTAGTCAGCCGCGCCACGGATATGGCTTTCCAGTTTGAACAGCGCTCACACCAATTCTTTTCCGCATTGGACCAGTTTTTGCTCGAGCAGCGCGAGGGGAAACCTGTCGGCCAATATGCACACCAGGAACGCATTCTGCCAGCCTCTCGTTCCCAACCCGGATGGGATGAAGTTGAAGTGCTCTGGGATGATGCAGAAAGAGTACTAAGTACTTTACTCGAGAATATTGAGAGAATATCCCAAGCCCTCACTGATCTGGTTGAAGTTATTCCAGAAGAAAATCAGGACCTTATTAATCAAATCACCAGCCTGTACCGCCGTCTGAGCGAATTACAGGATCACCTTAATGGCTTTGTCTTTGAACCACAAGTTGATCGCATCTACTGGGTCGAGGTGAAGCCAGATGGTCGGATGCCATCGCTGCATGAAGCCCCGCTTCATATTGGCCCACTTATGGAGCGATACCTCTGGCACGAAAAGACCTCCGTAATCCTAACCTCTGCTACTCTGACTGCGGCAGGTGAGTTCGATTATTTACGCGATCGCTTACAGGCTGTCGATGCTTATGAGTTAGCCTTGGGCTCTCCATTCGATTTCGAAAATGCCACCCTGCTCTATCTGGCGAATGATATCCCCGAACCCAACCAGCGCCAACAATATCAACGCGGCGTCAACCAGAGTTTGCTTCATTTGTGCCGCACTACCGGTGGTCGCACATTGGTGTTATTCACCTCTTATGCACAACTACGGGCTACCTCTCAGGCGATATCTTCCCAACTGGCTGAGGAAGGTATTTTGGTGTACGAACAAGGTGAAGGGGCTTCATCATCAACCCTGCTTGAATCATTCCGCAGTGCCGATAAAGCCGTTTTGCTTGGCACCCGCGCTTTTTGGGAGGGTGTAGATATACCAGGTGAAGCGCTTTCAGTGTTGGTGATCGTCAAGCTGCCCTTCGATGTCCCCTCGGATCCAATCATCGCTTCGCGCGCCGAGACTTTCGAGGATCCATTCTTCCAGTTTTCTCTCCCCGAAGCCATCTTGCGCTTCCGTCAAGGCTTTGGGCGACTCATCCGCACGCAATCTGACCGGGGAGTCGTGGCCATCCTTGACCGGCGTGTGCTGAGCAAACGCTATGGTAAAGTGTTCATCGAATCGCTACCCCAGTGCACGATCCAAGTTGGCCCGATGCGAGATTTATCGCGGGCTACTGAAAATTGGCTTAATCTCTGATTATCCCCTATTTTTAATTCGTAAACAATTCGATTATTTTCGACCGCGGATCACGTAATAAATGATCAGCAATCCACCTGTGATCAATCCTATTGGCCACAGGAGCGCAAAAAGGTTTAATGAGGCGAGCATCACGAAGATGCCAACCAACACCAGAATAATCGCGGGGATAAAAGCCCACCGCATGCGACCGTGTTCTGTAGGAACGAATCCGATCACCCCAAAGGTCAAGCCAAGTCCAATTAAGAATACACCCCCAGACTGCACGCCCAGCAAGAAAACCGCGCTCATACTGAAGAGCACCCCTGCCGGGATCAGTGCCCACCAATTGGCAAAATTAGCCAGGAAGATCAACAAAAATGCCAAGCCAATCCCACCCAGCGCGATCGCTCCCGCAATTTCACCTGGAATGGCTGGGAAAGTGTTTTCAAGATAGATTATCGCTCCTCCGACCAGCAATCCGAATGCGGGAAACAGTGCCCACCATTGGTTACGATCGGAGATGAAGACCGATAAGAATGCTAATCCCCCAATTCCAAGCAGGATCGCCCATTGGTATTCACCAATTGAGATCGTACCGATGCTGTTCAATAAGAATAAGACTCCGGCCAAGATTAACAATAATCCCCATAAAATTCGCAAGATTGGCCACTTCATGTTAAACCCTCCTTAGATTATTTTATGAAACAGGACTACTGATCGGGCTTAATGCAGCCGCAATTAACTCCTGCTTCATATTCCACAAGTTTTCAGATAGTGACACATGGTAGATATGTGGATTCATCAAACGGCGCACACCCGGATCTAATCTGTCAACATCTGCATCCCTTCGCTCCCTTAAACCATCGATGGATGGCAGTTCTGCAACCAGTTCCCCCTCTCTTAAGATATCAACTAAGAGAGGTTCAACTTCAGTCACGGAACCAGCACCCAATTCGCGATACTTCGAAGCTTGGGTTGGATGGTGGAGCATTATCCCACTTTCATCACCAGGTCGTTCATCCTCAAGGCTCAGCAAGTCAGCGGTAGCTTTGCCCCTTTGATCATAAATTCGCCAGACGAGTTTGTGTCCTGGATTGGGAGTTTTGCTGTGGGATTCGGAGATCTTCAGGGCTGGTATCCACTGATCTTCATCACATACTGCCACCAATTTGTATACCCCTCCCAGGGCTGGATCCCCATCAGAAACAATTAGCCTGGTCCCAACCCCATAAACTAGGCGATCAATTAAGCTATCTGCTTCAACACCGTACCTGGGCGCCTCTTCCTGGATTTGGGTCAGAATCTGCCAGATGATTAATTCATCCAGGTTATTAGACAGCACGATTACAGTATCTGGAAATCCCGCCTGGTCCAGCATTCTAGCTGCCTGAATGCTCAAATACGCTAAGTCACCAGAATCGAGCCGGATACCAACTGGCTGATGTCCTTTCTGGCGCAGCTCTTCGAAAACCCTGATCGCATTTGGAATACCACTCTCCAGGGTGTCGATCGTATCTACCAGCAGAAGACAATCATCCGGGTACACATCTGCATAAGCCCGGAAAGCTTCCAATTCCCCCTGTCCAAGCGCCATAAACAGCTGCACCATGCTGTGAGCGTGGGTGCCTTTTGGTGGATAGCCAAGCACATGGGATAATCCGACATTCGAAGTGTAATCCGCCCCCCCAATTAGGGCTGCCCTCGCACCCGCGTTAGCCCCTTTATCCTGACCACGCCGTATGCCAAATTCCAGCATGACTTTCCCACGACCGCTCTCTTTGATGCGGGCAGCCTTGGTTGCGATTAATGTCTGGTAGTTCAGGTGATTGAGCAATGAGGTTTCCAGGATTTGTGCGATCGCTAGTGGTCCCTGAACAACTGTCAGCGGCACATTGGGATGAACAACCCGACCTTCAGGTATGGCTTGTAAGCTGATCGAATCAAAATTCCCATTCGCCCGCAGCCAGGTCAAGAAATCATCCCCAAATAGTCTGCCACCCAGCCTGTTCTTCTGGGTCTTTAAATATTCGATATCTTCATCTCTGCAGTACGTGATCTTCATCCAGTCTAGTAGCCATTCAAGTCCCGCAGTGATGCAGTAGCCCGCTTTGTGCAGCCCATAATCCGGGTAGCTGCGGTAAAAATGATCGAATTGACCCAATTTCTCATGTAATCCCATGCGGAAATACAGCTGGGCCATGGTCAATTGGTATTCGTCTGTAAACAAAAAACCCTCCGCTGTCTCACGCTCTTTCGGTTCCATACCTATACTCCTACCAATTGGTCATTCTTTCGATCACTGCGCCTCTTCAAGAACTTCTCGAATTCAACCGCCCAGAAGACAATCGTACTCAAGAACAGGCATATCAATAATTCCTGCCAGGTAAGCGGGTTGGTTTTAAATACTGATTGGAGAAATGGGACATATACCACTGCTAACTGCAGCACTAAAGTCAGAAGGACTGCATTCAGCAAAGCTTTATTAGATAACAAACCAATCTTGAAGAGAGATTCGCGCTCTGAACGCAGGGCAAGTGCATTGCCCATTTGCGAAAGAGTCAGTGTAGTGAAGATGATGGTTTGCCAATTTGGGTTGCCAATCGACCAATAATAGTAGCCAATACCCAGAGAAACGAAGCCCATCAATATCCCGACCCACAGAATCTGTCTGGCCATACCGCGCCCAAACACGTTTTCATTTGGTGGGTATGGAGGGCGGTTCATGACATTCTTTTCAGCCGGTTCGATGCTCAACGCCAGGCCTGGGAGACCGTCTGTAACCAGGTTGACCCATAAAATTTGCAGCGGCAGCAGGGCAAAAGGCATCCCAATTAATGGTGCTATCAACATAACCCAGATCTCCCCAGCATTGCTGGTCATGGTGTAGGTGAAGAATTTGCGGATATTGTCGTAAATCCGGCGACCTTCTTCGACTGCGGCCACAATTGTAGCGAAGTTATCGTCCAGGAGGACCATATCGGAGGCCTCTTTGGCTACATCTGTCCCGGTTATTCCCATTGATACACCGATATCTGCCGCATTCAACGCCGGGGCATCATTTACGCCATCCCCGGTCATGGCGACAATCTCGCCCATATCTTCGAATGCCTTAACGATGTTCAATTTATGCTCCGGTGACACCCTGGCGTAAACGTCCACCTCACCAACAACCGCTTCGAGCTCGGAGATACTCATTTCCTCCAATTCCTGGCCGGTGAGAATTTGCCCGTTGGTTGAGATACCCAATTCTGCAGCAATTTTTCCCGCAGTCAGCGGGTGATCTCCCGTAATCATCACCGGGCGGATACCTGCTGCTGAGGAGAGTCGGACTGCTTCTTTCACCTCTGGGCGGGCTGGGTCCATCATGCTGACCATGCCGACGAAAATTAAATTATTCTCTAATTCCGCTTCTGAATCATCTGAATGGACCTCATCAATCGTTCGAATTGCAACCCCAAGTACTCGCATCCCCTCTTCAGCCTGTTGATTGTTGGCTACCATGATCCGTTCGATCCATTCTTCATTTAGCGGCTCTGTACGGTCATCAACCCAAACTTCATCACAAATTGGCACCAGGCTGTCCACGGCGCCCTTGGAGAAGACGACATGGGAAAACTCTCCTATAAAACCTCTCCAGTTCCAGATCTGCTTGAATTCGGGGGAGATTTCAGCATCAGTACCCGGGAACTTGTGAGCTGTGGTCATCCGCTTACGGGTGGAATCAAAAGGCACTTCCGCCTCACGCGGGAATATATTTTCCAGGTGATCCTTGACCATTCCCGCTCGAGCTGCAGCGACTACCAACGCCCCTTCAGTCGGATCACCAATGTATTCGTACTCACCGTTGCGGCGTTCCAAAACAGCATCATTCGCCAACGCGCCTCCAGCCAGCAGGAGTGTTAATGCAGGGTATCTGCGTAGAGTTTCTTCAGTCTCCAGATCTAATTCTTCATCTTCTAAGACAAGCCGCGAAGCGGGTTTGTCCCGTAAGTCTTCTACAAATTCAACTTTGTGCCCAGCAACATCAAGGATTGTGACCGTCATCCGGTTCTCGGTCAAAGTTCCGGTCTTATCGGAACAGATCACCGTTACCGAGCCGAGAGTTTCAACCGCTGGCAATTTGCGGATCAACGATCTTCTTTTCAGCATTCGTTGGGCGCCGAGGGCCAAAGCGATCGTTACTACCGCCGGCAGGCCCTCAGGAACTGCCGCCACAGCCATGCTTATGCCCGTGAGCAGCATTAATTCGAATGGCTCTCCTCGCAGCAGACCAACCGCAAAAACCAATGCAACCAAAGCAACAGCAGCCAAAGCCAAACCTTTACTGAGCTGGTTGATACGCTTCTGAAGCGGGGTTAGCTCCTGGCCCGAGGTTTGGATCAGCGTGGCAATGTGACCCAATTCGGTGTCCATCCCAGTTTCGACCACTAAGGCGACTGCCCTTCCGTATGTGACTACGGTGCCCATATAAGTCATGTTGAAGCGGTCCCCAAGAGGTAAATCTGACTTTGCGACGTACCCGGCATCTTTTTCGACAGGTACAGATTCCCCAGTCAAGGCTGCTTCATCAACGCGTGTATTTGTGCTTTCAACCAGGCGTGAATCGGCCGGTACCAAATTACCAGCTTCAAGAAAGATGATATCCCCAGGTACCAATTCTCTGGCGGATATCTCGCTGATATGACCTTCCCGGCGAACTTTCACATTTGGAACAGCCATTTGTTTGAGCGCGGACATGGCTTCTTCGGCTTTATATTCTTGCTGGAAACCAATAGCAGCATTGATCAATATGATGGCAGTGATCACGATTGCATCCAAGTATTCGCCTAATACGAGCGAAATAATGGCGGCGATGATCAGGATTACTACCATGATCGAGGTCATCTGCTCCCACAATATCCTCCAGGGACTCTTCTTTCCAGTCTCGACCAACTCATTAAATCCATAATGCTCGAGCCTTTCAGCCGCTTCATTGTGGGTAAGTCCCTGATCCACATTGGAAGCAATTTCTTCAACAACTTTTGAAGATTCGACTTGATAAAATTCGCTCACATTTCTCCTTATTTCAAAGCAATGATTTAATATTTCCCTGTAAAAATTACTAATCTCCTACAATCATTAACAAGATTAGCATCCAATAATAATACGAAAAAAATTATAAACCCGGGAGAGTTAAGATAATAAAACTGGTTTTCCCAATTCAGCTGATTGTAATAAGGCCAGGATCAATTTGATATTGTTTCTAGAATCCTCCATGCTGACCCGTGGCGAACTCCCATTCAAGATCACGTCCGCCATGTCTTCGACTTCTCCGATGTAAAGCTCTTTGCGGGGCATAGGGATCGATTCAATTTCACCATCTCTATCGATTTGGATTTCTACCTCCAGTCCCGGATTGAAGGGCTGTGGGATCACCATCGACGCTTCGCTGCCTACTATTTCAATCCTTGAGCGATATGGACTCCTGAAACCAGAATCAAACTGCGCGAAGACATCCCCAGCGAAGCGCATTTGACCGGTGAAGACCTCATCTACACCGGAATTCCCGCTCATTTGCCAGCCAAAAACCTCCTGTGGTTCTTCACCCATAATGTAGCGTGTATAACTGATCGGGTAGCAGCCAATGTCCCAAATACTGCCGCCTCCCAAATCTGGATTGAGGCGAACATCTTCTTCACTTTTTATACTGAAAGTGAAATCCCCTATAACCAGGCGCACTTCACCTAAAATGCCAGAATCCACCAGCTCTTTCACTTTGATCGTCTGTGGATGGTGGCGGTACATGAAAGCTTCGGCAAGATGATTGCCTGTTTCTTTGGCAGCTGCACGCATCTCATCGACTTCCTCGATGGTAGTCGCGAGAGGTTTTTCGCATAACACATGCTTCCCCGCTTTCAAGGCTTTTACCGTCCATTCAGTATGCAGGCTGTTGGGCAGGGAGTTGTAAACTACATCAATTTCAGGATCATCCAGCATGGCCTGGTAACTCCCATATGCCTGGGGAATATCCCACTCGGAAGCATAATCTTGAGCTTTTTCCTTTGACCGGCTCGCAACTGCAACCAGCTCATTGCGGGCCGATTCACGCAGTGGATTGATTACCGCACGGTTAATTCGCGCAGTGCTAATTAACCCCCAATTTAGGGACTGATTCTGATTAGATTTGTGTTCCATAACAAAGAAAGTATACACCTAACTTGATTCAAGTGGGATGGTTAAGGCAGTGGTTTTAATCCGATAACCTAGAAAAAAAATCCCCATCCAATCACTTATTATGCCAGGGTTGTTTTTTGAGTTGGTATTCAATTGCTGACAGGTTAATGAGAGTAATAAACGGAAATTGTTGCTATAGAATACTGATCTCCTTCTTATGAAATTACTTTTTTTGCGCCATCATATTCTCGATTGCTACTTCCCACGAGATATTCTCACCATAGATCCTTCGCAATTTTGCCTGTTGTTGGAGGATCCATATATACAAATCAGTTTCGGTACGTCCAGGAAACTCCCCCAATATATCTAATGTACGGATAAATTCCACTAATGGAGAATATACATCTTCGTACCATGATACAGCTGCTTCCGGAAAGGAAACCTCTTGACCTTGTTCTTCTCCAAGGTACCAGCGATGGACATCAATGTCTTCCAGGAGTTTGCTGTACTGGCCGGGCAGTGTAATATCTATACTCGCCTCCGGAACAGACTCTCGGAATCCGGTCCGCCCATAGAATTCCAGTTTTTCCTGTTCCATGATCAGGTTGTCGACCCATCCTGATTTCTTTAACTTATTGACCAGTTTTCGTGATGGCGAATTCGCAAATCTCTCTCTAAACTTGTGGGAGACTACCTGGAAAGAGTATTCATTGCGATATGCTTCCCGCACGAACCATTCGTATTCAATTATCCACAGGTAAAGATCGGCCTCAGTTCGATCAGGAAAGTGATCCAGCAATTTGTTCTTAATTATCAATTCCACTAATGGTGTATAGACATTATCGTACCAGGAAGCTACAGTTTCTTCATATGGCACTTCTTCTCCCATACCCTCACCTAAGTACCAACGATGTACACTGATATGTTCTAACAATCTCTCATATTCACCCGGAAGGGTCAACTCGATTTTTGATTGCGGTCGAAGTTCATCGATGCCTGTTTGCTCAATGAAAGCTGCATACTCGGATTTAAGTTCAAGTTCAGCCATGTCCATATCTGGGGTGAGCTGAACCGGAACGTCAATCTCCGTCACATGTGCATCAACAAAATCTTGACCTTGTTCTCGAGCAACAGATATCCTATGATTACCATCCCGCACAAAATATATATCGCCAATTTTAAATAAATCAACTGGTGGCAGGATGATATCATCATAATGAGCCGAGTCGACATTGATCCAGCGACCCCGGGTGCGTTCCTGGCGTGGTAAAAACGCTCGATCAAAATCCCTGTAGCGGCCCACACTGCCGACAATTTGTTCTATTTTTACTTGCTGAAGACCAATATAATGCTGTCCTTGAAAAGGTAGGCGCGCTCGAACTGTATCGAAAGGGAGTAATTCATTACGCTCACCAGTTAACCAGGTGCTAAGTTTGCGCCAAAATCCCCTTCGATAAGCACGCTCAAAATCATCTTGGGCTAATTGATTTGAATCCATATCATGCTGTTTACAATCTTCACTTAAACAAATTTCCGAATCTTATGATTACCCCAAATCCTCCAAAAGTGTTTCTTTATACCCATATGTGTTGATCACAGTCGTTGCTTTATATTGGGTGATTGTTTGTGTATATTGACGGTATACATGAATATGTCCATGAAAATGGTATCGAGGTTGAAATGTATCCAGCAGCCAACGAAAAGCTTTTATCCCTTGATGAGGTAAATCTGATTCATCATGGATACCCCAGGGAGGAGCATGGCTGATGAAGATATCAAGATAGCGCCCGGAAAAAATACGATTCATAACCAAGGCTGGTGTGATCCCAAAAACATGCTTCCACATCTCGAATTGAGAATACTGGAAAGGTCCTCTGCGGTAACGCAAACTTCCTTCGACCCCGGCGATGATCAAGCCATGTGATTTAACCACTCTCCGGTGGATATCAGCGCCACCATGTGGTCGGGTTTTCGGACCCGAGCTGGTGTGCTCAATCATGTGCGAATGATTGCCACGCACATAATACAGTGGGACATCAAGCATGCTGACAACATATTCCTGGTATGCATATGTCAGATCTCCACATCCCAAGATGAAATCAACATCGGCAAAACGCTCCTTTAATGTGGAGCTATAGATTGCCTCATATTCTTTGTCACTAAGGGAGAGAACTTTATAAGCCATCAACTATCAATAATACATCAATTGATTAAGATTTTTACACATTTTCAGGCCAGCAGGTAACATTCTCACGTTAATAAACACTCTATAGGTGTGTGACTTTGAACTATCATTATTCATTCATGATCATCAAAACTCGAGTTCAAAGCTATGAGATACTCTTGTTCTTCTTTCAAGTAATCCTGAATTTTTTCGATCGATGGCGCTTTTTCGGCGCGATATAGCCAAAATAAATCCAGGGCAGCTTGAATCCGTTCATTGTCTATTCCGAGTTCATCTACAGATTGCTTATACCTGAGGTAGAGAACAATTGCCCTTGCCTCATCCTGGGTAAAAACTGACAACCGATA